>JAJZAN010000125.1 GCA_021799435.1 Bacillota bacterium | reverse complement strand
GTCGGACTGGGGCGATGCTATCTGGCGTTTGCCCTGGACCATGGTGACGCAGCGCTGGAGTGCGCCGCGACCCCTTCACCCCCGCTGGCACCGACCCGAGACCGTCAACTCACATCCCAGGCTCAAAAGGGGGAAGATGGGATCATGAGGCGGAGGCGGTGGATTGTCGTGGGACTGTTTGCGTGCCTGCTGGGTTTATCGGTGACGGGATGCTGGGACGATGAGACCGTGATCCAGCGTGCCACCACCTTTGTGCTCAGTGTGATGCCGGCACCGCATCGGGACTTCCAGTTCACGTTCTTTTTCCCGAACCCTGCCGAGTCAATCAGCACGAACGTGAACATTCCAGCCAGCCAGCCGTTCGCGATAGCTCGGGAGGTTGCCAATTCCATTTCGCAAGCAAACAACGAGGCGCAGCGGGATTTGGCTCGAGACCTTTTTATGGGCCAACTGCAGGACATTATTGTTTCGCGGGACATCCCCGCGCAATCGATCTCTCGTCTGGTGAGGGAGTATAACCGCGATGGCTATGTTTCCCATACGGTCTTTCTGGTGGCTGAGCCCACCAATTCCGACCCTCTTCCTGTCACCATTCAAGAGCCGGTGCCGTCAGTTTATTTCACCCAATATTTCAACTGCAGGACGTGCCAGTCTTCCTACCTGGGCCAACCCTTGTGGAAGGTGTGGGATGCTTTCGTGACGCCTGGGGTTTCTCCCGTGATTCCCTATGCGTCGCCGCCAACCCGTATTACTCGCATCTTGGTGTATCCGCCCTCTGGCCGCCCCCTGTTGATGACTCGCCAAGAGAGCCGGGGATGGGCCATGTTGATGAATCATGTTTTCAAGGAAACGTACGGGGTTCGGATGGACGGCGGACCTCTCGTGGTAAAGCGGCTCCGCGCCCACACCCGTGTGCGACTCTCCTATCAAGACGGCAAACTCATTGCGAACGTCCACATCAATGCCTACGGCAGCTTAATCGAATGGCCGACCAGTTTTTTGGACACACCACCCAATGTTGCCTGGGCCCAGGCCCAAACATCAAAACAGATTATTGCCGAGTGCGTGAAGGCGGTGGATTTCGCGAACGAGACTCGGACAGACCCATTTGGATGGGGACGAAATTATCTCTATGCGCATCCGGGGGAGAGCCGGCAATTTGCGGGGCAGCGAGGTATGCTGTGGCCCATCGTTGCTCATGTCACGGTGACTACTCACCTGACAACATCGGGGGTGACTGATTGAAGACACTCGCAGAACCCATATCCGCCGGGCAATACATCTGGATGGTGGGCATTTCGGTGGTAGCCGCGGGGGTTTATGTCTGGCCGCAGTATCTTGTCCAGCAGGCGGGCACGAATGGGATCTACACCTTGATAACCATCACCGGCTTGGCCATAGCTCTGGCGGCCCTGGAGGTCGCATTGGCCCTCAATTTGCGAGAACCTACTTTCCTGATCGGTTTGCGGAAGATGTTGCCGTTCATCGGGGTCGGCTTCGTATTTCCTATCTGGGGCATCGTGCACCTGGTGGCGGATGGGGTTATTCTGACATTGTACGGTATGATGATTCGCACCAACTTCTATCCCAACACCCCCCGTCTCCCCATGGGCATCGCCATCCTCGTGGCTGCCATTTGGAGTGCGGGGCGGCCCTTGTCGGCCGTGGCCCGGTCGGTGCAATTTTGGTTTCCT
The DNA here is from genome assembly GCA_021799435.1 of Bacillota bacterium. Taxonomy (GTDB): domain Bacteria; phylum Bacillota; class Sulfobacillia; order Sulfobacillales; family Sulfobacillaceae; genus Sulfobacillus_B. The sequence goes on along the minus strand of JAJZAN010000125.1, from coordinate 7,196 downwards.
ATCATCTTGGTTCTCCTGTTCATCGTGCTGGCATTTAGTGTTCGGAATCTTACCTTTTGGTCCCCAGTCCTGCCCTCGGGCCACTTTCTGGTCATTCCCTGGGTGAAAACCATATTGGGCACCTGGTTTCTGTTCTCGAACGCGGCGGTGGTGGCGACCTTGACACCGCATGTCCGGTGGCGAAGGCCCCGCGATCCCTATGTGGCAGCCATGGCCGCCATGGGTGGACAGGGGATGGTGCTGCTGTTGCTGTACGCTATCAGTCTAGTCCCCCTGGGCCCTGATGCACTGAGCCGGGTGTATTGGCCGCTGGTCTATGTGTTCTCGTTGATTTCCGTGCAGACGTTTTTTTTGAAAGGCATTGGCTCGTTCGTCATTATGGTGTGGACATCCACCACGGTCTTGTATATGGCAGTGCACTTGTTCTGTTTCAATTGGAACATTATGAGCCTCGGTAAGCACTCCATAGCCTTGTGGCGCGGGGTGGTTTTCGGGGGCAGTGCGGCGGCCCTTCTGGCCATTACGACGTGGATTCCATCGACGATTGCTGCGGCCGAGTTTCTTTTCGGCGTGGTCAGCCCGCTGACTTTGGCATGGCGGCTTCTATTCCTCCCCCCGCTATGGCTGCTGTCGCGCCGCTACCGGTCCAACCAGCGATCGGAGGAACTGCCATGACGGTGTTGTGGCTCATTATTACTCCCGTTTTTACCGTGGTGTTGCTGGCGGCGCTTCTGGCCGTGGCATTCTACGTCGGGAGTCGCCGGCTCGCGCAGAGAATCGAAACCGCGATGGGAGATCCGCCGCAGCGGACGCTGTGGGAGATCTTCTTGACGCTGCGTGAGCATTCGGTCTCGTCGTTATTGATGACCATGCAGCGAGCTGAGTCGGCACATCCGGCCGAACGTCCCATGGGCTCCCCCGTGCATCCTGACTGGCTGAGCGTGATAGGGATTGACCCGGCCACGTTTGCGCCGCCTCCCTTAGGCCTCGAGCCGGTCGACTTGAGTGTAGCCCTGGGGCCGGCCAGTGCACGGCCGCTGGTGTTGTCTATGCCGGTTATCGTTGCGCCCATGGGGTATGGCATCGGCCTGAGCGCGGAGACCAAAGTGGCCCTGGCACAGGCATCCAGCCTGGCATCAATCGCCATCGCGTCGGGAGAGGGGCCGTTTCTTCCCGAAGAGCGGGCCTATGCGCAAAAGTGGGTATTGCAGGAAAGCCGCGGTTCCTGGGCTCATCAGCCGGCCGTCCGGCAGCTGGCCGACATGATCGAGCTGCAATGGGGCCAAGGATCGGAAGGCAGTAAGAGAGTCGTAAAAAAGAGCCGCGATTTGCCGGTTCGCGCTCAGCGGGCGGTGGGAGGACGGGCTGTTATTCGTGCGGCTCCTTTACGCTTGGAGGAATGGGTTTCCGAGGTGCGGAACGATCGCCCCGACTGCCCCTTAGGCGTCAAAATCCCGGCCACCAATCACCTCGAGACCGACTTGGCCTATCTTTGTACGCTGGGTGTGGATGTGATTACGTTAGACGGAGCGGGTGCGGGCAGCGCGGGGAGTCCTGCCGTGATTTCCGACCACTTCGGTGTTCCGACAGCCATTGCGGCGCATCGAGCCCATCGCTGGCTTTTGTCACAGGGCGTACGTTCACGCGTGAGTTTGGTGGTTTCGGGTGGGATTCACGACGCGGCCGACATTGCGCGGCTCATGGCCTTGGGGGCCGACGCCGTGGCTGTGGGCACGGAATTGCTGTTTAGTTTGCTGCATGAACAGGTGGCGGAAAAGGTGTTTCGTTTTCCGCCGACCCAACTGGCGTTTGCCCGGTCCTCATCCAACCGGGCGCCTAAGATTAATCAACATCAAGCCAGTGAACATGCCGTCAACTGGCTCGAAGCCACGCGGGAAGAACTCAAAATCATTCTGCGGACGACAGGTACGACCTCGTGGGGCGAATTCCGGCGACTGCGGCCCCTGGTGACTCGAACCGCGGAGGCGGCCCAACTGTTTGATATCCCGTTTGACGGGCTTCCTCAAAAGCCGGGCAACTTGGCGGATACAGTGGGCGAACTCGTCACATCCTATCAGCAATTGAATGCCATATTAGTCGGTTTGCTAGGGAGTGGTGGAAGTGGTTCAGTTGGAAGACCAAGATATCGGCACTGACTTGCGACGGACCTTCGATTGGATGGCTGATCGGTACTTGGAGCAAACCAAGCGGGTATCCCGCCAGCTCTATCCGCGCTGGATGGAGCATGTGATGAGCGCCATTGGGGAGTTTAGGCCTCACTCCGTCGCGGATGTCGGCTGCGGTCCTGGATACCTGTTGGAGCTATTGGCCCATGCCACGCCGGACGTGCATGTGCTGGGCGTCGATTACGCCGAGAACATGTTAAAGCACGTGCCGGCGTCTATTCCTACCGTCCATCAAAGTTTGGAGGACTGGTCAGAGGATGACGACACGGCCTACGACGTCACGGCGATGACGTTTGTGTTGCGCGACCAACCTGACCCGGTCACCGCGCTCACCCAACTCCGGCGGCGCCTGGCTCCGTCTGGGCATCTGGTGTTATTGGAGACACACACCCCCGAGGTGGGGTGGAAGCGGCGCGGGTTCGAGCTATATTTTCACCGTTTGGTGCCGATGTGGGGTGACATGCACTGGACACCTGATTGGCCGGGCATTCGGGATTCCGCCCCATACCGCCGCTTGTCTGAGACTCATCGCGTCTGGGCCAACAAATGCCCCTTGCCGGATGCGTTTTACGAAGCGGGTTTTCGTCACGCCGCGCAATATCGCCCCAGTTCCGATGTTGTGATGCTGTGGATTGCCGACAATGAGGCTTAGGGCATGACAGGCAGGGCGCCGGTACTGCGAACGTACGCCCATTGAAAGACTTGCTTGGCCCAATAGGGAGGGCGCCCGTGATATATCACCTGTTGCTTTCCGCCGTAAAAGGTGTCGGACATGCCGAAAAAGGCACTGGTCGGGCTGTCTTCTATAACCCAGAGCATCTTCGGCTGGTAGGGGGCAGGTTTGCGACGGATCTTTTTTTGACGCCAAGCCCAGTGATGGACGGCCACCCGCGCTTGCACCATGGCGGCGTGGCCCATTTTGGGCCACGGTTTGCTGACGACGTCTCCCACCGCGTAGATATCATCCCACTGAGGATGGCAGAGGAAAGAATTAACGGGCACCCAGCCTGTCCCTTCGGCGATCGGGGAGTGTTCCAGCCAGCGGGATCCGGATTGGGGCGGAAGCCATAGGATCCGATCAAAGGGGAGGGAGGTGCCGTCCGCTAGTTGCAGGGCTTTGTCCGCTACCCGCACATACTGGGCATTGGTGATGACCCGGATGTTGCGTTTGGGGAAGAGTTCGCCCAGCACTGCCTGGAAGCGCGGTCCAGCCGACTCGGCCACCACCTGGGATGCCGTGACAAACACAATGTCGGCCTGGTCTCGCTGTTTCATCTTTCGCAATCGGGCGTCCCAAAGCAGGGCTGCTTCGAAAGCCGGACACTCACAACCCACATGGATGCTCGGCGTCCAGGATCCCGGTGCCATTATTTGGCCTACGGCAATAACGATGCGACCTTGCGGTTCCCGCGCGTTGACGGCGGCGGTGTGTCGCGCCAAGTAACCTTCGCAGAAGCCCTGGTGATGCTCGGCGAGACCAGGTATGGCGTCCCAGCGCGGGGAACTGCCTGTCGCGACGAAGAGCACGTCGTAGGGGATGGGTTCGTGAGTTGTCATATATACCTTGCGCAGATTGGGGTCGATATCCACCACCATGTCATGGATGGCCCGGATTTTGTTCTTGGCCCAAAACGGACGCATGGGCACGGACACCGTGGACATGAGTTGGTCGGGCCCAAGATGCATAGCGTGCACCAACCCGGGACGGAAAATCATATCCTGCCATTGATCCACCACAGTGATGGCGAGCTCGTCGGGTCGGTACAAGCGTCGCAGCCAGGTCAACGTGGCCAAGCCGGCAAAACGTGAACCCAGCACGACCGCGTGCGCGGTTCTGCGGTTCATGGACGTCCCCCCTTCCGCGCCGTTTTAGACGAGTCCAGTGTTTGTCGTTGGCGCAGAATTTAACCGCAGTTGGTGCGGGCGCGAGGCCGTCTGCATCCGGGCGCGCGGTCGCACGGGAGTCGAGTTAGGGGACCGGAGGCAGCGGGCCCTCCGGCACCCTACGGCGATAGATGTCGGAATCGGTGGCTCCTTCCGTGCTGATGAGGAAAACTCGGGAGCCCGCGTCCAGTCCGACGGCCTCCCGCATCTGGGCATAGTGGGGGTCTTGAGCGATGAGCGACAGCATCCCCATGCCCACGGCACCCGATTCCCCGCTGGTGATGGCGGGGTCTGAACCGCATGGCTGAGCCAGAACCCGTATGCCATGTTCCGTGACGGAATCACCCAAGGAGACAAATGCCGAGACCCAGGGCCGCAGGATGTCCCAGGCGATCGGGTTGCCCACGCCGCAGGCCAAACCGGCCATCACCGTGTTGATGGGTCCGGTGGCGGACTGCAGAGTCGCTTCCCCTGAGCGGGCAGTGCGATAGAAACAGGCCGCAGAGTGGGGCTCCATGAGAATGATGCGGGGCATGGCGGGGCCGAATACGTTGGCCAGAAACGCAGTGATGGCGGCGGCGAACGACCCTACTCCGGCTTGAAGAAAGACGTGCGTGGGTGCCAGTTCTGCCTGGGGAGCCAGGAACTCCTCAGCCATTAATGTCAGATAACCTTGCATAATCCACATGGGAATCTCGGTATACCCATCCCAGGCGGTGTCTTGTACCAGCGTCCAGCCCTGTCTTAGGGATTCTAGTGCCACCCACTCCACCAAATCGTCATAGCCGAGGTCGGAAGCGTGTACCTGGCCCCCCGCCCGTGTGACGGCGTTGAGCCGTGCTGCGGTGCTGCCGCGCGGGAGAAACACATGGGCCTGCTGGCCCAATTTCGCGGCGGCCCAAGCAACGCCAACGCCATGATTCCCATCCGTGGCGGTAGCAAAGGTTACGGGCGGACGGCCCGCCAGACGGTTGGTGAGGACAGCGTAGGGCGGGATCCCCTCAAGGCCAAGCTGACGAGCCAGGCAGCGACCTACGGCATAGGTGCCGCCGAGACCCTTGAATGCGCGCAGGCCCCACCGATAGGACTCGTCCTTGATCCAAATATCGCGCAGTCCTAAGGCGCGCGCCTGACCTTCGAGACGCCAGAGCGGCGTCTTCTGATAGTGCGGCCAGCTTCGGTGGTAGGTGAGGATCTGCTCCGCTGTCTGAGCCGTGAAAGGAGTGAGGCGAGAAGTCGGGGTGGGGTTCCAAAAGGGATTTTCCTGCCATTGAATTGACGCCACGGCGGCCGCCTCCTTGGGATCTGGCGAGCTTTTTCGTTGCGGCTAGTTGAGATGAATTGTACACCGGATTGGTGGGGGCGGGATGCGTTTCGCCCGTCCAATGCTCTACGGGCCAGAATGAGTGGGGGCCGGCCCGCTCTGGATGGAATGCACGGAGACGGAAGCTGAACGTGGGCGGCGTGGCCGTGGAGCTCGGAGGGATCCTTGGGAAAATCGCTTCGACTTCTTTGCGTACTGGGATAACCGAGAAGAGGCCGAGACGATGGGCAAGGCTCTCGGCCGGCGAGTGACGAATCTCCTTCAACTGAAGACAGACACCAGGGTCCAAAGAAAGGCTGCCGCGCCAAACACCCACACGCCATAGCCGAGTGCCACGGGGGTTGGCGCACTGAGGTCGGCGGATATGAGGCCCGCCACGTGCACGCAGACGATCGCCGTCAACGCCGTACCAAAAGACACGGCGGCATAAGCCAACAATATTTTGTCCCGCAGCTTCCGCATGGGCATGCGTTGCCCTATTGCAACGGATCCGGTCAAAAGCGCGGTGATGACCAGCCAAAGCCAAGAGAGGACACTCAACCTATACAGGCTGTAGATTTGCAGAACGGTGCTAGGATGGCTCCCGGGTGCCACAGCATAGAGCCACGGCAAGAAGCCTGAGGCCACCGCGACGAGAGGCATCGCTACGCGCAAAACGGTAATCCAGGAGGGCGGATCGACGGGGCGTGAGAGCCCCGCCTCTTCTTCTACCATCCACTGCCTCCGGTACCTCCGCCAGAGTGCGCAAGCGGCGCTTTCAAATTGGGTGTGGCCACCCACCATTCTTTGAGAAACCCTTGGCCGAACGTTTGACCTGGTTTCTTGTCTCCTCGATAGGTGTACAGAAGATGTCCGTTATACGAGACTTGATGGCCGTGAGAGTCCTTGACGACCGCCAGGCGGCCCTTTAAGCCGGCCGGCTTCGGCAGTTTGTGCGCATTGGTCAGGAACGCCGGCCACAACGCCGAACATCCTCCGTTGCAATGAGATGCCTTCGGCGTATCTTTGGTGAAGTAATACAGGGTGTAGCCCTTGGAATTCACCAGAACCCGCTCATGTTTGCCCTTGACCGATACCGTTCTCACTTGAACCAAGCTGCCCCGCGCTAAATGCAAGGCAGGGCTGGCGGAGCTCGAAGCCACTGTGCTGGGAGCGGCTCCGCAGCCAGCGGCAATGACAGCCAGAGCCGCTAGGGGCAGAATTTTGCGACCTCGTGGGACGAAATGACCCTCGCTCATACCATCTCTCTCCTTCCCAAATTCGGACTGATAGACTTTACTCTTTATCTGGGAATACGCCGAAGGGCCCAAAAAAGATCACAGAATGAGACCAAAACGGAAAATTTGCTCCAGTCTGAGGAGATGTTGGAAAACCTACAAGGGCCGAACGATGAGCGGGATGTCTCGTTCGGCAGGACTCATCGCGCCGTGGCCGCCCTTCAGGAGGGCTGGCTCAATGACGCCGTCCTGCTGAAACTGAACGTTGTCCGGGGGCACAATGAGGGTATGAAGGACACGATCCCGCCAGGTGTTTCGAACGGGATCGCCGCCGTACCAGCCCTCATCCCACAATTGTGCCTGGGTATAGACTGCGGCGGTGGGGCCAAATAAAGACAGGACCGCTTCCATGGGGATTTCAGTGGTGACAGCCCGTCGTTCGCCGGCCCAGCGTTTAGTCCATAGCGGCACGGCTCGCGGATCATTCTGTCGGATGGCCCGGGCCGGATCCAGCGCCGCCATCCCGTGGTCCGCGGTGATGAGCATAGTAACAGGGGGACCGATTCGCCAGCGATGAAGGGCGGC
>JAJZAN010000124.1 GCA_021799435.1 Bacillota bacterium | reverse complement strand
GCAAGATTGTGCTGGAGGTTGGTGGCGGCGTGGACTTCTAGACACTGTCGTTGCCTGACACAGGCAATCCCAGCTCCTCGGCGATGACGGCGGTGTTCACGTTATGGTAGTGCCCCATCATTTTCGGGAACGGGAAGGCGGATGTCCATCCCCCAGGGCTTGGGCATCTTGCTGTGTTATGGCTCGGCGGACCTCCGCAATGGAGTGACGACTGGCCTCGATGCGGGGCGCACCTCTGTCGGAGATCGGCAACGTGGCCGTGGCGGGCACCATACGCTGAATTTGTCCGGATTCCAAGAAGGGTTCCAGTTCCACCAAGGATGCTTCGTATTGGACGCTGCTGACGCAGATATTGGGAATCTTCACATCCGAAAGATATGCACCCACAAACAAGGTGCCGGTTGACTCCTCAAGCACGAAGATACTTGATGTTTGGCATAATGTTTTGCGTTCCGTAATAAAGTTCTGCGCTAACGCCGGGGGGAACCCGGCCTTTCGCGTTGCTTGAACGGGCACTCGTTCGGCAAAACTTAGCGGAGCGAATAGCCTGCTATTCGTGTCGTTAAGTAATCAGGCTGTTTCAAGCTCAACTGAAGACGAGCCATCAGAGAATTTCCGTCGTTAGGCGAGGGGGGCGAGCACAAACAGTCAAGAGTATAAGCTCCACATCTCTTTGTGCACACTGCGTACAAAGTGTGCGTGGTGTACATAGTGTACACCGGATGGGCATAAGGGTATATTGGAGGTGAGGAGGGAATGATGATGGAAACGCTGTTAAATGCCACCGACGTTCGTAAGGATTGGGGCCACTTTATAGACACTGTGGTTCGCGTCGGCCCGCAGTTTGTCAAACGCAACCGAGATACATTTGTTGTTGTCGCGTCAGAACATCTGAGGATCCTGCTTGCGTCGTACCGTTTGAAACTTGAGGTGGTACAAGAGGAAGACGGATCCTTTAGCGGCTGTTTGGACGTTGTGGATTTAGTGGCCAATGCCTCCACTATCGAGGATCTCAAAGAAGAGCTGGCCCACCAAATGGTCGAGTATGCGAACGAGTACGAAGACGAATTTGTTCTTTACTTTAACGCGCCCAACCGTCGAGCTCACGCCCCATACGTGATGAATATCCTTCTTCAAGAGACTGTCAGCGACGTCGTAGATTTGATTGATGCCTAGTTGGAAGGATCTCAAACGGTTCTGCGAGAGAGACGGATGGGAACTCTATAAGCAAACCGACCATGACTTTTATCGGAAGTTTCTCCCCAGCGGAGAAATGTCACGGACCAAGGTATTCAGAGGCTCGGGGGAAATTCCGAGCGGGAAATGGAAAATGATTTTAAAGAAACAACTTCAAACAACCCAAGAACATTTTAACGACATCATTTAAGGACGATGCTTGCCACGCGAGTTTGCTCACCTTGCGCGGCGGAGCGTTTTTGGACAGGACCCGTCTCTAGACTTACGTTGAATGGTAAATGACTTGCGAACGTGTTGCCTCAAAAGCGTCCGGCGAATAGGTCTCGCTGCGAGACTCCCTCGGGGGCAAGAGCGACTTAGCATAATATTCCCATTATTGAGCGGCGGTATGGTAGTCTTTGGGTGAATGGAGAGCCATGTTTCAGCATGAACGTTATGAATCGGACCTATGAAAGCGAAGGAAGACCCTTATGAAGGCATCGATTGTCTGCGCCCCCTTTCCCATGAGCTTTGACGTGACGGAGAACCTCCAGCGGATGGTGGATCTCCTGGATCAATGCAATGCCCACGATGTGGTGGTGTTTCCCGAAGCCTCGCTATCGGGCTATTCCGATGACATCACATTTCTCGCCGGGATCGATGAACAGCAAGTCACGCAGGGTCTGGACATCTTACACGCGGTTGCGTGCGAACGAACCCTTCACGTGTTTGTCGGAGCCTGTCGCCAAGACGACAAGGGCTGGCGGAATCAAGCCCATTATCTGGCGCCCACGGGACACCGCGCAGTGTACAACAAGGCCAACTTGGCGACCCATGAGCGTGGCTATCTCGTGCCCGGCGACAGTTTGCCGATCTTTCCTCTCCGATTGCCAGACGGTACGCTGCAGGTCGGGGTGCAGTTGTGTCGCGAGAGTCGCTTCCCCGAGCAATGGCGCGTGTTGGCGGACGCGGGCGCCGATCTCTTCGTGTACATGACGCATTTGATTGACGACGCGGTGTATCGCCCGGTGTGGCGGAGTCACCTCATCAGTCGCGCGGCGGAGAACCAGCGGTGGGTCGCTGGCGTCAACGTCGCCCACGGGGCGCAACGCTGCCCATCCCTACTCATCGATCCGGGCGGCTTGGTTATTGACGAAATTGTGTCGGACCAGGCGGGACTGCTGCGTTCCGAGATTGACACCACCGCCGTGTCGAATTGGTATCTTAATCAACGCCGCGCCGATTTGACATGAGGGGGCCCAAGGAGACTGCCCGTCCCTGCTCATCGATCCGGGCGGCTTGGTGATTCACGAAACCGTGTCGGACCAGGCGACCAGGCGGCCCTGATGCCGGACCCAGATTGACACCAACGCGGAGTTTTGGTGAAAGGAGTTGTGTCATGTTACCGCAACCTCCACGGGATGAAATGCCCCAAATCCAGGGCCCCGCTCGATTGACGATGCCCGTCATGCGACTGCGCGTGATTGAGGGAGTTCGGGTGACCCTGACCCAGTACAAGCAATACGCCAACTGTTCGGAGATGGATCTGATCGTGGACCTGGTGGACAAGGACTCCTCCACGTACCTCGGTCACATGGTTCTACAGGCCGCAATACCGGGATATCGGGTGTGGGGTACCCACGGGCAGACCAGTCAACATGCCTTGCTCATGCATTACATTGTGGGCCCCTGTTTGCCGGAGAGCGGGTTCGCGGGTCTGGCCGTCAACATTTTTGCCTTCAGTACAGGAATGGCCAGGCTGCAGGAGAACCAAGGACGGCGGCTGGTCGAGATTCCAAAGCTTCAGCTCACGCTATGATGTAATTACAACAACGTTGTTCCGATGGGTCAACCGCATTATTGATTTGGATGGATTCGCTACCGTGCAGTTGGGGGGAGAATGCCTTAGGCATGGTGAACGCCGGGCTGACTTGGGGCAATAGGCTGCCCGAACTGCCTCAGGAATCTCCATGCACGCTTAACGATGAACTGTTCACAGAATTCGTTGGGTGTGTACGAGATACTCAGAGGACGCATTATTCTGGCTGCTCGTGAACGAGTGATAGCGAATTTGTCCGGGTTTAAACATCAGCAGCTCCTGGAAACGATGTAAAGTTCCTGGATGAGAGATTGCCGTGAGCGCTTGCGCAGCGGAGAACCACCCGACCGCCAAGCTCTCGCCACCGGTTTCCATGTCACCGCTCGCGACTTCCCCGGCGAATACGAAAATCAGGCGTGAGATATCCCCGATGTTTTGATAGACCCCCATGAGCGCTCCGATACGAATATTGAGTCCCGTTTCCTCCCATACCTCCCGCACGAGCGACGCGGCCAGATCCTCGCCCGGCTCAATGCGCCCTCCGGGGGGCTCCCATCCTCTGACGGGATGCTGTATCAGAAGAAATTCCGCGTGTTGATTCCGCACAATCGCACTGACGACGACGCTGGTGGATATCGGCATGAACCTACCCCCAATAACGCGCGATTTAAAAGGCTTTGTGTCTACTTTACCTCAATGAACGAGGGTTCGCCCTTGTCAGAAGAGTCGCCTGACCCGCGACACCTGAGACCTCAGGGCCAGGGCGGGATCGGCGAGAGTCAGGGGGAACGCGAATGAGAAGACAATATGACATTCATCGACTACCAGTTCCGGTGGCGGCCGAGATCGAGCGCCTTCGGGTGTAGGTCACGATGGGATGGCGGCAGGAATTTCAGAAGTACCAGACGTTTGGTCTACGAGACGGTATGCAGATCTTGGACCTGGGCTGCGGTCCGGGGTTCGTCACCGCCCACCTCTTGGCGGCCTTGCCGTCAGCCACGGTCACCGCCCTTGACATCGATGCGGACCTGCTCGGATACGCGCGTATGGTCGAGCTGGTAACGTAGAGGGCGCTGCGAAATACCGCAACACCATGGTGCTGGTAGGAATCTCGTGGCTTGCCTCCTTGGCAAAAGAGCCTTGTCGTTCATTCTAGCAAGCCGCTCGACACGTGCGATGCTGATTGGGCCAAGCTTACGTGTGGAACCCCTGCCAGCAAAGAGGTTAAGCGCGGCGACTGCAGGGCGGACCGCAGGGTCTCGACCCATGGCAGGCTGTGCTCTTCCCAACGGACCCACAGATCATAGGATTCCAAAGCCCAAGGTTCGAACAAGAGCCCCAGGGGGGAAGCCAAAGGCCCTAATCCGACTCCTGCCCAACCTCGGCGATGCGCTACCGTGTCCATGATGGATCGATGGGTATAGAAGATGTCGGTTGGAGCAGGAGACTGGTTTCTATGGCGTTGAAACAGGGCATGCGCTTCGCTCCCCGGTTCGCGGATAGCCAAACGCTCCAGCCGCTCGTCGGGCCGCATCAGAAGACCCTCCTCCCACATCAAATAGGGCATGCGGAGGTGGGGAACTGCCGCCAACGAGTCAGGGTTGTAACGCTGCAACTCAACATCATAGAGATGGGTTCCGGCCACATGGAGCCAACCGTCCTGCCAAGCCCGCAACGCTTGGCTGCTGGATAGGCGCACGGTTTCCAAGTACAAATGGGGATTGTAGTCATGAAAGACCTGAGAGAGCCATCCAGCGAAGGGATCGCATCCCCCCGCGAGAATCACTTGCTCCGGTCGGCGGGCTCCGGGCAGGGCGAGAGTTTCGCCCGTATTGGGATCCCACACGGCGTCGGGAAACGGGGTGCCTTCAATGCGATGTATGGGGACGAGCACGCAGCGTGGACCGACTTGGGACCAGATGACAGGGGTCGGTCCGGTGGGGCGGAGCAGCGAGGGCAGCACGCGGCCTTGCGGCCCCGCATCTGTGACGGACTCGACCAGCTGATCCAACGAAATCTGAAACAATTGGCTGAGCCGCACGGCCAAATCTAGGCTGGGACCGTGCTGATTTTTCTCTAGGGCAATAACGGTTTGGCGCGAGACCGCCAAGCGCTCAGCCAACTCGGCTTGCGACCAATGGTGCGCTTGGCGCTGGGATTGCAGCCACACTCCAAATTTCATCGCGCCCCCTCCTCTGCCCAATCAAATGTCGGGACCACGGACTCTGCCAAGGACATGCCGTCGTAGATGCCGCCGGGCGAGGGCGGTCCATTCCACGTCCACGTCTTCCCGTCGCTCTCGAATTGATAGCGAGCGGTGAGTGGGCTAACTGCCGTCACGGTGAGCGTCCCGTGAATATGAGCCTGACCATCCGGTGGCAGGCCCGGCCGCACCAATCGCGGATGGAGCAGCACGGTGCGGCCTGCACGATCACGCAGGGCTGCCACATAGCCCATCAAGCGCGCCATGGACGGGGTGACCGGTGTCACGTGCGACCGTGGCTGCAGTGGATAGAGCACACCGGACTCTACATAGAGGATAGTCTCTGCGTAGGCTTCGGCCTCGTCCCACTCATGAGTAGAAAACAACAACGGACGATCGTCCGGCCAGTGTTGGGCAATGGCGTCCCATATGGCGTGGCGATGTGGTCGGTCTACGTTGGATAAGGCTTCATCCAAGAGCAGGATGCGGGGATCGGCAGCGATGGCCCGCAGGAGGGCAGCTCGTTGCTGCTCTCCACCGGACAGTTCAGGCGGGCATCGATGCCACAAATGTTCGAGCGCGAGAATGCTCCGCCACTCGCGAATGACGTCATCTCTGGCGCGCTGCACCCACATAACTTGCTCGGCTATGGTTTTGTGCGGCACAAGACTGGGCCGTTGGGGTACGAACGCGATGGGGCGGTGATAGGGAGGCCACTGGCTGACGTTTTGGTTGTCGACTTCAACCTGTACCTGGCCTGCATCGAGGCCGGTGATAAGACGGAACAGCGAGGTTTTGCCCGAACCCGACAAGCCCACCACGGCGATTCGGCCCGATGCGGCACAAAAGACGCCTCGAACCCGGGGACTAGAGACCTGAACGTTCAACACGGCTGTACCTCCAATTCAACCACATGGGGAGCGGCAGGGAGACCAGGATAAGCCACAGGGCCAAACCCAACGCCGCTGGCAAGCCCTGCTCCTGCAACTGGATCCAGATAGCGACCGGCAGAGCGGTCGGGTGATATGCGACCACCACAGGTGCCCCGAACGCACCGACGATGCGCGCCCAGGCCATCGCGGCGCCAATCGCAAATCCCGTTCGCACCAATGGCCACAGTACGAATCGAAAGGTTTCCCACGGGCTCTTGCCCAGAACCCAGACATCTTCTTCAAGGGATCGCGGAATGGTGCGCAGGTAGCCCCAAGCGGTGTAGACGAAAAAAGGCAGGGACTCATAGACTTGGGCCAGGACTAAGCCCCCCAGCGTGTTGGATAAGTTAAAGACGCTGCCCAAAGGCGATGCTGGGCCGACCACGTAGGCCAGAACCAGTCCCAAGACCAACGGAGGCATCAGCAAAGGAACAACCAGAGCGGTACCCCAAACCCGCTGCCAGGTCGGAGACAGCCGGCGCGCCAGAAGCCATGCCAAGGGCATCCCCAACAGCAAATCGATAGCCAGCGACAGCACGCCGGAGACAAGAGTCAAGGCGATCGCTGAGGCGCCGCCGGGCGCATTCAGAACGCGGCCGAATTGTCCGGCGTGGGCCAACAATATGCCCAGGGGCAAAAACAGGATGCCCAGCGCCAAAACAGATCCGAGGGCGATGAGGCGTCTCACTTCAGAAGCCCGGTCAAACGCGACGGTACGGCGGAACGCCGGCCCAAAGGCAGGGGGCTGAATACGTCGTAGCCGGCTTTTTTCATGAGAGACTCACCGTGGCGGCCGAGCAGATAGCGAATAAATGAGACGGCGGCCGGCGCAGGCGTGCCGATGGTGGTGATGTCGACGGTCAATGCTGCTCCATGCACGACGGTGCCATTGCTCAATTTGACCGATGCCGTGGCGTACGTGGCGTTGTCGGCCGGATTGGCGAAGTTTAGGCTGCTCGGCAGCTTGATGTAGTCCAGATGCCGCTGAATGGCTTCGGACAAAAACGCACTCGATGCATCTAGTCCACCCGATTGAAGAAGGCTCAGGATGCCGGTTTCTGAGTACACCTGATGCGGATTCTCCAAGGATCCCAACACTTGTGACGGCAGGCTGGACGGAAGATGGTACTGCTTTTGGGCGAGTTCCACCATCATGTAGAATGCTTGCCCCTGCGGGTCGGTGTTGGGGTTCGTGCGTCCGAGATGGAACTGCGGGTTGGCCATCAGGCTAAACAAGTCTTTGAGGGGCTTTTGTCCCGATCGGATGGCATTCAATTGGGGGGCGAACGGCGACTTGGGATCATAGGCGACGACGAGCGGGCTTGCGGCAAAGCTGATGGCCCACGTGGTGAACTTCGGCTCCAGCACTTGAATCGGGGCATAGCCCACGCTTTCGAACAGATTGGGGGCGATGGTTTTCGATGCAATCTCGTGGGCGACCCCGAACGATCCGCCGCCCTGTCCCTCATATTTATTGCCAGTGGATCGCTGAAAAGCGGGCCCAATGCTGAGGTCGTTCACATCTTGCAGCGACCCGGCGTACGCGACGTTGGCGGTGCCATGCACCGCCGCTGATTTCGGGGCCGTGCCGCAGGCCGCGAGCGCTGCGGGCAACACTACGGCAGTGGCTGCCATCCATAATTTCCTCAGGAGAATTCCTCGCTCTCGTAAACAATATTTCTTGTCGTTATTGTAAACCTTTCTTGACAGTCCTGGCGAGAGGCGGTTTTCCAGCAATTTTCGCTTGTGGCGCTCCGTTCCCACAGGCTATGGTTTAGGCACCTGGAGGGGCTTATGAAGCGCCTAACTTTCCCTTGGCTGTCCACGTCTGTTGCGGCGGTGACCATCGCTGTCTACATCGTCTTGGAGCGGGGACTATCCCGCCCGCTGACCGTTGCGGTGTTGCGTCAAGACGGTGCCGTTACCGCCTGGGATCACCTCCACCCATGGACCTTGGTATGGGCTATCTTTTTGCATTTGTCCCTGGCTCATGTGCTCACCAACATGGCGGTGTTGGTGTTGGTAGGGACCTTTCTGGAGCAGGAGATATCAGGCTGGATTTGGTTGTTCGCCTATTTTGCCAGCGGCATCGTCGGGAATCTGGCGCAGTCTTTGCGGCTCCCTCCCCATGATTTGGCCGCGGGAGCCAGCGGTGCCATCATGGGACTCTTGGCGGTGCTCGCGGTGGTATGGTTTCGCCGCCGAAACTGGCCGCGTCTGGCGGTTTTGCTCGTGTTGGCAGGATTGGAGGTTGTGGGTGAATTCCAGGCTCCGGCGCATATCGCTATAACCGCTCACTTGGGCGGAGTGGCGGTCGGTCTGCTGCTGGGGTGGCTGGTTCCGACCAGCCGGTTTCGGGCCCTGCCGCCTTCAGCCATTCCTGGTCCCGTTCGCCGGGGGGCGCCGTCCCGGTCTCGAGCCTCCGCACCCGCCATGTTGCAAGTTATGCTGGATCCGTCTGTGCCGCGAAGCCGCCGGGTGCGCCTCTATGTGGATGGCGCTTGGTTGGGAGAGATAGGTCGCCGTGAGCCGGTGCGGGCTATAGCTCTAGATCCCGGCACTCACCTCGTGGTGTTTTCAGTGGGTTTTGTGCGCTTTGCCTTTCATGTGGACGCGAATGCCGGACAGACGGTGACATTTCAGTTCCACTTCCGGCGGCTTCCACGTGGACCCCGCATCACCTGCTAATCTTTACCCATAAATATTCCGGGGACCTTGCGCCAAATATTCGTATCATTCTCATCAAAGCTCACGCCTTCTCATCCGATAAAAAAGTGTCGTCGCGGGGTCGCGTTGCAAAGGATTTGAGG
>JAJZAN010000123.1 GCA_021799435.1 Bacillota bacterium | reverse complement strand
GTAGTGAAGGGAATACCACTTCAAAAAACAGCTTCAACGCCCCCACCGTGGCGTGATAGCCATGCTCTGAGAAGACAATCAGCATGATAGTTAACAGCAGCATGGTAAACCCGGTAATCATCGGCGCTGTGCGATTCGGTTGTTTCGCGTCCATTGTGCCACCTCGATCTTGGGACTTCCCTTCATGCTATGTCCCAAAAAAGAGGGCTATGACGGGCGGAAGCGAATGCTCCTTGCCGCGACGAGTCCGTATCCGAATGTCCGATATGCGGGCTGCTTGGACCCGAAGTACCCATTAGGGTCGACCCTACCGCAGGTTACATTCGTGGCGAGTCCTTAGTGCGGCACCTGTCAACTCTCTGGGGGCACAATTTGGTTCAGGCGTCCGAGACCAAGGTCAAGGTCGGCGAAGCCGCCCGCAAGGGACGCCTTGACCTTGACCGAGGACGGTCTATACTGCCCCGTGCCCCAGAGTTTGTGCGCACAGACCGGCTCCGTGCAGGAAGGTACCTACGGAGATTCTCATTGTCGACGGCGGATCAGCCTCGTAATCGCGGGCTTGACTGGGGTCGGACGACCCTAACACGCAAGTTTTTGCATCCGATCGCGAGCAGTCTCAATCTAGCGTCGCGGGCTTGAGGCCGCAGCCTCTACCGCATAAGTCGCTCGAGGGCTCTCGCGCATACTCCGTCCGCTTCCTGCACAGGGCCCATCCGTGATGGCCGGGACCCTCATTGTCGTTGACCGCTTAGGCTACAGAGCTTCCCGCCGGTTGGGCGCGCACCCAGACCGCCACTTCCCAAATGTACCCACACAGTTCCCGCGCCACGGCCGTGAGTGCCTTGGGCTTGCCCCGACGGGCCATAACCCGCCGCAACCGGCCGTGCAAGCGTTGTTGGCACCGCCAACTAATCGCGCTCAGGTCGGCTTGCCAGGGCCCGCAGGCGGCCAATCGGCGCCCCACCAGGCCATGCAACGAGGGCAAAAACCGATACGTCTGGGCGCTCTGAATCAACACGCGCCGGACCTGAGCATTCCCCGTTTTGCTGATCCCACCTTGACGCCGGCTCTCGCCGCTTGACGATTCGGTCGGCACCAAGCCAAAGAAGGCCATGAGATGGCGGGGATGCCGGAATTGGCTGAAGTCCCCACATTCCGCCACGAGCGTGGCGGCCGTGAGCCAATCAATCCCGCGTAACGCTTGGAGTGCGCGCATCAGGTCCGCCAGCGGATGGGCGAGCCACGCGGCCTCGATGGCCGCGGTGAGTCGCAACACGCGGGCATCTGCCTCTTCCAACTGCCCGAGCAGTTCCTGCCACGCTTGGCGGCGGGGTACCTCGTCGGGAGCCCAGTGACGAATCCAGGCCACGTGCGGCTCGTCCCCGGGACCCGCACGCCCCAGCGCAGCAAGGCACTCTTAATGCGATGGCGCACCCGACTTTGATCCTCGACGGCCTGGGTCCGGGTCCGGATGAGATCCCGAAAGGCCTCGTCCGACCGGGTCGGGATCCGTACGGGCGTCAAGGACCCCGCGCGCAACGCTTGTGCCAATTTGATCGCATCCCGTCGATCCGTCTTAATGCGGTCCGTGGGCTTTTTCGGCACCAACCCCGGGGCCACCACCTGACACGTCACCCCCAGTTCGGTTAGTAATCGCGCCATCTCAAATCCTGTCGGCCCGGCTTCGTAGCAGACCAACAGCGTCGCCGCGTCCGGCTGACGCCGGACCCATTGTCGGACGGCGTCCGCTGTCGCCGGCAACGTCCCTTCAAACCGCGCCGGGTCGCGCCCGACCTCGGCCACTGCCACCGCAATCGTGGCGGCATGCACGTCCCATCCCACAAATCGGGTATACTCCAAAATGTACCAGCTCCTCTCTCGTATGCGGCTCTGCCTGATGGACAGTCCCTGCCCGACAGTGTAGCCCGCGACATCTGCGACGAAACGGGGCTGGTGCTAACATGATATCTAGCATAATTTTCTGTTATCATTTATCTGGAGCCGTCTATGGGGTTGTCGTCTATTGCGGACACCTTCTCATGTGAACCAAAAATTGTTGAACGGGACGAGGTAGGAGGAACGATTCTGTGGCTATTCCACGGTCCAATCTGCCGATAGACTTGCATCTTAATCAGGTCGTGAAGATTTGCCAGGAGTTTGGCGTACAAGATCTTCGGATATTCGGGTCCGTGCTACGGGCTGACTTCCACGGTCAGAGCGACATCGATGTGCTCTGTACTTTGCGACCGGATTCATCCGCCCGCGGTCTGGGATGGATCGATCTCCTCTTAGCGTTGGAGGATGTCTGGGGCCGTTCCGTTGACCTCGTGAAACCGCACTTACTGGACCCCGTTATTCGAGAGGACGTATTACGGGAGGCGCAAACCATTTATGTCGCGCCATCATGAAGAACTGTACGTTCGACACATCCAGGATGCCATTGCGAAGGCCATCCAGTGGGCCAATCGGATCACACGAGCGGAATTCATGGCCGATGAGTTTACCCAATCAGCCATTATTCGGCAGCTTGAAATTGCGGGGGAGGCCGCGGGACGATTGTCGGAGGAATTTCGCCAATCCCATCCGGAGCTTGAGGCACGGCGTTTGAGGGCATTGAGAAACGTCCTCATTCACGGCTATGCGGATGTCGACCTAGAGACGGTGTGGGACGTTGTGTGTCATGACCTGCCCGCACTCCAAAACCAATTACGTAGCGAGAACGCTCACGGTCCGGAACCAGAAGAATAAAGAATAAACCCCGGTCGTCCCTTAGACCAAGTCCCGCTCCCTGTTTCACCATTCCGTACGGGAATGTACGGGGGCAAAAGCGCCTTAAGCCCTTTAGCCAGGGCAGGCGGGCATGCGCACGAGGTTCGCGGAAGTATATCGGCGGTGCCTCACGCACCAGACATGCTCTGCTAGGATCCCTAGCCTCAACCCGGTGACACGTCGGTCTGTCTTATTTGAGAAGGGTTGTCTATGTGGGAAGCCATCTTGGGAGTCATTATCTTCGGTTTTCTCAGTGGTCGATTTATGTGGGTCCGCCGTCAGTCACGGCGTAAGTGGTTGTATATCATCGGGAGCATCATGACCGGTCTGGCCTGCCTCGAAAATTGCACTCGTCTCGGCCATCTGCTGGGATTCTGGTCCTTTACCGGCCTATAATGGCGATCTCGTTCCACGCACGGGTCCAACCCGCGGTCGGCTTTCCCATTCAATCTGGCGCATTAGGAGCGAGACACTTAAGCAGCCGCATCATGCGCTTACGGGGGCGTATGTACGGGAAGGGTGGCCGGTCACCTGAGCCTCAATCCGGAAGAGAGATTCAAATCCAAGGGACGATTAATCGTGGGGTGCGAGCTCAAGAAACGCCGCGTCCGACTCGGCGATAAAGTGCTGCACCGACGGGAACCGAGAGCGCAGCACGTCCGCGATTGCGCGGGTGGTCGCATTGCCGATGCGCACCCAAATGACCTTCGGCGGGGCACCGCGCAACATGCTCCGTTGGTAGAAATCGATGTCTTTTGTCACGATAGCGCAGTTCTTTCGCACCGCATAACGCCAGATTTCCTCATCCGGCCGGCCAGTGAGCCCCACATCGCGCACGTGGAGGCTGTGCGGATACACATCGGCCAACTGCTCGACCAGGCGAAACGAGAGATTGTCATCGAACAACAGGGTCATAGCGAAGTAAAGAGGCGGCGCTCACGGTCGGCCGCAAAAGCCAGAGCCGCGCGAACGTCCTCGTCGTGCAGGTCCGGAAAGTCGGCCACAATGTCAGACGGCGACATACCTCCTGCGAGGTAATCGAGAATATCGGCGACGGTAATGCGCGTTCCCCGAATGATGGGTTTGCCGCTCCGGATCGCCGGGTCCAGCACAATCCGGTCATGGTAGTCGGTCACGCAATCGCCTCCTTCCCTTGATTATACTGCCGACAAAATAACCGGCTCAAGCGAATCCTTTCGACAGCAGCTTACGGTCGAACCCATGAGAGTAGCCAACAATACTTAACGGAGCTGATGGCGTTCGGGGGCAATAGTAGATTATTAATTTCGTCAAACAAGTCGGAATGGATGTCCTTGCTGACAAATCACGAGGCGCCGGATGCCCCGGTCGCCACGCGCATGCAAGACAACACATGGTGAACACGCGCCTTGCCCCGAGTCGTCGTGTGGCGCACGGGATTGACATTGTACGGAGCCATGGAGACCAAGGAAACAGCCGCTCTCCTTACGCTTCGCTCTGGAGATACGTATACAGGCTCTCGAAGAGGCGGTATCCGTGCTGCAAGGCCTCCGCATCGTCCTGGCAGATCATGCGCAGGCCCCGGCAAATCCAATCGACCCCGATGGCCGCGGGCTCGACCGGCGCCTCCTGGATGGTGTCGGCTTCATCCACGATACGGGCGATACGGTGCAAGATCGGATCATCGAGGGCGTACTCCTCAACGATCGTGTGAAACGTGCAATGGCCGTGGCGATGGGTCAGGCGCACACCGGCCATGTCAAACGGCTCCCCCAGAGCCGGATTCGGCGCGGAGGACGGGTCAGGGATAAAAGCAAACGCTGCCTGGGGATCGATAAACCGAGTGATGAGCCACGCACTAGCCATGCGATCGATGCCCACCTGTTGGCGCGTTATCCATTTCACATCGGGCGGTTAGTCCTCCTTCGCACGGATCAGTGCCTCGTAGATTTGTGGTCCCAGCGGACACCCAAAATAATCGCGACGGTGCGCTTGCTGATACCGTTTGGCTAGGGCCATGCGGTCGGCCCCGTCTTGATGCAGGTCCTGCCCAATGGCGCGGTATTCCTCTTCGCTCGCAGCGAGAAATCGGCCCTGAAGCGCGGCGTCTTGACCGGGCATCATCCCTTGGGCTTGCCACACGAAAGCGTCGCCGTGCCGTTCGGCAATCTCCGCGGCTAACCATTGCAACTGTTCCGTGGTCCAAGGCGTATCCGGCAACACCCAGACCGAATCGTGGACCAACAGCGCCCCGAGCTGTTTCAACTTGCGCCAGACCGCCACGCGGCCGGCGCTTGGTGTGGGCGGCACCCGATAGTGCAACAGGACCCAGTGACGCACACGGTCCCTCCTTTTCCGACGATCGGGGTTGACGCGCGATCCTCGGGTTGATTATGCTGTAACCGTAGTTACACTATAGCACACGGTTCTGTCCTCGCCATCCCCGATTCGCACCCACACAGGAGGGGTTCTGTGATTATTCGTGAGTACTATCAACAAGGGGCGCCGGATCCGGTCTTGGAACCGGCGCACGTCCTGCGCCTCGTGCGCCAGCATGTCCCCGGGGCGCAGGCGGTCACCGGCATCGATGAGACGGGCGGCGAAGCCCGCGTGTACTTCGTGGACACCGACGTCGTGTGTAAGGTCCAGCGCCCGCCGCAGTGGCGGTCGTGGACCAGTCTGGAAAAGGAAGTCGTCTTTCTGCGCCATCTCGCCGAGGTGGCACCGGACATTGCGGTGCCGCGGGTGTTGGGTTATGGCAAGGAAGACGGCGTCGAGTATACGTGCATGACCCGCATGGCGGGGGACGCCGCCGTGCGCAGCCCCATTCCGGCGGCGACCCGGGCCGCGACGCTGCAGGCCCTCGGCCGGACGATTCGGCGGATCCACCAGGTGCCGCAAGCACCGCTGCGGGCCTCCGGATTATTCCCCGAGGAGTTCACGCTGCCGGATGTAAAGGCCGCGGTGGCGGAAGACCTCCACGATTATGCGGGTTACTTGGAGCAACGGGGGATTGGCTGGCCCTTTCCCTTTGACCTCGCGACGCTGACGGCCCAAGCCGTCGAACACGTCTCCACCGAACCGGTGGCCGTGGCGCTGCACACCAATCCCGGCCCCACCCATACCTTTGTGGACCCCATCACGGGTGCGTTCACGGGCCTGATCGATTTTGGCGATGCGTATATTGGCCATCCCGCCTACGATTTGGGGCGCTGGCCCGATCCCGTCGATCGCGAGGCGGTCCTGCAGGGGTACCTCGAAGCCGGGGATCCGGGTCCGCACTTCTGGGCCTTGTGGGACGTGGCGAGTATCATGGCTGACCTGTTGACGATCGTCCGGCATGCCGAGAGCCGCGCCGCGGCCATCCGGCACGTCATCACGACCGTGCAGCACTGGGGTTAGGCGCATGGAGCCGATGACGATTCAGCTGCAGGGCGTGCGCAAGGTCTACCCGGGGCGTGCACCGTCCTTGCGGGGGACCAAATTGGAGATCCAGGGTCCCGCCCTCTGGATCCGGAACGCGCTGCAGGCGGTCCGACCGACCGCCGCCACGACCCCGCCGGTCGCAGCCCTGGCGAACTGCACGCTGTCGGTAGCCCCCGGTGAGATTTTCGGAATTCTGGGTCCCAATGGCTCGGGCAAGACCACGCTCATTAAGATCCTAGCGGGGTTGATTCGCCCCACTGCCGGGGTGGGTCAGGTGGCGGGCGTGCCGCTGGCCGAGACCCGCGCCATTCGTCGGCAGGTCTCCTATGTCTCGACGACCGGGTGGATGGGGCTTGAATGGGCCCTGACCGCCGAGGAAAACCTACACTTCTTTGCGCGCTTGAGCGGGATGCCGACCGCCTTGGCGAAACACCGCAGCGACGAGGCGCTACGCGCCTTGGATCTCTGGGCGGACCGAGCAAAATCGGTCTCGGCCTTGTCCAATGGGATGCGGCAGCGGGTCATTATGGCCCGCGCGCTGCTCTGGCACACGCCGATGGTCTTGTTAGATGAGCCCCTGGTGGGGCTGGATCCCCATCACCGGCACGCGCTGCTCCAGTTGATTGAGGGCCTGGCCCGTGAGCGCGGACAAACGGTAGTGATATCGGACCACGACGCCGAGGCCGTGGCCACCCTCGCGGATCGGGTGTTGCTGTTGGCGCAGGGTCAGGTGGCCGGATACGGCACGGTGACGGACCTGGTGGAGCGCTTGCGCGACCGCCGCATCGTGGACCTGATCACGACCGGCGCGAGCGCGCCGGATGCTGTGCCGCCCGCGGCGGTGTCGCGCGTTGTCCGCCGACCGCGTCCCGGCCCGTTAGGCCAGGTGCAGTGGCAGGTCACGGTGGATGCCCGGCAGTCCGGCGCCTTGATGGAGGTCATCGCCTGGCTGGAGCGCGCCGGTGTCACCATTACGGAACTGACGGAACGGGCCCCGTCGCTGCAAGACGTGCTGGCGGACGAGGCCCTCAGCGCCGCGGGGCAGGTGACCGCGTAATGGGGCCGGATTCCTCCGTGGCGCGCCATTGGGGCCGTCGTCTCGGGTATGAATTGGTCACCCTGGGGGCGTTTGCCGTGCGGGAATACCGCATCTGGCAGTCGTACCGGGTGAATCAGATCATGTGGCTCGCCAACATCTTCGTGACCAGCCTCCTGTATTTCCTGATGGGGCGGATGGTGCGCGGACCCGCGGGCCATCTCATGGGCGCCGCCTACGGCACGAACTACATGTCCTTCATCGTCGTGGGCATTGCCGTGAACGTCTTCTTGTATACGAACTTGGCGGATCCCTATACGCGCATCGCCCGCAGTTATTTTAACGGGACCATGGACCTCTATCTCTTAAGCCCCATGTCGATTTTCACACCGCTCGTGGGCTTGATGACCAAATCCTTGCTCGACGACTATCCCCGCCTATTCATTGTCGGCGCGTTTGGGGTGTGGCTCTTTGGGGCCGTGTTTCGCTTTGATCATTGGTTGTGGGCGTTGGGGTTTACGGCGCTGCTGCTGGCCGCGGCGTTCGGGATTGGCATGCTGAGTGCGAGTTCCTTTTATCTGTGGAACATCAAACGGGGCACGGAACCGGTCCGCTTTATCGTCCAACAGCTGTTGGCGACCTTGCTGGCCGGCACCTATTATCCGGTCACGGTCTTGCCGCGTCCCTTGCAGTGGGTGGCGTGCGTGATTCCCCATACGTATGCCTTTGATGCGCTGCGTCGCTTGATGGATCCCCACGCCCAGCTCTCCCGGGCGGTGCTGCCGCTGCAACAGGTGTTGCCGTGGTCACCCCTGACGGTGGATGCCGCAGCCCTGGGCCTGATGACCGTCGTGCTCGTGCCGCTCGGCCTGCTGGCGTACGGCCGCGGCATCGAAAAGGCGCGGCGGGAGGGGAGTTTGACGCGATGGCAATAATCGCCGTGCACGATCTGGCTAAACACTACCCGGGACCGCCGACGAAGACGGCCGTGGAGGGGGTCAGCCTCATCCTGCCGGAAGGGCGGATCCTCGGGCTCTTGGGCGAAAATGGCGCGGGTAAGACCACCCTCATCAAAATGATGACGGGGTTGCTCCGGCCCGACAGCGGCGGCGGCACGGTGCTCGGCTACGATGTGGTACGTCAAGCCCACCGGGTGCGGGCCGGGGTCAGTTTGGTGGCGCCCACCGCGGATGTGGGGATTGACAACAATCTCACCGTCCGCCAGAACTTGGCCTTCTGGGCCCCGGTGTACGGGCTCACGGGGAGACGGGCCCGCCAACGCATTGCGGAGTTGTTGGAACGGCTTCATCTCACCGACAAGGCCGAGGCCTGGCCGATGCACATCAGTGCGGGCCAACGCCAGCGCCTCGCGCTGGCCCGGTCGCTCTTGGCGGAGAATCGCCTGGTCTTTTTGGATGAGCCGACGAACAAGCTGGATGCGGACGGGGTGCGATCGGTGCGCGATTTGATTCGGGACCTCAATACCCATCACGGCGTGAGCGTGGTGCTGACCACGCATGTGATGGAAGAAGCCGAAGAACTCTGCACGGATATCGCGTTGTTGTCCCAGGGGCGCCTCCTAACGCACATGCCGACGGCGGAGCTCTTGCGCTCAGTGGCACGGGTACGCCCGATCCGGGCGACCCTGGCAGGCCCGGGCGTCCTGCCGACGGACCCGGTGTCGTGGCCGAGCGTCGATCGGTGGACCCTGGAGCCCGGAGACCAACCAGGGGACCGCGTCATCACCGTGTGGTCCCATGACGTAGCGGCCACCACGCCCGCCCTGCTCCGCTGGATTGCCCGCGCCGGGTGGCGCCTCGTGCGCATGACGAGTGACCGACCGTCGCTCGACGACGTCT
>JAJZAN010000122.1 GCA_021799435.1 Bacillota bacterium | reverse complement strand
TGGCCAGCCTGCTAACCTCGGTTCCACTAGTTCCGTAGGGCATGAAACCTTTGCCATCAACCTGTCGTTTTACGCTGAGAGGGGCAGTCGTCCCAAGATCTTCTCTGTATTTGCCGGCTTGTGGCCCGCAGACCGGATGCTTCTGGGTAGAGAGCGAGGGGTACCTGATGTACGGATCAGAACAGACGATATGGATCTCTGCAGGTGGGCGGCGTCGCTGGATCGCCAGTGTGATGGCGGCGACCTGTGCGTTCGCGCTTTGGGGCGGGGGAGCCCACGCCGCTGGGGGAGGTGTGAAGGCGAGTGTCCCCGTGGCAGCCATTCCCGTGTGGCGTTCCGCTCCGCGCTATCCCGGCGTATCGCGCGTTCCTACGGTCGTCGTACCCGCGATCCGGGCCGTGGACAATCCGCCAATACCGGGCGCGGTTCCCACATCCGTGGCCATGCACGTCCCGCCGAGGGTGGCACAACATCTCGCCGCCTATGTCATTCCCTTGAGCGGAGGCGACTCGACGATAATTCTGGGGCCCCGAGGGATGACAGGCTCCGTGGAAATTGGAGCGGACAGCAGCGAGGGGGTGCGCCTCCACGATGGCTTGGCCACCCTGACCTTGGGCACGGCCGGTCCTTCTCCGCTCATCGCCGCGGGGCAGGAGTCCACCCTCTTTCCGTCGGCTTGGAAGGCATCGCGAGCCATGCTGGGCATGCACAGCACATGGACACCCAAGGACCGCATCCACCCCGCCACCATTCGATATCAGGACGGCGGTCAAGTTGCCGCCTATGCGTTCCAAAATGCGGGCGGCCAGGAGGTATACGGCTTAGGGGTATATGCTGGCGCGAGCTCTGGCGGGAATGCCCTCAAGGTGTTTGGGAGCAACGCTTTGACCCTCCAGTACGTCGGACGCGGCTCGGACGCCGCGCTGGCTCCCTGGATTATGGACGCCGCTGAGCAGATGGTCTTGAACCCACTGACTGGGACTGTGAGTGGCGAACACCCGGTGCGGATCAGGGTCGGCTCGCGCGTGTACCGTCTCGCCGTTCCTGACGGGACCACGGCCACGGGACTCTGGCAACCCGCGGCAGACGGCATTGTCTGGGTGGCTGAACCCGTCTGGATTCGGACCGTGTCTGGAACGTGGGTGCCTGCCGGCTCCTTCACCATCGCTGTGGCGCCGGATGGTGGGAGCCGACTCACCCTGTACGGAACTGATGCGGCCTCGCGGGTAGTGTTGGAGGTGTCTCCATGGGAGTTCACGGCTGGAAGCTCGGCGGCCCCGCAACAACGCGTGTCGTTGCTCGGGACGGTAGACCGGCAGTGGCTGCTCTATCAGGTGCGCCAAGCTGGTCTGGGTGCTGCAACGGCAGGGAGCAGGGTGATATCTGCCGTCGCTCTGAGCGCTGGTTCCTCAGAGCGGCCCGTGGTGCTCGTTCATTACAGCGGAGTTGCGAAGCGTACGGTCCTTATGGGCGGTGCGGGAGCTGAGGTGGTGTGGGACATATTCTCGGGACGGAGGTCGGGTGCGGGTGTTCTGGAAGCTGTGAATTTGGTTAGTGGAGTCCGACGGCACTTGCCTGCGGCAATGCTTCACGGGCGGACTATCCGCTTTCGGATGGCCGGCCATCTTGTCACCGTCACGTTGCACCCCATGGGGAATGGATAATAGTACGGCGGTTGGACTCTGATGGTGCGGAACACCACCCCGATTAGCGGTGCCAGTTGTCTTTAAGCGACCCATGGTGATGCGGGACCCTTCGACGCTTCCATAATTGGCCTGTCTGCGTATGGCCCGGTTCCGGCTAAAAGTAGGTGTAGAAACCCGCGCGGTCGGCCTGGCAGGGCCTCGGTCCCAGAGAATGCCGGGGTCATGTTGGTGAGCTCTCCGGGATCTGTACAGACGAGACGACGATCCTCCCGGTGCACGCTGTGGCCGTGCGGCCAGTCTGCGGATACCGCTTGTGGAGCTAGCGTCTGTCGCTCTTCTGGTTCCTTCATGCATGCACCTTGGGGCTTAGGTTTGACTGCGGTCGATGGGTGTATGCGCAAAGTGACTTGGTGCGTGCGAGCGGATGACGATGCCTGACGAGGTAATAATGTTAACGGTGCCAGCGCTCCTCGTCCGGGCAAAAGGAGGTAACCCTTGATGGGCGGCAAGCGTTCTCAAGGGCAAGGGGGCGGACGGGATGACTCAACATCGAATGGCGGCATGGGGTGTCGCGGCGGGGACGTTTTTCCTGGCCGGGTGCGGTGTAGAATCGCATCCGGCCCTCTCGTCCGCGCCCCGTCACCCTTCGATCCGCGATACGGCGAGGCCGATGGCAGCATCTCCCGCGAGCGTGGTCCCGGCTACGCCATCGGAAGGGAGCGGATCGGTCGCGGTATCCGCCAGCCGGAAGACGGTCCCGACGTCTCCGGCAGAGGCCCGGAGGCACTCACCCGGGACTTTGATCACTCTGGATATGCTGTCGGCGGGTCAAGGGTGGGCGATCGACATGAGAGGTCAAGTACTTCGCACCGGGGATGGTGGACAGCATTGGAGGAATGTGGCCAGTCCGGGGTTGATTCGCGCGTTGCGAAAGCAGGGCAGCTTTATGCTCCGCCCATTCCCGGGCGGCAACCTCATTGGTAACGAGGGAAACGGTACCGCCGTAGCGTTTCCGAACCCGTGGACCGCCTGGATTACCACGCAGCCGGGGAACGACACGGTTCAAGTGTGGCACACCGTCGATGGGGGAAAGCGGTGGACGAGTGCGGCAATCCAGCGGGCGGCTCCAGGGGGTCCACCCATGGGATTTAGCTACATCGCCGCCGTGGGCCAGCATGACGCTTGGGTCGCCGCGGCAACCCAAGGACTGGCCGGGCACGTCGACATTCGGGTGTGGAGGACTCGTAGGGGGAATAGGGCGTGGCAGCGCGTGTTTCAGGACTCCGCCTCTGGTACGTCTGGTCTAGTGTTTGCAACCGGTGCGTTTGGTGTTTTGACGGAGGACAATAGTGTCCTCTACGGGCCTCATAACGCACCTTTGGCCGTGACTGCCAGTGGCGGACAGTTGTGGCAGCAGACGGGGACCCTAACGTCGCCGGTGCGCTCTTCGCTGCCGTTGCTGCCGGGCAATTGGGACACCACGGTCATGGCCCCAGCCGTAGTCTCACATACCCTTGAGGTGGTTGTGCCGGTGTTGATGCAACGCGCTTTTCCACCCAAATCCGCGCCGCTTAAGACCTGGTGGCGGCTCGAGGCGAGCACCAACGGAGGAGAGACGTGGAGCATGTTGCCCACAACCCCGCACGACGTGTTACAGCGGCCGCCCAATCTCGTTTTCCAGGGCTGGGCCACGCCGCAAGACGGCTGGGTGGTGCTCGGCTCGCAGCTGTATCGAACGGTGGATGGCGGCTGCCAGTGGAAGGCAAGCCGTCTGCCGGAAGGTGCCGTGGTCAACCTCAGCCGGGTGTCGGCGATGATCGGGTTTGTGTTGGTTCAGCGAGGTGCCCACACGGCAATCTATCGCACGAGGGACGGGGGACTGCACTGGTTCCCGGTGTCGTAAGCCGGGCGGCCGGCCAAAGAGCTTGGATTGGCACGCGGGTTACAGGAGGTTTTTTCTGCTTCGTTATAGTGGGATTGTCCAGCATCAGGTCACCGGCCTTGTGAATGCTGTGTTTCGAGGGATTCACGAGCTCTCTTTTCAAGCAATGAGCCCAACCGAAACAAGGCCGCTGCTGCGTCAGCGGCCAGGTCCTGTTAGTGCAAAAGCCATTCGGAAAGCCGCGGATCCCGCGTTGGATTATCCATCAGGTCCTCCAAGCGCCCCTGAAACTCTAACCGGGAGGCCTGCTCTGCCGTGATGGTCTTCTCGTGGTGGCGAATATGCCCCGTCGTCACGAGAAAATGGACCCATTCGAGAATCTTGTCCCGATGTTCCTCGCTTGACACGCCAGCCGCTTCAGCGGTCTTTGCGACTAACTGGTCCTGAGAGATACCGTCAGGATGATGGAGAATTTGACTCAATAAATGCTTTTTTAGAGTTGGATGGTCCATGGCAAAGGTCCCTTCATTTATAAATTAGTCAAAACATGAGGGTGCGACGGTTGAGAGTTCAGTCCCAACCATCCTGTCTGCGCTGTTAGGGCACATTATAGCATTCTGCGCTCGGGATGCGTGGCAATTAGGAAAATTATGTTACAAGCTTCCGCGGCCCTAGGAAGGGGAGTATGGCTCCGGGGCGCTCACACGCCTTGCAGCCTCCGGGATGCCACAGGTCGTGCTCGCACCATACCCAGGATCCCCAAGCAAATGGCGATGCCTCCGAGAATACCCGCGGCCGGAAATCCCCAAACATGGAAAACGCCGTTGGCCGCAGCAGATCCCACCATCATACCGCCATACATGGCGGTATTGTTAAACGCGAGGCTTGTCCCGCGCCAGTTCATGGGAACGTCCGCGGCCAGCGCCTTCAAGTCGGGGATGTAGGCCTGGCCGGCAGCAAAGAGCCAGGATGCCGCGATGACAAGGATTAGAGGGGCCCAGGCGGATGTTGCGACCAGGAGTACTAGGGTGCCCAGCTCCATGACTTGCGCGTACAGCACCGCAACACGAGCGCCTCGTTTCCCGCCGAGTCTTCCCCACAGAGCGTTTCCCGCTAAATTGAACACGCCGTACCCGGCCAATACCGCCATCAGGCCGGAGGAGGGAGCTAAACCACGACGCACTAGCATCGTCGGCAAGTAGGTGTAGACCAAGCCCATGGCAGCAAATGCCATGAAGCTGGCGGTGAGTTGCGGCCAGGTTTGCCCAAAGAGGTTGGCGGGAGAATGCGACACCCTTGAGCGGGGGACAGGAGCGACGCGGGGGAGGCGGAACAGCAAGACAAGCAAACCCGCTCCCGAGACAGCCAGTGCTGCCCCGATCGCGAGCAGCGTGCCGCGCCAGCCTGCCACGGTCGAGAGCCAGAGGCCCAGCGGTACGCCGGCTACGGTCGATGCGGAAAATCCCATCGAGAGAATGGACATCACGCGGGGGCGTTCGGGCTTGGCCACGACGTCGCCCACCAAGGAATAGGCTACCGGGCTCACGGCCCCAGCAGCAACGCCGGAGAGGGCGCGGGCGGCGGCCTCGGTGAGCAGAGTGGGAGCCAGCCCCGAGGCGGTCTCGAAGACAACGAAAACAGCCATACCGATGGCCAGTGTGGGAACGCGGCCAGTACGATCGGACAACCAGCCGGCAACTGGAGAGGCCACGATGTATCCAGCGGCGAAGGCGGTGACAAGCCATCCAACAGCGGCCAGGCTGACGTGATAACTATGGCTGATGTCGATGAGGAACGGTGACACGATGTTCAGATCTGCCCCCATGGTGAACATGACCAGTGCCAGGGCGAGGGCCAGTGTGTGTGTCGGCACCCCGGTATCCATGCCGTTCGGTGTTCGTCTTGTGATAATTTGTGCCTCCTTTTGACAGCTAGTGTGTCCCATTTTCTCCGAGACGCACAGCCCAGGGCAGAAAGCTATCCGGTCTTCGAGCGGTGACAACGCCATGCCCGTCTAGGCCGCAAGAGCGTCAGGACATCACGACCCAACGTCCGTGCTCCTCAGCTTCGCGAAGCCTCGCGTGGGAGCCCATAAAGAGCATGGTAAGGGTGAGGCGGCCGTCGCGACGAGCCATTCGTACACCAGCGAGTGGCCGGGAACCGTACACCGGAATATGGGACACTTGCCAGGTACGCCCTCCGTTGTCCGTCATCCATGCTGCAAGCCGTTGGGTTGGAAATTCCATCTGCACGATGGCGCCGTCCCGCGCATTCCAGAAAAGCATGCTGACAGAACCCGCGCTATGCAGAAAATTGCACTGCATCGGGTGGGATCCGGTTAGACATCCTTGCCAGATGGTATAGCGTTCAAGCCGCCAGGTGCGTCCGCCAGAGGCGGTCTGAAAGAGGTAAAACGATTCTTGGGGTCCAGCCGGTTGTGCTCCTACGAGAATCCAGCCATCGCGAGGGTTGGCAAAGCTCTGGCTATAGTCGGGAAACTGGTCGTAGTACCAGTATTGCAGGTGTTGAAGTCGGTGGACCGCTTCACTCACGCTGATGCGAGGAGCGTGTTTCCAACTGCCGATGATGTGCTGGGCAATCGGGGAGCGGATAGGGAGTGGGGCCATATCCAGAGTGAGGGTGTACAAGGTACCATTCCGGGACAACACCTGCTCCGCAAATTGATGTTCGTGGTAGGTGAGGCTGGTGGTCTGGTAGGGGGAAGACCCGGTCGGTATGGCCGCGCCCGTGCCCGGCTGCATGGGAAGAATCTGTTCGGCGT
Source organism: Bacillota bacterium (assembly GCA_021799435.1). Taxonomy (GTDB): domain Bacteria; phylum Bacillota; class Sulfobacillia; order Sulfobacillales; family Sulfobacillaceae; genus Sulfobacillus_B. The sequence goes on along the minus strand of JAJZAN010000122.1, from coordinate 2,789 downwards.
TTCCCAGCGGCTGAAGGGGCGTTGAGGATAGTTGCAGGGTGCCCGCGGTCCCTGTGACGGTCCATGTGGTGGTGGCATTTGTCCGGGTGGCGGCGGTGAGGGTCCATCCGTGGGGAACGGACACCGACATATGCCAGAGCTTCAGTCGGTAATAGCGGCTGTTTAATTGCGGGTGGTGGAATGTTTCGCCTCCAGCGCTGCTCAGCAGCAAGGCTCCAACCCCCAATGCCATGGCCAGTGCCCAACGCTTCAAGCCCATCGGCGTCCCTCCTCCCACAATCGTTAAAACGGCCCGAGGTCAATTAGGTTACGAAGATGAAGAACCGCCCTTTTAATCCTGGTAAAGTGGATGTCAATCACTAGGGAGGCGCAATGGGATGGATGAGCACAAATGGGTCGTGAAGGCGGTATGCTTTGACTTCGACAATACCTTGCAGGACATGGACACGGCGTTTGGGCGAGCCGCCCAGAACATCTTGGGACCTTTCGGCCAGACTCTAAGGCTAGACCTCGAGACCATTAAGACCGCGTTGAACAATACGTGGCCGTCGGTATGGGAGGAATTCATGGCGGGTTCACGCTCCGAGTCGGCCCTGTATCCGGAGTGGTTCCATCGGGCATTCCGCAGCTTGGATGTGTTGGTGCCTCCAGAGCAACGGACTGCCCTGGTGTCCGCATACCAGAGTGAGTTCGAACGGACCTTGAGTCTATACCCGGATGTGGTAGGCACCCTCAATCGGATTATGGCTTGGCAACGGCCGCCCAATTTGGCTATTTTGACGAACGGGCCGGGAGAACGTCAACGCAGCCGTATTCGCGACCGCGGGTTGGAAGAGGTCATCCCGCTGCTGGTGATATCGGAAGAAGTGGGTGTTGGGAAGCCCCACCCAGAATTCTTTCATGCGGCCTTGCGCACTCTCGACGTGCGGCCCGAGGATGCGGTGATGATCGGCGACACGCTGGATGTGGACCTTGCAGGAGGTCGGGCCGTGGGCATGAGAACCATATGGTTGAATCGTCGCGGGACTGCGCATTCAGCGTCTGAAGGAGCGGACGCCACCGTTCACGACCTAGCCGAGGCTGTACGGGTGATGGAGACATGGATGGGTGAATGAGACCAGCGCTCTCCAACCAGACGTGGGTTGACATTCGCATGTCCGTCGTCGCGTCGGTGGGTCCAAGTGTATGGTTCCTGTGCTGACAAGTCCACAACGACGATTCACTTCCGCGATCCGGCAATTCGCGATTCGGGGCTTGGCGGGAGTCGGCGACGCATTGCAAAATAAGGTACCCCCTTGTGGGGGATTTTTAATATCCCATGTTGAGGAGGAGCGTGAACTACGATGAGCAACACCGAGTCGGCCCCAGGCCGCAGTCGTTCGACCTGGACACCGGAACGCGTTGTCCGAGAGATTCAATTGCGTCACCGCAACGGGTTGCCCGTCAATGCGCAAACCTTGCATCGCGACGACAGCCGGCTCCTGGCGGCAGGACGTCGACACTTTGGATCGTGGAAGGCCGCCTTGACAGCCGCCCAGGTACCAGTGCCATCCCGCCGTCACCACGACAGACATCCGCGAGGCCATTGGACGCGCGAACGCCTGATTCACGCCATTGTGAGTCATGCTTGGGAGGGCGATCCACTCCATGCTCACGGCCTGCAAAAACTAAACAACCGATTGGTATCTGCTGCCACGTATCATTTTGGTTCGTGGGGAGAAGCATTGCGTCAAGCCGGACTAGATGCAGACGCTATACGCGCGACTCCGAAATATACTCGCGCATCACTGCTAGAGGAGATTCGCACCTTGGTCGACGGTGGCGAGGACACACGTGACGTGTCCATGCGTCGGCACCATCGGTCGACCTACTCCGCCGCTCAAAAGTACTTCGGCAGTTGGCGTAATGCACTCCAACTACTCGAGGAGATGGAGGAGGACGACATCGAGCAGACTTCCTGAGTCTCGCCTTGTGAGTCCGGCCGCCTTCGGCGGCAAATCCACAGTCAAAACCCAACACCAACAACGCGGGGGATTGGCGTTATGCCATCCTCCGCAGTTAATTTGCGGGCGGCAGCATGAATATGGATGCTCGTCCGCCGGCTAGGCAAGCTAATCGGGACGGAACGCCTCCGGAGCGCCTGTCGAACCCACTTTATGCGAGGGTGGTCAACAATGAAGGCACATACACTGACTCAAAACGTAGCGCCTGTGGATCGGACGATCCGAGCCGTCATCGGCGTACTCTTGGTTCTAGCCCTGCCTGCAGTGGTCAAGGGTCCGTGGTGGCTCTCTATCTTGGGAGGGTTCGGAGGCGTGCAAATCATTACCGCTATTAACGGTTACTGACCGCTGTACGACTTATTGGGGTGGTCGACCCTAAAGGACACAAGGACCCGATAGCAGCGGCCGGGACCGGCGGCCGGCATGAGAGCGGCCGCGCGGCCATATGCGGTATCCTCCACTTAGACGAGCGCGGGCTGAAGGCGGACCCTCCTGGAAGGCCCCGCCAAACGGGGCGCATCCAGCACCGGGGCGAAGGGAGGCGAGCGCGCTGTCGTGAACCCTGTGAAAAATGGTGATCTCGGTGTGGAGAGGTCGCCGTTTTCTTTTTTGCGAAAGAGGAGTTGGCAGGAAGGACCGTTATGCTCGCGTCGGCGACCTAGACGGCTGGTTGCCCGCGAGCGGGTACCCGGCCATGCGCTGTTTAGAGCGGAATTCAAATAACGAATAGCCCTTATGTCTACATGTTTTTGCCAAACCGGGCATTCCGCGGTACCATACCAGCAG
>JAJZAN010000020.1 GCA_021799435.1 Bacillota bacterium | reverse complement strand
CTTCAACAACTCGCCGGCATAGGCCAGACACGCTTGGATATCCTCCGCGGTGATATGGTCGTATTCTTCGAGAATGTCGGTCACCGTCGCCCCTCGGCCTAATAATTCGACGACGAATTCCACAGAGATCCGGGTTCCTTTGATGATGGGCTTGCCCGCTAGGACTTTCGAATCAACGGTGATTCGCTCTTTCCAGTTCACATCGCTCACCTGATTTCTCATGAAATCTCGATCCTGCTTCACCGCCATTATACTCCGGTCGGAACTCGGCGGAGAGCAAAACCCGGGCCGGCTCCGGCTAGCCATTCCGCCTGTGTAGTTTCAGGAGGGGTCGTCCCGATTTCCAGCAATACAGCCAAATTACCTGTGTAGAAAGGCTGAGGAACGACACCTAACCTGTGCTAGAGGAAGAGTAGCAAAACCAGGGACAAAACGAGAAGCAGGATGCGCACACGCGTCCTGCCCTCCGCTATTTCACGTTTATGGGTTGACCAAGGCCCGCGTCAGAACTCACCAAATCGTTGGAACGCCGAATTCCGCGAAAGCATGATCTTTCGAGATGATGGCCAATCCTTCTACTAAGGACTGGGCTGCCAATACGCGGTCGAATGGATCTCGGTGTTTAGCGTCGAGTGTTCCTGCTTTGATTGCGTGTATCGAATTAATGGCCAATTCTACGGCTCGTAGTGTCCTCAGATGGTCATGGTATCCTTCGATGACCATTCGCGCTTCCGGAAGCCGGCCCAACTCAAACTTAATCGCAACTTCCCAAGCGGACGCGGCGGACACCACGATCGTATTTTGGGATTCTTCGATGATCTCGGTGGCGGCTTGCGACAGCTTGTCGGGTTCGACCAAGGCCCACAAAAGCGCGTGGGTGTCCAGTAACACCTTCATTGCCATCGTTCAAGCTCCTCCGGGGGTAGGGGCTCAAAAAAAGCGTCAGAAATTTTGCCTGGCACAAATCCCAACGGACGCTTTTCCCTGTCATTGAACGGCACGAGCTTGGCATAGGGACGGCCGCCCTTCGCTAGAATCACCTCTTCGCCCTGATAGACCTGGTCAAGAATCTTAGAGAGATGGGTTTTTGCTTCGTGAACATTGATAATACGCGCCAAGGAAATCTCCTCCAAACTTAGTCCCTAAGACTTAGTTTACTGTCTTTCCGGTTAAATAACAACCCAATCTCGGGTGAGGACTGTTTCGCGGGAACTGAAGCAACCTATGTGCTTTGATCACACGCAGCTCCGATGCGGCGTCGTTGAGCCAAATTGCCTGTGTCGTCCCGCGCACTGACTACGCCTAACAAGTGTTGATCCGGGTCTAACTATTGGTCGTGGTTGGTTGGCTCAAAATCGTTTAAATTCGGGTGTTCTGGATATGACACAAGTCGTATCCAGGGCCCTTCTTGCTGATTGGTCGGGACTTTCCACCTCCGCGGGGGCATCTGGTTGACAATAAGCACAAACCGACTAGACTAAACTAAGTTTAGTAATTTGAGGTGACTTGTGTGAAGTTCGTAAACATTCATGAGGCAAAAACCCACCTTTCGCGGCTTCTTGATGAGGTGAGTCGAGGCGAGGAAGTAACGATTGCCAAAGCGGGGAAGCCTATTGCGCGGCTAGTCCCGGTAACGACCTCTCGACCAACTCGGACACCGGGCTTTTTGCGTGGAAAGATCCGTATGTCCGATGATTTCGATGCGCCGTTACCCGATGACATACAAAGGAGTTTTGAAGGGGCCGACGAGTGATGCTGCTGCTCGATACTCATATCTACTTATGGTATCTGGTCGATTCTCCACGCATTACGCGGGAGATTTCTGAGCAGATTTCGGAAGCCGACGAGGTTTTTGTTAGTGCAGCCTCCATTTGGGAAGCTGCCATCAAAATCGGTCTAGGGAAACTGGATGCCAAGATTTCCGACCTCGTTAAGGGCATCGAGGCCAGCGGATTTTCGGAGCTACCCGTGAGTGCCGAGGACGCGAGTATGGTAGCGAGCTTGCCGCCGATTCATAATGATCCGTTTGACCGCCTGCTCGTTGCTCAAGCTCTGGCCGGCCCGTTTCGCCTAATCACCGCTGACTCGACCGTGGCCAGGTACTCTGACGTGGTCCAACTGATGACGTAATACGAAGTTCAAAGTTGGCGGGGTCGGTAGGCGGGACCGCGAATCTTTACTTTCGGAATGCGAAGTTGTGAGCGCTGCAAAAACTCCTCGTCCGGCTGTATCGAATTGAGCCGAAACGTTTGTGTTGGTGCACAAATTTCTTGCGATCCGACTTAACCATTGTTAGGGGAGTCTAAGTTCTTGACGGATTGGTGATGGAGAAACGGCTTCAACTAAGAGGACTGGGAGACTACACAGGTAGTGTTCCGGTCCTCTTAGCTTTAGTTAAACACATGGGGAGATTGATTCGGATATTTCTGGTTTGATTGCAAAAAAGGTATGATGATACTCGTCACTCTTGAACGGGTCACGATGCCAGATGGAACCCGATTTTGGACGATATGTAAAGACGGAATTCCCTGGACAGAGCCAACCCCATTTCTCATCCAACCGTGGTCGAACTTGCCGAAGAGGGTGGTTTGGACGAGAACAGCGGCTATCCCCGAAGACTACCGTCCAGCCGTGCTGCGATAGTTTACACTTCATCCATGGCTTGCGGCAAAATTACCCCCGGTGGTATATTGGGCGTTAGAACAAAGTTTCCAACGGGGTGGGGAGCGCAGTGGTTCGTCATTTGTCACCTGAACGCGTGGAATCCATGGCACGATCTGGGCAGGCACTTATCGTCGACGTGCGAGAAGGTTCGGAGTACCGAAGCGGTCATATACCGCGGTCCAAGCACATCTCGCTGGGACAGTTGTTGCAGCGCCTTAGGGAGGTGCCCAAGGACAAGACGGTGGTTGTGGTGTGCCGTTCTGGAAGCCGATCCTCCAGAGCCGCGGAGCTTCTCATGGAAGCCGGCTATCGGAATGTATACAACATGTCCGGGGGTATGCAACGCTGGTCGGGTCCCACGGTATCCTAGGGTTGAGAAGAGCTTTGGGAGGTGACAAGTGGCCACACTTATTGAAATCGTCATCGGTGCGATCGGCGCGTGGATCTACGCGGGCAGCCTGAGGCGTCTATGGGCCGCCCGGGGATGGATTCCTCGAACGCTGTTTTTGGCTGGAGGCATCTTCATATTGCTGGGCTTCATACGATTTCATGGTTGGCTTATTACCCTGGGGCTGTTCAGTCTCTTATTGGCGAGACAAGTTCCGGCTCGCGGCTGGCGTCGGACTCCAGAGTACGGCTGACGGGATTGAGAGACGGTCCGGGCGGACCGTCACGCACGGCGGGAGACGGTTTTGGTCCGACTAGGGCAGGTAGGCGTCGGAACTGTGATTGATTCAAGCGGCGCCCGGTCCCGCGCCTAGCGGCTTGAACAGCGAAGCGATGTCAGTGGCTTCGCTCACCGTGTCTGGCAGCGGCGAAAGCAGCTGCAGCCGCACGTAGGTGCCGTCTTCGTGGAAGAGCAGGCGATATAGCGGGCCGCCTTCGCTCGCCACCTCGTCCCATACGGCGGCTAATCCATTGGCGGTAAAGGGCGTTGAGGAGATCGGCTGATAGTAGGGCGTCATGGAATGGGGAGACTCTAGCACGATCATATCGTTGTACCAGATCGTGATGACCGAACCGGGGCCGCGATAGGTCTCGTCCACGGTCGTTCCGACTGGCCCTTCCTTCGGGGCAAGAAGGATAATCTTAGAAGCATGTGCCTCATGGGCTAATTGACTGTTCCAACCGGTATAGGAAATCGGGCGGAAGCCAAAGGGTCCCGCGGCCGCCACCTTGGGCGCGACGGCGGGTTTCGTCCGCGACGAGCTGGAATTGGTTCGGGGGCTGGATGAAACCGGCCCTGCCGCTGGCGCCGGCGGGGTGCTGCGCGGGGATAACCAGAGCCCGATCGCGCCGAGCGCTCCCATTGCTCCGACGCCCGCCAAAACCTGTATGATTCGCCATGACCTGCGCTTCATCGAAAACCCCTCCACCAGATGGATGCCCTGACTTTCCGTCCCTAGCACTCTGCCCGGTCAAAACTCGCGGGAAGATCCCGGAAACTTGTCCCTGGTTATAAACGTTGGTGACCGCGGCAAAGTTGCAGTTTTACACGACTCATCCGTCATTAAGCGGCGCTGGGCCGGGAGGTGCTCCCCGCCCACGGCCGATGAAGCCGTTATATTCGCGCGCGGACCACTTAGCAGGAATGTTTTGAATTAGTGCCGAATTTGACACCGGACCCCTTGTCTCCTGCTGCCGCAAGGCATGCACATGCAGCGGTGACCCTGAGAAGAGGAGGGTACGGTGGACGGTGCGGACAGAACATGGGGGATCGCGCGAGAGGGTACCGGCCGACCCGGGGTCTTCCTACATGGAGGACCGGGATTATATGACTATGGGTCTCTCTTAACGCCCGAAACGGTGGGTTGGCAGCTCATCCATTATCAACAGCGAGGTCTTCCTCCTGCCCCGACGACTGAGCCCTTCACGCTGGAACAACATTTAGCCGATTTGCTAACGGTATTGGACAGTGTTGGTATCGCACGAGTGATTCTCATCGGACATTCCTGGGGCGCGAGTCTGGGCTTATTTGCCGCGATGGAGTGGGCACGACGGGCGATGGGGGAGCCCGGCAGATGAACCAGACGCTGACAGACAGACTTCTACCCGAATATCAGGAACGGGCGGCCGCGGTGAACGAACGGTTGGCCGGGCCAAACCCCTCGGACCAAGATGGCACGGAATATCTGGCACTGCGTTGGCCGGGATACTTTGCGGATCCCCGTCAAGCACCGCCGTTGCCGGTCGACTTCCGATTGAGTCTCGCAGCCAACGGCCAGACTATGGCCTCGCTGTTTTCCCATATTCAGTCGGGGACATTTGCAGAAGGGCTGCCACACATTGAGGTGCCCGTGGAGTTTGTCCTGGGGGAACAGAGTCCGCTCCCGAATGCCGGAGCATTCGAAGCGGCAGCGGCATTGCCACATAGCCACGTCACGGTCGTACCCCGGGCAGGCCATCTGCCGTGGTATGAGCAGCCGGGATGTGTCGCTGATGCGCTGACGCGTGTGGCGCAGGCCAAGGCGTAACGCGGGTTGACACACATAAATACGCTGGCGACTTGGGTGGAAGTGTGTACGGCCCATTCTTTTATTTGTGCCAGTAGCAGATTTCCTAGGTCCAGAGGGGGTAACCCCGGGGAGCCAGTCCAGCATGTCTCGGGATGCGGGAGATCGATTTTATCACCACCCCATTGGAGGCGCGGCCATCTTGTCGTTGGAGGTCCGAGAATAGAAGGAGGATTTCATGCCCATACGCCCATCAGCGAAAGCCATTATTATTCAAGATAACGCGCTGCTAGCTATCAAAAAGCGGGATCGCAAGGGAGACTATTATATTCTGCCTGGCGGCGGTCAGGATTATGGTGAAGCTCTTCATGACGCGCTTCGGCGCGAATGCCAAGAGGAAATCGGTACGACGGTGGATGTGGGCAATCTGCTCTTTGTGCGAGACTACATCGGCCAAAACCATGAGTTCGCAGATGATGAAAGCGAGCGTCAAGCCCACGCCTTAGAATTGATGTTTGCCTGCAGCCTGCCTGTCGGGGCGACGGTGACGAAAGGGAGCCATCCCGATGAGGGGCAGATTGGGGTCGAATGGCTGCCGCTTGACCGTATTCACCAGTTTCGGCTGTATCCACTCACCATGCGGGACCACGTAGCGAATCCAGGGTGCCTCCGTGAGCGGCAGGCGGTGTACTTGGGGGATGTCAATTGAATGGGTGCCATCGGCGACAGAAATCGCTCGCGGGGCGCCGGTCGAATTCGGGGGTTGCCGGTGGCGGAGAGGGACTTCTAAAATGAGTCCATGACAATACACGAGAACGAGAATGTATACTTCTACCTCATGGTCTTATCGGGGACGGCCATGGTAATCGGATTCATGGGCTTCTTATTGTCCTTGGGTTACGGGAGTTTCTGGATGCACGTGTCCATCACCGTCCTGGTGCTGGCGTGTTTGGCGTTTGTGGTCAGCGCTGTCCCCGTTTCGCATAACGAAGCCTTGGCGCAGGCACTGACGAAACTTCCAGAGCAGGAACAAGCGCTCTTTCGTGATACCTATCATCAGCAGGATGAACTGGTTGTGATCGAGGTTCATGAGGAAATGATGCGAGCGGTCCTGCCTCTTCGGACCACCTTATATGTGGTTGCTGCGGTGTACGCGGGGACGGTGGTGATCAAGCCGACTGCGTGGGCTGTGATTGTGTCGACCGCCGTTTTGGGCGTGCTTCTGACGTGGCTCCTCAGCGAAATCCGAGCGTCCCTCAGGCGCCATTTTAGAATGGCTGTCCAACGCTGGAGCTAAGGCTCGGCTCCCGGGTCGGCAACGTACGCATGGTGGACTGCAGATGGGCACTCATCCGTGCTGGTGCGTAAAGAGGCAGCAGCGATTGCTCCGTAAGATTCCTGGGCGCCAAGTCGCCGTCACCCTCCACCGTGCCTAACCCCAAAGCGAATCCTTATCGGCAGACTCGGCCCGCACGGTGGGAGTGACCACATTTGACCTTAGGACGCTTTAGCGGTTCTGATCCTCAAAAAAGAAATTCATGAGCTGTGGATCCATCACAGCGGCGGGCAATTCTCTGCGTGCTTCGGTCATGTCATGCAAGGCTTGAAGGCGGCTCAGGTCGGATGGCGAGAGCGTATCCCCTTTCCGCTTGAGGTGGCCAGTCACAGTCAGCCAGTTGAGCCAGTCAATAATGTTGTCTCGATGGTCGTCGGGGTGAACGCCCGCGCTGTGGGCAGTTTTCTGTACGAGGGTTTCTGAGTCTGCCCCTTCGTGGTGATGGATCAGTTGCTTGAGCAGATGATGTTTCAGAGTCTGGTTATCCATTTTGATGCCTCCCGCTCTTCAAAAGAATTGTTCCAGGCGCCGGGCCATCATAAGCGGCTCGACATATCTGACCGATGCAGGAGCACCTGTATCTGCCCTGCCAATGGGTGACAGGGGGACCTCGGCACTACACACCCCGGTGCCGTTGATATTCGACAAGAGGGCGCAGCTTCCTTCTTGAGTACCGCGCAGCGCGCCCATTGCGACGCAAGGGGACCTTGGGATATAAGCAAGCTCTGGGTAAGAATACATAGGGGGACCCTAATTGGGGGCAAAGGATGCGAAGGAGTGACGAGTCCCATGTCTTCCGACGGTGACCGAAACACAGCAAGGCAGAGTTTCGACCGCGTCGCACATCTGTACCAGAAAGTCCGTCCCGATTATCCGGACGAATTGTTTGACCATCTCGTGAAGGTCACGGATATGCGCCCGGACAATCATCTGTTGGAAGTCGGCTGCGCGACCGGAAAGCCACCCTTCCTTTGGCCCGTCGCGGATTTGCTGTCACGTGCGTCGGACTGGAGGCGGCGTTGGCCGCCGAAGCTCGTCGGAACCTGACGGGAATGAATGTAGAAATTGCTCACGCGCGGTTCGAGGAGTGGCAACCAGGGCCCGGACCGTATTTTGACTTGGTTTTCGCGGCGACTGCGTGGCATTGGATTGATCCCGACGTTCGATACGCGAAGGCCTGGGAAGTCCTCAAGCCCAACGGGCATCTCGCCTTTTGGACGGCGCTCCATGTCTTCCCGGACGACGGCGACCCCTTTTTTCGGGAGATTCAAGCGGTCTACGACGAACTGGGTCTGCAAGCCGCGGATTGGCCTCGTCCCGGAGAATTGCCTGAATACCGCTGTGAGATTGAAGCGAGCGGGCTTTTCGAGGTGGTTGCCGTTCGCCACTTCGATTGGGAGCGCATCTATCCTGTCGAAGAGTATATTAACCTCCTCAACACCTTCTCGGGTCACATCTTGATGGATGCCGGGAAGCGAGACATCCTTTATCGCGAAATCCGTGCTCGGCTGAACCGGCGTTCGGACCCAGCGGTTCGCCGGCATTGGGGCGCTGTGCTCCATGTGGCTCGTCGACGGAAAACCCGATGATGGCAGGGCAGGTCTGACCTGCGGAGTCATTTTCAGCAATCGGTGAATGGATGCTGCACCGTGATAGTCACGCCGCGAGAAGTGCATCCCGGGCCAATCTCAAAGTCTGTTCTGTGGGGTGTGTGGACTGGAAGATGTGACTCGCCAGCTTCAAACTTCCACCAGTTATCACCTCGTGTGGTGCTTGTTGATCGCATCGTCATCCACTCTCGTATGGGACGCTGGAAGCGACATCAACCCTTCGTCGCCCTCTTTAAGAGACACCGCGGGAAATGTCGGCGTACCGGGCAGCACCCGTTGGTCTTGGCCTTCGAGGCCCGCTAATCGAGAACCGATCGGGGAGCCTTTCCACTTTGACAGTGCGCGCGAGCCTTGTGCGGGTATGGCTGTTTCAGGAAAACTTTGCCGAACTTTTTTGGTATGATGGTCGCAATGAAATCCACGTTGCAACTCAATAGAAGGGAACAGTCTAATTGATCTCGGCATGGAGAGTGAAGCGATGGCAAGGCGCATGTGGGCGTGGGCAGGGGTTGTGGTGTTGCTCGCCGTGGGAATGTATCGATTCGCAGCGGGGGATCGATTGAGTCCGTTGTCGGCAGCAGCCGTCGTGGTTGGATCCAAATTTCAGGAGTTTGGCGTTGTCAGATATCGTTGGGGGGAAGTGCTGCTCCTCCAGACACCGGAAGGCCCGCGCACGGAAATGGTGGCACGACAGGGACTCCTGTGGCGCGATACGGCCAATGCGATATTCCCCTTCAAGCACCGAGGGCCGATCCAGACGGTTGCTTGGATGAGCGCTAACCTCCCACGTGGGGCGACCACAGTCATTGCCGTGAGGGTATCCGATCCGGCCATTGCCTATGTGGCAGCCGGCCCGCCGTCTATGCGGCGTACGCGGCCGGTGGCCGTTGGCAAACCCTTGATTGTCACCTGGAACCAGAGCTTGTTTCCGTTTCAAGTGAACCTCACCGCGCTGTCCAAGAGTGGGAGACCCCTATACCGCTACGCGGCGCAAGAGCACCGCACCCTCTCCGGAGGCATCGTCGCGACCGGGCTGTACCAGTGGTATCCTATCCACTCCCATCGGTAATGGAGAAATCATTGCTCGTGATCCGCGCTCTAGGTGCAACATTCTCTGGAGCGCAGGTGATATTTGGATAGGGGGATTTACGTAAAGCCGGCTGGGGATGTGGCAGATATCCGCACCGCCCTGAGTTGAGGTGTTTAGCGCGAGTGGTGGACCATCGTGATGTGCGATGCACGGATATTCAACGTGCGGTCAGACCGGCGGCAATTTCGAAGCACTTTGTCCCTTTTACGACTGTGAGTCTCGTGATTTTCGCCCATTCAAAAAAACGGCTATGTGCAATCTGAGGTTGGAATTCCCCGTTTGTTAGTCTAAACCACCCTCGTCGGCTATTTCGACCCAGGTTGGAATGGGCTGTCCGTACTGGGCGGTTTGCTGTCCCCCGCTGGTTGGAATTTTTGACGACGGAACGATCAGTCACACTCCACTGCCGGCCTTACGCGCATGTGTGGTACATTTTGGCCCGGATGATCCATCGCTCACCATCGATTGATTGGAGGCAAGCACTACTGTACTAACGCCCCCATAAGCGCCTTAAGCAGTTACAGAATGCAATCTTAGGGTCCCGACATGATTCTAAGCAGTCACAGGGTTTCGGCCATTACCGGATTCGTCTTGTCGGGCGTCCTGTCCGTCGGCGCGTGGTGGCAGGAAACTATGCCGTCCTCGCCCCCTCCGCTTGGCGGTGGGAACGGGTCACTCTGGGGTGACCGTCGTGGTGGGTGCGGCCGGTATCGGCGTGTATTTGTCCTCGGCCAGCGACCGACCGATCCGTTGCACCTGCTCTATGGGGTGTTGGCTACGCTCATCATCATGGGGCTGGGGGCTTTCAGTCCCGACAAGGATCCGCGCGACCTGCTCCAAGGCTGGGACGTTGATGGGATCTCTGTGGATCATGTATGGCCAAGGTCTGACAAATTTTTTTGAATTCTGCCCTGCCATGCGCGATCCACAAATTGTCCAAAATAGGAGGACCTTGGTACACTAGACCCAACCTTATTTGACACTGCATAAAGGAGGCCCCGCCATGAATTGGACGGTGTATGTCCGGACCCAAATGCGCGCCTTGTTTTCTCTGGACACCTGGTTGCCGACGGAGCTTCCCGAATACGCCGTCGGCCTCATGTATACGTTAGGGTCGCTAACCGCTTCGAGCTTTGTCATTCTGGTGCTCTCCGGCATTATCATGGCGGCCAATGGACCCCAATGGTGGACGATTTCGTCGGTTGGGTTTTATCTGCGTGGCATCCATTTTTGGTCTGTCCAAGCCTTTTTCTTTTTTATGATCCTACATCTTTTGCGCGTCTTCTTCTCCGGCGCGTGGCGGGGTGGTCGCGAACGAACCTGGTTGCTCGGCACCCTCGCATTGTTCGTGGCCATTCCCACCGCATTTACTGGGTATCTCATGCGGGGCGACTTTTACTCGCAATGGAATGCGGTGCAGTCCAAAGACGGTTTGAATGCACTGGGATTCGCGTGGTTCAATCCCCTGAATGCCGGACAATGTATGGACTGCATGTAGTGGTGATGCCGGTGGTTTTGGGCGCCATTATTGCGGTCCATATCGCGTTCATCCGCATTAAAGGCGTGGTCCCGCCCTATCCGAGCCATGAAGAGTTGGAAGACACACTGAACGAGGAGTCCCTCTAATGCGCCATTACCATCCGCAAATTGACGTGACGCATCGCTATCGCTATGTGCCCGCCGATTTCGTCAAGCACCTCTTGAGTACGACGCTCGTGGTGGCCGTACTGACGGCCGTACTCTCCGGCATCTTTCATGAGCCCGTGCGACCAGCCCTCAAGATCGACACCTATGCGACCACCCATCCCAAGGACTTTTTAACGGTGGCGCTGGGCGATCTGAACGGCACCGGAGCGATTGCAAATTACGGTCCCCCCTACAACCACGGCACAGGGGCGGTCCAAGACTTCGTCCAGAAGTGGGTGGGCGTGATTCATCCGGTCTATCCCCGCGAAGATTTTGTCTTGCAGCCGTTGACCTACGCCGCGCACCTGGATCCCACACTGACACCAGCCCTTCACCGGTTCACGCATGCCTCCGCCGCACAGCAAACCCGTTGGGAACAGGCTTTTGGCGCCGCGCTGGCACATGCCCGCGTTCAGGGCCGCCACGTGCTATTGCCCGCCGGCACCTACGGGCCCCTCGATGTGATGATGCAGGGATTGTTGCACCTCGGACAGAGCGGCTTGATGACCGGGGCTCTTGACCGGAGCCCCGCCGATTACCAATTTGACAATCAGAATTCCTTGTTGTTCTTGCAGGGAATTCCGATGCACAATGCGGCCACAAAACTTGAGTTGGAAGGCAACCAATGGGGGATCATCCACGAAGAGCGCGCCCCGTACCCCGGCCCGTGGTGGATGACGATTGTCACGGCCATCTATCAGGTGCCCTTTATTGCCAATGCGAGCGCCGCGGATGCCCTGGCCTTGGGGGGCGGCATGGGGGTCTTTCTGTTGCTGATGTTTGCGCCCTGGCTCCCCGGCCTCAATCGCTTGCCGCGGCTGCTGGGCGTCCATCGGCTGATTTGGCGCACGTATTACGCGACGCATCCAACAACGCCCGTGGATGCCCCGCCGTCATGACACGGCGTGTAGGTATCCTACGCTTCGCTCTCGGTTCCGTGATGGGGGTGCTCGGCTTTGGACTCATGGGTGTCTCCGTCTTTCCGGTGCGATGGAGACCCTTGATCTTGGGGGTCATTCTGATGGGGATCGGCCTCTTCTTGGCGGTGGGCACCATGACTGCCCGCCGCCCCAGGGGTTGATGGGAAAGGTGGAATGTCATGCGTTCGTAACCCCTAAGACAACCTGCTCCAACGGTGTGGGAAGTTGTGCTAGGTCACGATACGGCCTTAGCCGCCATCCAAGTGTCGCCATCTCCCCAACCGAAGCGCGCGGTGAGGTAATCGACCTTCTTATCGTATGTCGGCTACCGGCGGGCCATCACCCAATTTACGGAGTTTACCCATGTCTGGGTCGCGGGAAAAGCTGCAGGTATCCTACATGTTGCTGACGGTTAGAGACGGACGACGTTCGCAGCCTGAGGACCGCGGTCCCCGTCTACAACATCAAATTCGACACGCTCGCCTTCATTGAGCGTACGGAAACCTTCGCCGTTAACGGCACTGAAATGGACGAAGACATCGCCGCCGTCTTCCCTCTCAAGAAATCCAAACCCTTTTTCCGCACTAAACCATTTGACACGACCAGTCATGTTCGAGTTGTTCCCCTTTCACGTTAAAAGCCCGCCCCATTTTGGAAGCGACAGCCTAATATAACACATGACCATCCGGAAAAGTCAAATTATTTTAACCGAGGCCTGCTTGCGACCATGGTTTGCTCGGCACCCGCCCGTCGCGTTAATCCCCGGCCGGAGCCGCTATCCGTCCCGCTCGGTTACTATTCACGTGCGTCTGAATCATGGCCCCGTCGTAGATGTTGGTGTGCTGGCTCTGTTTTGGGCAGGTCTCGTAGCCACCAACTTTTCTCACAAACGCGGGTTGAAGGGGCGTCATAGCGCCGCACGATGCCGCTGTCGAATGCCCAAGTCAATCCGGAATGGCAAAGCCACACGGCAGGCGACAAGGCGCCGGAGGACGGTACGGCATCCTTTGGTGGGCCCCAGGTCATGCCAGGGATCTCCCACGGGTAAGGCATCCCTACGCCAATTACCAATTACTTAACGACCCGCCTTGACGCTCTCCCGCGCAATCTTGCCGAACCCTCACGGCTGTGACGCGCCCGAAGAGAAGGGCCTCATTAATGACTTACGTCCAGACAAGTCCCCCAATGTCACCGCCTGTTCAGTTCGCACCATTTCCCGTCGACGTGCTGCGTGCAGGCCAGCCAAACGCATGGGATAGTTGATTACCCGCGCACGACGGGCTCTGTCGCCCCGGGGGGCCGCTCTGACCAGCAACAATGCCGTCCTGTTGCAAAGTCGGCCGGTTCGATCTCCCGGCGACCGCCATGGCCTCAGCGATCGCCGCAATCCTCGGTCGGTCGCGTCGTCGTGCGATACCACGCGAGGATAAGTTCATCGACTTCCTGTGAGAGTCGGACGCAGGCCGGATCCGTCAAGGCGCGTCCCGATTGAATTAGGGCGTCTAGGCGGCGGATCAGGGTGCGTATGCGGTCGTCATCGTTCATTCGGTTCACCCTCCCCACCCCTTCGTTCACACTCCATTAGCAGGTCTCGACACCTGTGTGTATAGCATACTCACCCAGCGACACGAAACCCGCCGATCGCTGTCGAATCCCACAGCGTTTGTCCGACCAGAGCGGGATCCGCCGTCATGGGGACTCGCCACAGGGTTCGGTGCACGGTTGGGTAGAACCGGGGGTTGTGCGCAGACGACTGCCTAGCTGTCCGTCGTCGCAGCCCAGGGGATGCCGGTCGCAAAGGGGCGATGGCCCGGCGGCCACGGGGACGGCACGCCCACGGCCTCAGCAAGGCAGAGCATCGCCATTGGGGCCGGCAGTACACGCGCCAGTCGCGGGCAGGCCACATCCGTCGCGGCGTGGCTCCCAACCCACACCCAAGGGGCCGGGCGGACATCGCCGGACGGGCTCGGCATCTCGTCGATGGGCCACGTGGGAATCCCGACCGCGTGGGCGGCCACCGCAATCGCACCGGCCGCCGCATCAAACCGGGAGTAATAGAGAGTCGCACCCTGCTGGTAGGCCCTCGTCAAGAAAGACGCAATCGCCACCTGTTGGTGGGGGAGGCTCAGTGCTTGATGCCAGAATTTAATGATTTCGTATCCGATCATGGTATGTCATTCCCTTCGCCAAATCGCAGATGCACACACGCGCAACCGGCTAGTGAACAGCGGATGTAGAAACACGGCTGGATACCCTTATCATGAAGAATACGCCCCAGTCGTCGCGAACGATCCCGATTGCTGTCGAACCGGGGTATCACCTTACAAAAACTTTGCGGTATCGTCTGCGGGACTCGTCAGCCCACGGGATCTCCACTTCTCCATGCTTACTTGGGAACCCAGACTACCTTCATGGGAGAGACCCGACCGAAACGTCTTACCGGAGGAGGGACATCACTCCACGCGGCGGCCCGTCCGCCCGTCCAATACTTCACCATGCGAATCAGCGGCTATCCGGCCCGAATATGCATTAAGCACCCCGACTCACGCAGCTATTCCAACCATGTTTTGCACAATACAGCGGATGATTCCGAAGGCCCAATCAACCAGATTTTGCACAAAACAGGTTGAATCCCGTGAGATGAGGCAGGAGACCATTCAACCATAGATTGCAAATAGCCAAAAAAACTTTCAAACAGGCATCAATTAAAGCAGGATTCCATGTATTCCCGGTAACCCAGGGACGGGCATCAGCGTTTAAAATGAGAGAAGACTCGCCGCACATGCGACGTACTATTATGCGCAGGAAGGTCCACATCATATGCCTAAACCCCTTGGAGACAAGGCCGTATACCTACCCGGTTTGGACGGCCTGCGAGCACTTGCTGTTTTTGCTGTCATATTCTATCACCTCGGCGTTGGGTGGGCCCCGGGAGGGCTGCTCGGAGTCGGTGTGTTTTTCACCTTGTCTGGCTACCTGATCACCGATCTTCTATTAAGCCAGATTAAGAACCATGGCCGCATCTTGTTTGGCGATTTCTATTTCCGCCGCGCGAAGCGCCTCCTGCCCGCCTTGTATGTCATGTTGGCGTTGGTTTTGTTTTACATCACGCTGTTTCAGCGCGATTTGCTGTCCTCCTTGCCGGGGGACGTGATTGCCGCCGTTCTCTACGTGAGCAACTGGTGGTACATCTACCATCATGTGTCGTACTTCCAATCTTTTATTCCTTCACCGTTCACCAACCTGTGGTCGTTGGCGGTCGAGGAGCAATTTTATTTGATTTGGCCATTGGTCCTGATTGTCTTCGCCAAATTCATTCGATCGACCACCGCCCGGGTTGTCGTCACGCTGGCTTTGGCGGCGGCATCGGCCTTGGCCATGGGGATGATTTATCATCCTGGAACTGTCCCCAACTTGGTCTACTATGGGACCGACACACGGGCCTTTGCCTTGCTAATCGGAGCGGCGTTAGCGTTCGTCTGGCCAAGTGCGCAAATTCCCGCAGTCTCGCCGGCCGTTCGAGACGCAATCACCGTACTGGGATTTGCGGGGCTGGCGTTATTTGTATGGATGGTCTTGTTCACCAACGAGTACCAAACCTTCATGTATCGCGGAGGTATGGTAATCCTGGCCGTAGGCACGATGTTCGTGGTGCAGTCGCTCGCCATGCCCAACAGCCTCATGTCCACCATCTTGGGGGTCAAGCCATTAAGGTGGCTGGGGGTCCGCTCATATGCCATGTACCTCTGGCATTATCCCATCATTGCATTGTCGTCCTCGCTCCTCGGTCGGCTGCATAATAACCACCTAATCTACGACGCCATCGTCATTGTGGCTACTGTGGCTGTTTCCGCTCTGTCATGGGAACTTGTCGAAGATCCCATCCGCCGGATCAGGGTGCAACCGAGACGCGGGCGGCACCACACCGTGGCCGTGCGGGAAAGGGCGCTGTAGCATGCGAAAGAGTCTTGCGGCCTTAATCGGAGTCATCACCGTGGGCGTCGTCGGGGTGGACGTCGCGGGTCTCTCCGGCGCGTTCGGATATCCGAAGTACGATGCGGGGGCGTCGAGCATTCCCACCAGAACCAGCACGTCGAGCACATCGGGTAAACACCATAGCACGCCGCCCAGTACGCCGCCTTCGTCGAGTACTCCGACCGGCCCGCCACCGTCGTCGAGTTCCACCGCACCATCGAGCACGCTGAGCCAATCTAGCGTCGGTCACTCGCCCAAATCCATTTTTTCGATTCCTCCTGCCATACCCGTTCCGCCGGGGGCGATACCCACAGCGCCCATCGGGAATGGGGCGGACGTGACAACCATTGGGGATTCGGTCATGGTGGATGCTCAACCGTATCTGGAGCAATTGCTGCCGGGGATTGTTGTCGATGGAAAGGTGAGCCGCCAACTCATTCAGACGCCCCCGGTGGTTTCCCATCTCAAAGCCACGGGGCAGCTGCATCGCTATGTGGTGATTGAGCTTGGCACCAACGGCCCGTATTCAGCCTCGCAACTGAAAGGTCTGATGAAACAGATCGGACCGCACCACGGATTTGTGCTGGTCAACACCTCGGACCCGCTGCCGTGGGAACAGGCGGCAAATCAGGTGATTGACCAGGTGGCGGCTTCCTACCCGCACACCGTGCTGGTGAATTGGTACCAAGCGGCGCAGAAGATACCGCCTCAGGACTTCTACGCGGATCATGTGCATCTCGTTCCAGCTGGGGCAAAGTACTTCGCGACCCTCATTGCCCAGGCGGTCTTAAAACTCCAGAAGGAATATCCACCTCCGGGGCAATAGCACGCGTCGGCTGCGCCGGGATTGTCTCGGAGCATGGGCGCGATGCAGGTGGGAGGGCCACCACGGGCGCAACTGGCAGGAAGACTCCAAGGACCTTAACCGAGCACGTCGTGTCGGACAGCATGGACGATAACATAGAGACGCAGATCGGTGAGACCCAATATTATGAGAGCCAACAGTCCCGCCACGAGCGCGCCTATGCCGATTAGTTTCCTATATCTCATGGTTTCACCTCGTCGTTGTAGGACACGATGCCACGACCGGTTTCACCTGTTGCTGAAAAGTGCAGGGATATGGTCTTAAGATGGGTGATGTAATTTTTGCGGGGGTACCAACCGGTTGCGACCACGTGCACTAGATGGGCGGCAGGCCAAGCTGTCGTGGGCCAGGGGCGGCGGAGCGTGACGTGCCAATCGATGCTCACATGCCAGTGACCGTTCGGGAGCGCCGTGACCGATCCGGTCACCGGATTTCCCCTGGCCTCGACAATCGTCTCCACCGAGTTCTGATCAGCGGCCCACGGCGGCAGGTACATGCGGCCGATCGCGCTGTCTGCGACGTGCCCTCCCTGCCTGACTATGAGCCGCGTGTTCATCCAAAATCCCAACCACGAAGCCTGTCCGACCACAGGGACGAACTGCATGTGAATGGTGGCAACGGCCCCGGGGGAAACAGGTGGGAGGAGGGACGTGCGCAAGTGCGCTAGACAGGCAGCGTTGCTGGAGCAGTCTTCAAGATTTGCTCGGACTGGTATGAGCCCAGCAACTTGTTCGTTGACGTAGAGGTTTAACGTGGACTGCAACAGGACGTAAGGTGCCCTAAAACTTCCTCCGGTGCCCACCCACAAGGCTAATTGGGAAAAGTGCCTCACGGCCGGCTTCAAACCGTGGGGAATGCGAAAGGAGCCAGACACCGAGGCGACCTGATCGCCAGGTGGGATCTCCGTGATCCATCCTGACCAGTTGGCATCCAATCCCGTATCCTTGGGCAACGGGATGAGGTACCCATTCCCAGTGACACTGCTTTTGGTGTGGAGATGGGCTGGAGGAGCGGGAATGCGGCCATAAGGGGGCAACGAACCTTGCCGGATTAATGTTTGCACATCGGCTGACAGGTACTGATGCATGTGCACTTCAAGCCCGAGACCCATCGCCATGATCAGGGCCAAGCAGGCATAAACCAGTCGCTTTCGCATGACGTTCACCATGTGACATGATTATTTCTTCAATCATCACATAATTCCGAGGCTGCGTCTAGTCTTCGGGGTCCTGCCGCCGCTGGGAGTGTCGGTCATAGGTTCGGGATTGGCGGGGTTTTTTTCAGTGCCTCATCAATGAGTGCGGCCAGCTCATAGATGCGAAACGGCTTCCCCAGATAGCCCGCAATGCGGGAGTCGGGAAACGCCTGCAAATGCGGGGTTCCCACCTGCCCTGAAATCACCACGACGGGTACGGACAGGTGGTGTGCCGCGAGCCAATCCAACAGAGAGTCGCCGTTGCCATCCGGTATCAAATAATCGAGAATGACAACTTCCGGCATCTCGGTGAGTATGAGTTCTTTGGCTTCCGCAACGTTTCGGGCGCATCGCACGGAATGCCCCAACTTGGTCAACAGGAGGTCATAGACCATGCGGAGCCCGGGCTCGTCATCGATCGCGAGAATTCGTGCCATCTAAATCCCCTCTTGCCCGCGGCACGACAATAGTGAAGGTTGTGCCTTCATTGGGCGTTGATGAATACTGAATGTGGCCGTTCATTTGTTCAATGGTGCGCCGGCAGGCGTAGAGACCGACTCCAGTCCCTTTAGCCTTGGTGGTGAAAAACAGCTCCCATACGCGCTCTCGGCTTTCGGCAGGAATGCCGATTCCCGTGTCGGCGATGTGCAGAGCGACGTCTCTCGCTCGAACTTCCGCCACAATGTGCAATGAGCCGCCGCCCGGCATGGCCTCCAGTGCATTGGACACCACATTTAATACCGCATCCATGAGCCGATTCCGGTCAATCAACACGTCGCCATCGGCCTCGTGAACCTGGAGACTCACTCCGACGGCGTCACAGCGCGGGCTGACGTGCTCTTGGAGCTCAGTTACGAACTCACGCACAGAGCAGGGTGCGAGAACTAACTGGGGTTCGCGGGCGATGTCGAGATAATCGTTGATGATGCGGGCGGCTCGATTGACTTCGTCCATCATGGTGCCGGCCACCGTTGGGAACAGGTCGGGTTGCAGCGCCGAGAGCTCGAGCAGACTGTAGACCGCGGCCAGGGGGTTGCGCAGGTCATGGGCGGCCGAGGCCGCGAGTTCCCCTACGGCTTTCAGCCGTTCAGCTCGAATGGCCTCTTCCTGCAACATCCGTTCCGTGGTTCGATCCCGGATCAGGATGATCAGACTGTCGAGACCCGGCAGATGGGCGGGAACGAAGGTCTGCAGCTCATACCACGCATGCTGGCCGTCCGATGCTACTTGCACCTCTGTCGAAGACTGGGCCAGCCCTTGTTGCCGGGCTCCCCGCGCCAGCGCCTGTACCTCATCGGCCAAGGACTGGGAGCGTGCGAGCCAGCGTTCGGCCACTGCATTTAGCATCACCAGGTGACCGTTCGCGTCCACGACTGCTAAGCCGACCCCGACGGCATTCAAGAGATCCTCGCGAATGACCGGCAGATCAAAAATAAACGCCGGGGGCTTGTCGTTATCATCCCAAGCGCGGTTGGGCACCCAACGCAGCCCAAATGTGGCATCGACGTAGTCGTGGGGCAAATCTTGTGCGGTGTAGACAATCCCGGCCTCCGCATCGGCTTCGGGTGACGGTTTCAAGTAAACCGCAACCGCACATTCGGGATCACCAATGGCGATGCGTTGGGATAGAACCACCTTGCCATAGCCGAAGTTTTCGGCCGCTATCCCGCCGAAGACACTGGAGGTAATGTTGCACAGGTTGGGCGAACTCGCGACGTGGGCGCCGAAGGGACAGCGATGGTTTCCGACAATGACCCGGTCCTCTCGGGATTCAATGAGATAGAAGTCGCCATCAATGCGCTTTTTTAGGTCCACGATGACGTATCCATATTGTTCGGGAGTAAGGCGGTCTGAATGTAATTCTTTCAGATACATGGTGTTAATCCATTCGCTGAGACGCAGTCCCACGTTGCGAATGTGCCGGCTGGCGGAGGGGCCGTTCTCTAATTGCAACAATAGAGAGGACAGACTGATGAGGCGTATCAAAAAGTTTTCTCGTGTAAGCGTTGACTTTGCTGCATTGTCCAGCATTTCAGCGTCGCACCCGACCTTCTTGGAGGGATTAAAATATTTAGACTGCGTGGTGCATCCGGTCATTTCGCGGCTTATCGTGGAAATTCCTGCCGACGGTGTCGCAGAATTCGGAACATTACGCGGAACACGACGCCCGTTCGACGCTGATTTTGTCTAACTTTTGCCAATACATATGAAAAGTTAAGCGTTGGTTCAGGTATGCGCTGGCCTTGTCCTTGAAAGTGGGGCTGGCAGCCCTTTGATGCGGGAGGGATTTTGGAACGACGCTAGTGGACAAAAGAACATCCGAGCAGGTGCCGCTCGGATGTTCGGGAGTCTTAAGCGAAAGCGCCCAGAGCCTTGACGGCTTCCTGAGGATCGGGGACTTCGGCTATGTTGTGCACGTCGATGTAGCGGACGATGCCCTCGCGGTCCACGACGATGACGGCTCGTTCAGCAAATCCGCCGTCGCGTAAGATACCGTATTTTTCCGCGACCGCGCCATGCGGCCAGAAGTCTGAAAGAAGCGGGTAATCTAAGCCCCCCAACGACTTTTTCCATGCCGTGTTGCAGGGTTCAGAGTCGACACTGATGCCCAGTACCTGAGCATTGAGCCGGTCAAAATCGGGCAGTGCCCGGTTGAATGCCGGCATTTCGTTCGTTCAGACAGGGGTCCAGGCTAGGGGGTAAAAGACCAACACGACATTTTTCTTGCCGCGGTAGTCGCTTAAACTGACTTTGCCGGATTCGCTAGCCAGCGTAAAATCGGGGGCTTGATCGCCCACTTTGAGAGTTTTTGTGCTGTCCGTCATTGAAGCCTCCTTTTCCCTCGATAGGGACGAATCTATTGTACATGAGCGTTCCAAAAAACGGAAAACCTCATGCCATGAATGGGGAGCGAGTGCTGGATTGAAGCCGCAGGGTTGTGCCAGGCTGGGAGGAAAGGGGGGCCAGGTATGGGGCAGCAGAGAGAGGACGAGACAGCGCGCGTTCTTGGTCAGCCAGCACGATGGTGGCTGGTGCTCATTTTGGGAGCCCTTAGCGCGATGGCACCCTTGTCCATCGATATGTATTTGCCCTCTCTGCCCGACATGGCTGCGTCCTTTGGTGTCAGCGCGACTGCAGCGCAACTGAGCATTACGTTTTGCCTGCTGGGACTGGCTGTCGGGCAACTGGTGGCGGGACCGGTCAGCGACAGCCGGGGGCGGCGGGTTCCGCTTCTGGCGGGATTAGCTTTGTACAGCGTAGCGTCCATTCTGTGCGCGTGGACGCCCTCCATTTGGCTCCTGATTGGCTTGCGGCTGGTGCAAGGGCTGTCGGGAGCAGCGGGCATCGTCATTGCCCGCACTATGGCCCGCGATTACTTTTCGGGACCCCGGCTCACGGAATTCTTTGGCCTCTTGATGCTGGTCAACGGTGCGGCACCCGTGCTGGCGCCGGTCATTGGGGCCCAGATCCTGCGGGTGACCTCATGGCATGGGGTGTTTGTGGTTCTATTTGGTGTGGGCGTGGTGATTCTCGTGGGCGTGATGTTTGGGTTGCCTGAGAGCCTGCCGGCCGACCGACGACGTTCGGGGGAGCTGCGAGACACCCTCTCCACGATGCGCGGCCTTGTGGCAAACCGCGAATTTATGGGTGCGGCGGTGGGCCAGTATTTGGTCTACGCGGGCATGTTTGCCTACATTGGCGGATCGCCGTTTGTGCTGCAAACCCTGTTCCACTTGTCTCCGCAGGTATTTAGTGCCGTCTTTGCCACCAACGGGGTGGGCATCATTGCCGCGGGCCAGGTCACGTCGCATTGGGCTCGGCGTCTGGGCGAGCGACGTCTTATGCTTATCGGTGCGTGGGCGGCGGGGATTGCTTCTCTCGTACTGCTGACAGCATTGCTCCTGCAGTGGGGACTGTGGGCGATCCTGCCGCCTTTGTTTGTGGTGGTGTCCAGCGTGGGTACGGTCAGCACAGCCGGCACGTCGCTAGCTCTTCAAAAGCAGGGGCATGTGGCGGGCAGCGCATCCGGCGTCTTAGGACTGGGGCAAATGCTCTTAGGCGCAGCAGCGGCACCGCTGGTGGGGTTGGGCGGTTCCCACAGCGCCTGGCCGATGGGATTGGTGATCGCCGTGTGTGACGTGTCGGCGGTGATATTCTCGGTGTGGCTGGTGCGCCCGTAACGAGGCTAAAAGGAGGGGGTGTCCCGCTACAACACAAACCAGAGACTGGAGAGCTTGGCTAACAGGAAGGCGATGGCAATGCCGGAGATGGGCGCAATGACCCAGCCTTTGACGATGCCCAATATGGCTTTCCATTCAATGGAGGCGTTTCCTCGGGCCAGACCCGCGCCCGTCATGGCACCCACTAAGGCTTGGTTCATGGATGTAAAAAAGCCCAGGGAGACGGCTGAGAGCACGACCACGGCCTGGACGAGTTGGGCCGCGCTGGCCATGGACAGATCGACATGGACGATATCGAAGGCAACCTTTTGCAAGAGGGGTTTGCCCCAGGTGAGAACGCCCAGCATGAGGCCGACTCCCCCAATAAGACCAGCCGTCCATAGGCTGTACATATGGGTCATGATAAAAACACCGGTGGCATTGGACACATCATTGGCCCCCATGGTGAAGGACGCAGCGGCCCCGACCGCTAGTAGGATCATGCCCAACGTCTTGAGGACGCCAGCGGTCCGCTCCTGGGACTCGGGCTTAAAGCCTACGGCCCAATCCATTCCGTGGGTAAAAAGGTAGCCCAACCCCAGCGCGACAGGCGGGGCCATAACCCAAATGACGGCGAGTTTGAGAATGGTGCCCCAGTGGACCCGGATGTGGGCTCCCAACGCCATGCCTACTACGGAAAAGACCAGAATTTGAATGGTCGATGTGGGTATCTTGCGAGCGGTATAGATTGTGGTGAGAAGAAATGCGGCCACCACCACCACCAGCGCTGCTGCAACGGTGACCCGCTTGGCCTCGATGATGTGAACCCCGACCGTGGTCTCGACCCCGTGGCTGGCCACCGCTGCTCCCAACAACGCCAACACAGACATAAGCCCTAGGGCGGGCCAGAGCTTAATTGAGCCGGAGCCGTACGGCATCCCCATGCACGCACCGGTGTAATGAGCGCCGATACTCCATGCAAACGCCAACACAATCGCCACTAAAACTATCGATTCCCCTGACACACGAATCACCCCGTTTAAGAGTCCAGGTACTATTGTCCGCCAGCACCAGCGGTCGGCCATAAAACAGAGGCCACTTGCCAAATTTTATCCCATCGGTGTGGCGGCGTGGGATAAAAATCTTAGGCACCTGCGGCGGAGATTAGAGACTTTGACCAAGGAGACTGACCAGAAGTGCCGCGAAAACCGCCAATCCGAGGTTCCGGGTCCTCCAACTGACGAGGGCGGCGGCCGCCAAGGCGGCCCCTGTGGCCATGGTTAATCGGTGTACATCGGTAACCAGCAGCGTGGCAAAGGCAGCCGGGGCCACATAGCGAAGCCAGGCGGCGAGCGAGGGGGGCAGGGCGACACGTTCCGCGAGAACCCACGGCAGCATCCGCTGCAGGTATCCCAAGAGTCCCAAGGCACCCAAGAAGAGCCATGTCATGTCAGTTCTCCCGGCTCTTGGGGCTGTAGAGGTAGGCGATCGTGGCGCCGCCTAGGATGGGAACGAGATAGTACACTTCCGGCCAATCCATAAAACGTCCGATGAGAGCCAGGAGGAGGGCGGATACGGCCCCTGCCGCCTCCGGACGGGCTCGCAGGCGGGGGATGAGAAGTGCGACAAACAGCGAGGGGAGAGCCAACCCAAAGCTCGCCAGCCAGGCGTGTGGTACCTGGCCTGCGCCCCAGGCGCCGACGGCGGTGCCGAGAATCCAGGAGACATACAGTCCGAGACCGATGCTTGTCCACGTTTCGGGACTGAGGCGGTCATCCAAACCCAGAGCATAGAGCTCGTCCGTAAGGAAGCCTGCGGTAAGCCAACGGTCTATACGGCGCCAATGTCCCTGCCGGTGTGTTTCCAAGTGCGGGCCATACAGCATGTGGCGCATATTGACACCGAAAGCCACTGCCAATAACAGACCGAAGGGCGGGTTCAAGACCATAACGCCCAACACGGTCGACTGCAAAGCCCCCGAATAGAGCACAGCCGACATGCCCAATGTCATCCAGAGGCCCACGTGGAGCGCCGTCGCCAGGGCTCCAAAGGCCGTCGCTGCTGCGGCATAGCCGAGGGCGACAGGCAGGAAAATGCGGAAAGGTGAGAAACGCCATGGCATGGTTGGATCGCCTTCTCGACTCAAAGATGAGCTGGGCCTGCAGGGCACCGGTGCACCGACTCCCAAGACATTTTCTGATAAGGTAACACAGGATTGCGGCCCAGACTAGGATGGACCTGGGGGCGTCGCCCGGAATCCGCGCGCTCGCAACGCTCTGTTCTGCGGCCGCCCGCCCGCGATCGGCGCTTGTTTGTCCCTCCGGCATTCTCAAGTCAGACACCATCAAAGTTTCGGCAAAACCTTAAGGCTTGTCGGCAGGAGCACCGCGGCAGAGCGTCGTAGTATCCCCTAGAAGAAAAATTTTCCGGCCGGTTATGAGGCTGGTGTCTAGAACGTTGAATATGCTGAAGACGGTATGGCTTGGCCCCTTATTTGGGATAGCTATAGGGTGTCATAATTTATGAAAATAGTGGAGGACGTCATGTTGAAGCGACTCGCCATCCTCATAACTGTATTGGCCGCCTCCTTGAGCTTGTGGGTTCCGGCTGGATGGGCGGCGTCTAAACCGATGCATGGGATGGGGATACGCGGCCCAGTCTGGCGTATTCGAAAGCCCGTATTCTGGAACAAACGCCTGTTGGGTACACGGACCCGCGTGGTCTATGCCAAGATTGGCCATCTGCACTTAACCTTTTTTATCTTTCGACCTCGTGCTCAATCAGCGGCCCTTCGCCCGGTGGTGGTATACATCCACGGCGGGGCTTTGAAGTTCGGCAACGCCATGATTAACAACTTAAAGACCCCGCACAACCAACTGATGGTGTCGGTGGAGCGGAGCCTCATACAGCACGGGGTGGATTTCGTGACCGTCAATTATCGTTTGGCCCCGGTGTACCGGTGGCCGGATGCTCTAATCGACGTGAAGCACGCCATCAAGTACATGGATACCCATTCCGTGCGCCTTGGCATTAATCCCGATCAGATGGCGGTCATGGGCGACAGCGCGGGTGGTGAGTTGTCCAGTTTCGTGGGGTTGACCATGGATCCCCGGCACCGGCCGGTGGTCCGGGCGGTGGTGGACTTGTTTGGTCCCACGAATCGTCGCACCTTCGCTGTAGCGTGGCGCCGACGACACGGTTTGAAGCCCAATCCCGTCTATGGAGTCTACACCTGGAAACGCGTGCGGCGCGAAAGTGCCGTGTCCTATGTGACGCCCAATGCCCCGCCCTTCTTGATTGTGCAGGGAACACGAGATCATGTGGTGCCGCCCTCGCAATCCAAGCTGCTCAAAGATCGGTTGAACGCGGCCGGAGTTCCGGTGCGGGAGATTCTCGTCCACCATGCCGGCCATGAACTGGTGGCCAAGGCGGGTCCGATTCATCCCGGAATCCCCTACATCGCCCGGCAGATCGAACACTTTCTATATCAGCAGTTGGACGTGCCCAGCTTTCGCAATGTGGAGCAGGAGCGACGCGTAGGAGGATAGAGTCAAGATCCCTATGGACAGAGACGTGCGGGTCGTGCCATACGACCCATCCTGGCCCAAGCTTTTCGAAGCGGAAGCCGCACAGTTGATGGCGGACTGGGGGCCCCACGTGGTGTACGTACACCACGTGGGGTCAACCAGTGTTCGGGAGCTTCAAGCTAAGCCGATTATCGATTTGATTCCGGTGTTGGACGACATCCGTGTGGCCGATGAACGCGCCGACCGTTTGCAGCGACGCGGATACCAAGGGTTGGGGGAGTATGGTCTTGCGGGACGTCGTTATTTTCGTCGCCCAGGTTTTCACCTGCATTGCTACGCGGTGGGTGATCCAGAAATCGATCGGCACCTGGCATTGCGAGACTACCTGCGCGTCCACCCTGCGGGCCGGCGGCGCTATGGCGCATTGAAGACTCGATTGGCCGCTCTGCATCCCCATAGCATCGAGGATTACATGGACGGCAAGGACGCATACGTTCGCAGGGTGGAGTCGGTGGCCTTGGCCTGGTGGAAGCGCGTTCCCCTGTTGCTGGTCACGGGACCGGTCGGGGTAGGCAAGAGCACGGTGGCTGAAGCACTCTCAGAGATTCTGTCGGAAGCGGGAGTGGCCCACTGGCAGATGGATCTGGATCGGCTCACCGATATCGTGCCGCGTGCGCCTGGCGATCCCTTTGCCGTCGGTCCGCTGCGGGCGGCGGTCAAGGCTGTGTGGCCAGTCATGCGCAGCACCGGTGCCCGGGTGGCGGTGTTTCCACGAGTGTTCGAGTCTCGTGCGGAAGTGTCGGATCTCGCCAAGCAAATCCCGGGCTCTGAAATCTGGATGGTGCGGCTTCGGGCATCCCTGCCGGTGTTGACACACCGGGTTTCCCAGCGGGAACAAGGTGCGAGCCTGCGGTGGCATACCGAGCGCGCTCAGCAATTGGCGGGGATGATGGACCAAGTTAATTTGGGGGATCTGGTCCTGGATACCGACGATAAGACAGCAGAGGCGGTTGCCCAGGAAGTGTGGCACGTCTTTCGCCGACAGCACGGGTGGCTTTTCGGTGATATGGGCGAAGGAGATGATGGGGCGTGACAGACAATCCCGAGGTGAACAGCTCCGCAGCCGGGCGGTTCGACCTCACGGAAGGCGGCGGCATGTGGGTGCTAAGCATGGAACGCCATGTCCGCACCAGTGAAGCGGCGTTGTGGTCCTGCTTGACAGAACCGTCGAGCCTCTCCCGCTGGGCACCGTTCACCGTTGACCGACCCTTGACGGCAACTGGCCCTGTTCGGCTGGCTGCTTCGCATATGGAAGATGCGGATGCCCGGACGGGAGCGGTGTTGGAGGTGCAAGCGCCCCGCCATCTGGTTATGCAATGGGGGCCGGATACGCTCACCTGGGCGGTGGAGGCCCTGGGGGAGGAGACGCGTCTTGCCCTGCAGCATGGGTTTTTAGAGCGCGCATCGGCACCGGCTTATGCCGCGGGATGGCAGCTCTGTCTGACGGGATTGGTGGAGTTGGCGCAAGGAGGCGACCCGCCGGTGATGGTGGGTGAGCGGGCATTCCAGTACGGATGGATGGATTGGTATGTCTGGTATGCTCGGAGTTTTCACATGGAACTGTTCTAACAACAAAGCCTCCCGCAAGGGGAGGCTTTGTTGTTAGAAATGCGGCTATTGAGCTGCGGCTAGGCTTGCCAATACGGTCTGCAGAATTCCGCCGTTTTTGTAGTAGTCGACGTCCACCGGCGTATCGAGCCGTGCCTTGGCAGTGAAGCTCACCTCGCTGCCATCAGGACGCGCAGCCCGTACTTCAATGGCTTGGCCGGGGGCGAGATTCCCGGGCACCTGAATGTCGACCACCTCTTGGCCTGTTAGACCCAAGGTCTGCGCGTTGGTGCCGGCAGGGAACTCAAGAGGCAGCACACCCATACCGACCAGGTTGCTGCGGTGGATCCGTTCGAAGCTTTCCGCGATCACGGCCTTAACCCCCAACAGCGCCGTGCCCTTGGCAGCCCAGTCTCGCGAGGAGCCGGTGCCGTATTCTTTCCCAGCCATGACCACCAACGGCACGTTCTCTTGCTGATATGTCATAGCGACGTCATAAATGCTGTCCTGGCGCTCATCCGGGAAGTGGATGCTTTGGCCGCCTTCCACACCCGACAGCATCAAGTTGCGAATTCGGATGTTGGCGAATGTACCGCGCATCATCACTTCATGGTTTCCTCGACGGGCCCCGTAGCTGTTGAAGTCCTTGGGTTCCACACCGTGCTCCTGCAAGTAGCGTCCGGCAGGACTGTTGGCCGCGATGTTCCCGGCTGGGGAGATGTGATCGGTGGTCACCGAGTCGCCCAGGATGGCTAGTACCCGCGCGCCGCGAATGGAGTGGAGCTCGTGCTCGCCCGGCTCCCAGTCGGTAAAGAAGGGCGGCTCTTGGATATAGGTGGAGGCATGCTCCCATTGATACAATTGGCCTTGCGGGGCGCCCATCTGGTTCCACCGCGGGTTGGCATTAAAGACGGTTTCATATTGCTCTCGGAACATCTCGGGATGAATGGCCTCCTGCACCGTGGAGAAAATCTCCTCCGTGGTCGGCCAAATATCCTTGAGGTAGACCGGCCGTCCGTCCGACCCATGACCTAACGGCTCGGATTGCAGATCCAGGTCCACCGTGCCAGCTAAGGCGTACGCGACCACCAGAGGTGGGGAGGCCAAATAATTGGCCTTGACGAGAGCATGAATACGCCCTTCGAAATTACGGTTGCCGGATAAAACCGCGGCCACTGTCAAATCACCGTCGGAGATAGCCTTCGCGACGGCTTCCGGCAAGGGACCGCTGTTTCCGATGCAAGTGGTGCAGCCATAACCGACGACTTCAAAGCCCAGTTGGTTCAGATAGGGCATCAGGCCAGCTCGCTTCAAATAGGCCGTGACGACACGAGATCCGGGCGCCAAACTCGTCTTTACATACTTGGGAGGCGTCAGGCCGCGCTCGGCGGCCCTCTTGGCCAAAAGTCCCGCCCCAATCATCACCATGGGGTTCGAGGTGTTGGTACAGCTGGTGATGGCGGCAATAACCACCGCACCCTGCTTGAGCGTCTCTTCGGTGCCATCGGGGTGATGGACGATGGCGCTCTTGTGCGTGTCCGCCTCGGAAAGACCAAAGCCGCGCTGCGCCACGGGCGCAGTTAACGCGGATTCAAAGGTCGGCTTCATCGAAGACAGCGGCACACGGTCCTGGGGACGCTTAGGACCCGCCAAACTCGGCTCCACGGAGCTGAGATCCAACTCCAGCACATCACTGAAGACGGGATCGGGCGTGTTGTCAGTGCGGAATAAGCCTTGTTCCTTCATATACCATTCGACCAAGGCGACGTGTTCGGCGCTGCGGCCCGTCTCACGCATGTAGCGCAAAGTTTCTTCGTCCACAGGGAAGAATCCCATGGTGGCGCCGTATTCAGGCGCCATGTTGGCAATGGTGGCGCGGTCCGCCAAACTCATGTGGGTGAGGCCTGGGCCGAAATACTCGACGAACTTGCCCACGACGCCGTGCTGACGCAAACGCTGGGTAATGGTCAAGGCCAGGTCGGTCGCCGTGGCGCCTTCGCGCAGCCGGCCGGTGAGCTTGAATCCGACCACGTCCGGCGTTACGAAATAGAGCGGTTGTCCCAGCATGTTGGCTTCTGCCTCAATACCGCCGACGCCCCATCCCAGCACGCCCAGACCATTAATCATGGTGGTGTGTGAGTCGGTGCCCACGACAGAGTCGGGGAACACCACGGTTTCGCCGTTGCGGGTGCGCGATGCCACGACTGAGGCCAAATATTCCAGATTGACTTGGTGCACAATCCCGGTGGCCGGCGGAACCACGCGGAAATTGTCAAAGGATTTCTGCGCCCAGTTCAAAAACCGGTAGCGCTCATGATTACGTTCAAATTCGCGATCCATGTTGAAGTCCAAGGCCTTTAGCTGGCCGAACTGGTCCACCTGCACCGAGTGGTCGATGACCAAATCGACCGGCACCAAGGGATTGATTCGCTTGGGATCGCGGTGGTGGCGCTCCATGACGGAGCGCAGGGCAGCCAAGTCCACGACGGCCGGCACTCCCGTGAAGTCCTGCAAAACAACGCGGGCGGGCTTGAAGGGGATCTCGCGCTGACTGGGCGCATCGGGCGACCAGCGCGCCAGCGCCTCCACGTCCTCCGGATTTATTTGGTAGTTGTCCACCTGACGCAGCAGGGATTCCAGCAAAACTTTGATGGAGAAGGGCAAACGATCGATGGCAGCGCCATTGAGGTCCTGAAGGGCGCTGAGGCGATAGTAGACGACGGAGCGGCCTTCGACCTCTTGCGTGGCGCGTGCGCCAAATGGATCGAGTTGAGCGGTCAAACTGTTCACCTCGCTTAAGATGTCGCATCAATTCCATCATCTATTGTAAACCTTGCACGACCCCATGGCGATTCCGGTTTGTCAGAAACGATCTGTTATAATCGCGGGAGGACTCGTGATCGAGTATTGTGCGGAAAAGACTTGAAGGAGACATCATGGCCCAAGCACCTATCGAAGAAATCAACCGCGGGCGCACGTTTGCCATTATTTCGCATCCTGACGCCGGGAAAACTACGTTGACTGAAAAGCTGCTTTTATTCGGCGGCGCCATTCGCGAGGCGGGCGCCGTCAAGGCGCGCCGGGCTCAGCAGCATGCTCGTTCTGACTGGATGGAAATTGAGCGGCAGCGAGGCATCTCCGTGACATCCACGGTGTTGCAATTTGCCTATAAAGGGTTTCGCATCAACTTGCTCGACACCCCCGGGCACCAAGACTTCAGCGAAGACACCTACCGTACGCTTCTGGCGGCCGATAGTGTGGTGATGGTGTTGGATGCGGCCAAAGGTGTCGAAGAGCAGACCATCAAGCTGTATCAAGTGGCGCGGCGCCGACAGGTTCCGGTGTTTACTTTTGTCAACAAGCTGGACCGCGAAGCGCGGGAGCCGTGGGAGATACTGGAGGAGATCGAACGTATTTTAGGGATCTCCACCTATGCCATGAACTGGCCGGTGGGCATGGGGCAAGGCTTTCAAGGACTGTACGATCGCAAGGCGGGGATGTTCGAACGGTTTAATCGGCAGAATCGTGAGTTTACGCGCCTTCCCCTGTCACAGGCAGGATTGGACAGCCATGACTCGGCCCATCTGCAGGAAGACTTGGAATTACTGGACGGGGCTGGCGAAGCCTTCGATCCGACGCTTGTGACAGAGGGGCTCCTGACGCCCGTATACTTTGGGAGCGCCATGGCAAATTTTGGCGTGGAGACATTTTTAAACGGTTACCTCGATTTGGCCCCGGGTCCGCGACCGCGGGAGAGTATCGAGGGTACCGTTCAACCGGAAGCCCCGTTCTTCTCCGGCTTTGTGTTCAAGATCCAGGCCAACATGAACCCGGCCCACCGCGATCGCGTGGCATTTCTAAGAATTTGCTCGGGGCACTTTGAGCGCAACATGCCCGTTCAACACACGCGCACCGGGCGCACTATCCGTCTGGCTCAACCGCAGCAATTCATGGCGCAAGACCGAGCCATCATTGACGAAGCCTATCCAGGAGATGTCATCGGCATCCATGATACCGGCCTCTTGTACATCGGAGACACCTTGAGCGAGGTTTCCAAACTCACCTTCACCGGGTTTCCGCGCTTTTCGCCCGAACACTTTGCAGAGGTCGAGCTCAAATACACTCTCAAGCACAAGCAATATCAGCGCGGACTGGATGAGTTGGTGCAAGAAGGGCTCTTGCAGCGCTTTCGTCCGGACGATCAGGGGCCGCAGGTTTATCTCGGCGTGGTCGGACCGCTGCAGTTCGACGTGCTGACCTACCGCCTCAAGAGCGAGTACGGTGTGGAGGTCAGCCTTCGCACGCTCAGCTATACGATGGCCCGCTGGGTGGTTGAGGGTCCGGAGGCCTTTGAATTCGGTCGGTTTGACCGGGTACGGCTGGTCATCGATGATGATGGCCAACGCGTTTTGCTCGTGGAGGATGAGCGGACCCTGGAGCGCCTGGTGGAACGTTATCCCAGTCTCACAGTGGCCGAAAGCTCACCTATCCGACACGCCGAGTCCTCCGCCTCACCGTCTTAATTCCGAGGCCTGACTTATGGTAACCTAGATTCGTTGCGGCCCGGTTCAACGGGCTCATCGAAGAGGAGGGTCACCATGGAATATCGTCGCTTGGGACGAGCAGGCATTCAGGTTTCCGCCATCGCCTTGGGCAGTTGGCTTACATACGGCACCGTGACGGAGCAGGAGACGGCCAAGGCATGTGTCCATGAAGCATTCGAACAAGGGATTAATCACTTTGACTGCGCCAACGTGTACGGCAGTGAGCCGCACGCGGCCGAACGGTTTTTGGCCGAGGCGCTGGCTCCGTATCGACGCAGCGAGTACGTGCTGACGACCAAGGCCTATTGGCCCATTAGCCCCAAGCCCAACCAGGGCGGTCTCTCCCGCAAGCACATTTTTGACCAGGTGGAGACGAGCTTGAAGGCCCTCAACACCGACTATGTCGACATCTTCTACTGCCATCGGGCGGATCCCAACACCGAGATGGAGGAGACGCTCCGGGCCATCGACGACTTGGTGCGGCAGGGCAAGGTGCTCTACGGCGGCATCAGCGAATGGCAGCCAGCCCAAATTGCCGAAGCGCTGACCGTGCAGGAGGCGCTGAAACTGAATCCGCTGCGTGCCAGCCAACCGGTCTACAACTTGTTGAACCGCTACATTGAAGCTGGCGTTCTGCCGGTGTGCGAAAGCGCCGGCATTGGCTTGGTGGTGTTCTCGCCCCTCGCCCAAGGCCTTTTGACGGGTAAGTACCGGAAGGGACAGGCCGTTCCCGAAGGGTCTCGAGCCAGCGTCGCCAAGGTCAGCGGGTCTATGCAGCGCCTGATGAACGACGAGACTTTGGACACGATTGAGAAGCTCCTGACGGTGGCTCAGGATCTCAACATCAGCTTAAGCCAACTGGCCCTGGCTTGGATTCTGCGTCAACCCGCTGTTTCCAGCGCCCTGATTGGCGCCTCCAAGCCCGAGCAGATCAAAGAGAACGTCAAGGCATTGGACGTCAAGCTGTCTCAGGAGACCCTGGATCGCATCGAGACAATCTTGGCATAGTTGGGTCAACCCTCGCTTATCCATATACCGGGGGCGAGGCGAGATGCGATGGCGACGATGGATCCGGTGGCCGGGCATATCGGCACCGGATCCGCTGTTTTTGCGATATGTTGGGCGGGTTCCCAATTGGCGAATCGTCCTAGCGACAGTGGTGGGCGGTTTGATGGTGCTGGTGATGGGGCACGCGGCGCATTCCAGCGCCATCGGCTATGGGTATGGCGGGGCCCTGTTTGTGCTCCTCAGTTGGCCCTTGATGCGCGCGGTGGTGCGTTCCCTGGTTTGGACCGACAGCACCATTTGGCAGACCATTCTGCTGGTGATCGCCAGCCTGGCGATGGGCACCGTGGGGGACAAAATGCTGGGGTTCAATCCGCAGGCCAGCAAGATTCACCAAATTACCTGGCCGCAAGGGCAACACATGTTGTGGCAATTTCCGTTGGTGCTGCCCGTCGAGAATCTCATCCTCCTCGGCGGACTCATTGCGGTATGGCAACTGGTGCGGCCCAAGACAGCCTTTGAGCGGCTGATGGTGGCTGTGGTGGCAGCCTTTGTGTTTGGGCTCTGGCACGTACCAGCGTGGGGCGGGTGGACCATGCTGGTGATCGGCCTCACGGTGCTGCCCTGGACGCTCTACT
Source organism: Bacillota bacterium (assembly GCA_021799435.1). GTDB lineage: Bacteria > Bacillota > Sulfobacillia > Sulfobacillales > Sulfobacillaceae > Sulfobacillus_B. The sequence goes on along the minus strand of JAJZAN010000020.1, from coordinate 7,826 downwards.
TGCTGGCCACTGGGGATATGATGGTTCCGGTTTTGGCTCATATCGTGATGGACACTCTAGCGGTGTTGGGGACGGCCGCACCGGCCGAATCGCTGACCCGCAAGATGGCCGATCCGGTGTTGCTCCTGTTGTTGTTGGGACTGGGGCTGATGTGGTCCTTGTACCGGGAGTGGGGAGATCGCCGTCACCGCAATTCCTAACCCTGCAATGTCGTATGATGGAAGCAGGGGGGATGTGTGGTGATGGGAAGCTGGGAAATCTCCGCCAAGGGCGTTGGCTTCTATCAGAATCGGGTCCTGTTGATGGCCAACGACCGCCAGGAATGGGAACTTCCGGGCGGGCGCATTGAAGTCGGGGAACGTCCAGAAGATGCGGTGGCGCGCGAGTGGCGAGAAGAGACCGGGATTGCTGTGACGGCAGGCCCGGTCCTGGATGCCGGTTTTTTCGCGCCCACTGCGGCCAAAACCGTCATGCTGCTGATCTACCAATTAGACCCATTGGGCACCGACCAGGTCACGTTATCGGATGAGCACCAAGGTCACCTGTGGGCGCCGCTGGATGACTTGCCGGTCACCCTGCCAGCCGTCTATCAGCGTGCCATTCAACGGGCGCGAAGCCTTCCGCCTCTCGAATATCGCGTGTTGGAGACCCTCCAAAGGCGGCTTTTGCACGATCAGGGCCAGCGGATGGTGCGGCTCTACTCGACGGGCGTGCCGCGGATTGGCGTAGGGGAGGACCGCTCATGAATGCACGAGCTTTGCATGAAGCGTTTAGACGCGGACAGCGGAACCCGGTCGACGTTTTAGAGGAACGCGTGCCGTTGATCGGCCCCTGGCAGGAGCGCACGCATCTCTTTGTGGATTGGGACCTGGACCGTGCGAGGAAAGCGGCCGAAGCCTCGTGGGGTCGATATCAAGACGGTACCTTCCAATCCGAGTGGGACGGCATCCTGGTTGGATTGAAAGATTTAATCGATGTCGAGGGGCAGAGGACCAGCGCGGGTTCTGGGCTCCGTCTTCAGCATCGGGCTGATCGCGATGCCGCGGTCACCCGTCGGCTTCGGGAGGCCGGGGCGTTATATGAACTGGGCAAGCTGAATTTGCATGAATTTGCCTACGGCCCGACGGGCGCCAGCTCATATTTCGGTCCCGTCGGCAACCCCTGGGATCCGGAAAGGATGTCAGGCGGATCCAGCAGCGGATCGGCGGTGGCGGTGGCCTCCGGCATTGTGCGGGGGGCTCTCGGCACCGATACCGGCGGGTCCGTCCGCATTCCCGCCGCTCTGAGCGGCATCTCGGGGCTTAAGCCGACCTACGGTGTCATCAGTACCGAGGGCGTCGTCCCCCTGTCGTGGTCGCTCGATCATGTCGGGCCTATGGCCCGCACTGTCGATGACGTGCAGAGCCTGTGGCATCTTTTGACAGGGCACGCCGCGGTTGCACCGCCCGGACGGAGACCCCGGGTATTTTGGCCGGAGGCGAGCCAGATCTTCTGTTACGACAAAGAACTGGACACCCACGTGCAAGAAACCATCAGGAAGATTCTCGGGGCGTTGGATGCCGAGGTCACGCGCGGGCCTTTGATGGACTTGGAGGAGATTTGGCTGGCTCAGTCCATCATCATTGGCTCGGAGGCGCTTAGCTATCACTGGGGCAACCTCTCGGAGCGCGCCCAGGACTATCAGCCTGATGTGCGGGAGCGGCTCACCCAGGGGGGCGCACATTTGGCGGTGGAATATTTAGCCGCCCTGCGCTGGCGCCAAGAGACAGCCCGGCGATATGATGCCTGGTTTCAGGCCTACGACTGGATGATTCTGCCCACCGTGCCCGTCGTGGCGCCCTATCTTACCGATACCGCAGTGACGAATCCAGCCGGGGCGTCGGAAGACGTGCGAGCGGTGTTGACACGATTCACGGCACCGTTCAATTTCTTGGGGATTCCGGCGTTGTCGCTGCCATTTGGCCTTTTCCGGGGCCTGCCTGTCGGCATCCAACTGGTGGCTCCGCGCGGCCAGGATGACTGGCTGCTGGCTTGGGGCCAAGACATCCAGAGGCGGTTTCCGGACAGCATGGCGGTTCCACCGGGCGCGCTTGCATAATTCCAAGCCTAGTTCAAAAGCTACAAGATTATGCGATGGACCAAACTGCCGTGGGATACTCTGGAAGAGTGGGGGATTAGTCTCCAAGTGGCGAAAACCGCCTTGGCGGCGGCTTTCGCCTGGGCCTTGGCGGGGTGGCTGTTCCACGCCCCGCGGCCGTATTTTGCCCCGCTGGCTGCCATCCTGTCCGTGCAGGCCACGATCGCCGAGTCTCTGTCCCGGGGGATCCAACGGATATTCGGGGTCATGGGTGGAATTATGCTGGCGATCTTGTTCACCCATTGGCTGGGACTTCATGCATGGTCGCTGGCGGTATTAGTCTTTATTGCGATGGCACTCGCAACGCGGCTTCATTTGGGAGCCCAAGGCATTCCCCAAGTGGCTGTCACTGCCTTGATGGTGTGGGCGGTCGGATCCCAGGTGAAGGGGTATGCCTGGTACCGGGCCCTGGAAACAGCTGTGGGCGCCGTGGTTGCGGCGGGGGTGTCAGCGCTGCTGTGGCCGCCTGATTTTACACCGGATGCAGCGGAAAGTTTGAGACTTTTGGCGCTGGGACTGGCGGACGTGATGCACGGCATCGCGGAAGACTTGAGGAGCGGGATGGATCCGGAAGAGGCCAACCGTCACCTCAAAAGGGCCCGGGCCATCGACGCTGGGCTTTTCCGGGCGCGTCGGGCCATGAAGAGAGCTGAGACCAGTCTGCGATGGAATCCCTGGCACCGCGGGGCGCGCGGACGTCTGAAGGAGTTGCGGCACGCGGTCGGAGTGCTGGATCATTCGGTCATCCAGGTGCGTGGCATTGCCCGCACTTTGTTCGTCACTTTAGACCGAGACGTGAGTCAACCCTCCGGCGCGCTGCCGCCCCTGTTGGGGCGGGGGTTGGCCGACGTTTTGACGGTGATGGGGGAGGCCCTGAAGAGCTACGCCTATCTTATCCAGGCCCAGGACCAGCATGCTGCCATACGCTTGGAGGAGTTGCTAAAAGAAGCTCACGGCATGCGTCACCAGTTGATTCAGCAAGCAGGCCGCCTCCTCAATGAGGATGGCGGCCGATTCCTAGATATTGCAGCGGTGTTGGTGGATCTCGATAAGATGAGTCAGGATTTGGTCGTCAGTGCCCGACTCATCATCCCCATCGTCCGCATCATTTCTTAGTGGTGGGAGGTTTGATATCGGTTCTTGGCCTCTTCCAGGACTTTCAAGGCCTCAGCTTGTCCCTTCCACCCGCCGATGTGGGTTTCCTTGTTCTCCAACTGCTTGTAGGTCTCGAAGAAATGGGGAATTTCCTTGAGGACGTGCGGATTGACATCGTCCAGGCTCTGCACATGCTTGAAACGCGGGTCATCCGCCGCCACGCCCAACAGTTTGGTGTCCACGCCCTTTTCGTCCGACATCTCCAGCATGCCCAGGATGCGCGCGCTGATGATGCAGCCGGGAAAGGTCGGGAAGGTGCTCAGCACCAGGACGTCAATGGGGTCATCGTCCTCGCCCAACGTATGTTCAATAAAGCCATACTCGGCCGGGTAATGCATGGGCGAGTGCAGAACGCGGTCCAACCGTACGCGGCCCGTTTCATGGTCCACTTCATACTTGTTTTGACTGCCTTGGGGGATCTCAATCACCACGTCAACCTTCAAAGGGAAACCTCCTTCGTCGCTGTGCACCGGCTGCGGGGCTCTATGCCCGCCGCTCTCGTGCATCATTCTCGTTGATTCCCGAAAGAAAATCAATGATGGGAGGTCAGCGGGCCAAACATTTGCTATCATCCTCTAGCAGGAAAAGGAGACCGCCGCCGCATGATTAGAGAACCCGAAACCACAGAAACCCTCACCCCCGCTACCCGCTGGCTGGTGTTAACGTTTGCCGGCTCGACCACGGCCAGCGCGATTGCCTCGACCTTTGTGAACCTGTTCGTGTTTGTGGTGTCCGGTCAATTGGCCTCGTTGGCCCTCTTTAATGGGGCTTACTTTTTCTCCCTGACGTTTGTCTTCTATTTCACAGGATACGTGTTTCGCCGCGCGTCGCCGCTGGTTCCCTACCGATGGGGATTGGTGATGACGGCGGCCTTTTATGGCATTCTGCTGCTGCTAGTGCACCACGCCGCCCATTATATATTGGTGCTGGGGTTGATCCAGGGGGTTTCGCAGGGATTTTTCTGGTTCGGAGCCAACCTCATGACCTTTGATACCGTCGCTCCATCCCAGCGCATCCGCTTCTACGGCATTAACTCCGCCGTGGGAAGTGTCGCCGGCATTGCCGGACCGCTGGCTGGAGGCGCCCTGGTGGGACTGATGCCGGGTTTGACCGGCTACCTCATGGTATTCGCGTTGGCTCTGGCCGTGTATGCGGCCACCTTCGCCATTTCCTTCTCAGTGCCGGAAGGCCCGCCGTTGGGGAATGAGCCGCTCCGGCTCAGCTTCGCCTTGCACCGCACGATTTCACTCTGGAAAGAAGCCATAGAGACGCTTTGGGTGCGCGGCACTCGAGAGGCCATGTCAGGGCTGGCGGGCGTGTTTTTGGTCTATATCGCCACCAGAAGTGCCGTGGTAGTGGGGATATACAGCAGCGTGAGCGCCGGGATGCGCATGCTCGGAGCCCTGGCGGTGAGCCGATGGGTTAAGCCGGGTTCCCGTCCACGATCTATGTGGATGGGCGTGATCGGGATGACCACGGGCGGCGTTTTTCTGTTTCTGCTGCGCCTCGGCTGGATTTGGGTCTTTGTGTATGCGGTCATTGCGTCATTCAGCATGCCTTGGTTTACTATTCCCAACGAAGCGATTCCTCTGGACGTCATGGACCAGGATCCCCAAGTCACCCACCACCGGGTGGCCTTCATGCTGTCTCGGGAGATGAGTTTAAATGGCGGCCGGCTCCTCAGCATGGTGGTGTTGATGGGGCTCTATGCTTTTCAGCAGTCGCCCGACATGTTGGTGGTGATGGTGGTGGCCACCTCGTTGGCTCAGGGGTGGGTGTCGTGGATGGGCTCCCGCATTTGGGGCCAGCTTGCGGCGGCCGAGCGATCGCGCTGAATCGGGCATCCTAAAGACAGCCGTTGCTTAAATTGGGGCATGGTCTGATAAGCTCGGATATGATGGGTGGAGAAGAAGGAGGGGACCGATGCAGAGGCGCTGGGCGAATGTTTCGTTGGTCGGGTTGGCCCTGCTTTTGGGGTTGGCACTAATCTTTCACAGCACGTCCTGGGCGCCTTACTTGATGGGACTGTCTCTGGCGGGATTGGCTGGCGGCATCGCGGACTGGTACGCTGTCACGGCTCTGTTCCGCCATCCCTTGGGACTCACCTGGCTTCCCCATACGTCCATTATTTCCGCGAACCGGGATCGCATTATTGATGCCCTAGCCACCTTGGTGGAGACGGAATTGCTGTCGACCGACTTTTTGAATGCCCATATCCAGAAGATTTCCGTCAGTGAGCTGCTGATGCGCCAACTGCAAAAGCCTCTGTCGGCCGATGTGGGTTTATTCTTCTCGAAGACCGGTGCCGATTGGATACGGCAGGTTCCAGAGGACCGCGTGACGGCCTTTGTGGAACGAACCGTGTCCCACCAGTTGGAACAGGTGACCGTATCGGATTGGGCCGTCACCTTGATTGAGTGGCTGATTCGCTCCGGCAATGACCGCGCTCTGTTTCTGTTCTTAAGCGAACATGTGGAAACCGCCCTGGATCAGGTCGAGATGACGGAGGACTTGGAGCACAGGCTCAAGGAGATGATTGACAACTACACCAAGACCGGCACTCAGAAATTCTTCTTGGGCCTTTTGGAGTCTCTGGGAACAGTTGACTACAAAGAATTAACGGTCTCCATTAAAGGCGCTTTGAAACGCTGGCTTCACTCTGACACCGCATTTGACCAGTTTGAGATGACGCTGGTCCGGATTATGCGTTCGCTTAGGGATGATGCCGTGGTCCGAGCGCGTGTTGAGGAATCGAAGATGGGGCTTTTGGCACAGATTCCCTGGCCAGCGGTCACGGCCTGGGCTAAGCGGCAGACCCTCGAGGCACTCACGGGCGGGCAAGTGGGCGACGGGTTGCAGCGCGCTCTGCGGTCAGCCGGAACTTGGCTCGAACACGAACCCAGTTACCAAGCGCAACTGGACGCTTTGGCGAAGGGACTCATGATGCGCACCGCGACCCAGTACCACTCCGTCATAGGCCGACTGGTGCGCGATAACCTGCGGCAAATGGATGAACGGGAATGGATTGACAAGTTGGAGTTTTATGTGGGACGGGATCTGCAATGGATCCGCATCAACGGAGCCTTGGTGGGAGCCCTGGTGGGACTCCTGATTACGGTTCTGACGCATCTGTAAACCAGATGGCGTTCAGCTCGGCTCCCAAGAGCAGGGCAAAGGACAAAATATAAAGGTACAGCATCAACAGAATTACCGCACCCAAACTGCCGTAGGTCTTGTTGTAGTGGTTGAAATGGGAAACGTAAAAGGCAAAGCCCGCCGAAATGAGAATCCAGAGCACCATGACCGCTCCCGTACCCGGCGTCATCCAGTGCACCCGCTCGACATGGTCGGGCAGCCAGTTGTAGACCACAGTCAGCACAATCCACATTAAAGCCAAGAGGACCGCCCAACGAATCCACTCCATCAGCAGCGGACTCACCGGTTGGTGGACCACTCCCGAACTCAGCCATGCGATGGCGTCACCGCCCAGCGCCATGATCGCTTCGGCGATTGTGAGAAGGATGCCCACCAGCAGGCCGAGCCCTACCGACAGCAGGATGGTCACCCAGATGCGGCGTTTTGGGCGGGCGATGCGGTAGGCATGATTCAGAGCATCAATCAACTGGCGAATGGCCCCCGACATGGCCCATATGAACCCGATGGCGCCGAGCGAGATCAGGGTGGGACTGCGATGGCGCCGGGCTTCGGTGGTCACGGCTAAGATCAGGTGGCGTAAGCTGGGTGCCATGAGGACGCGGGCTGGTCCACGAAAGAAGTTGGCGATGCTGGGCAAATGCAGGAGACCCAAAAGCGCTGTCAGGAGCAGCAGCAATGGAAACAGGGCAAATAAAAAGTTGTAGGCCAGTGCCGCCGCGTACGCGGCCGTGTCGGTGGTTTGCACCCGATGGAAGAGCGCTTTTGCGACCGGAACCAGTCTTCCCACAGAACCTCCCCCCGTCTTGTTAGTGTGGCACAAGTTGGCGCAAATTGGAAACCGCTGGGATTTCTGCACCTCTTCGTATGATTCCGAGGGAAGCGCCTCAGTCTAAGGAGCGGAGGTGTGAAGGATGCCGCACTTGACCTGGGCGCAAAATTTGTGGGCTATAGCGGGGGGATTTCTGACCGGGGGACTTTTGGCGCTCTTGGGCGGCACGGGTTCGGCGCTGGTCCTGCCGGTGCTCATTATTTTGGTTGGGGTTCGGCTGAGACTGGCGTTGGGCACGGCGGCGGCGTCTGTGGCGCTCACGGCGCTCTTGAGCGCGGTATTTCGCTTTCGACAGGGCTTGGTGCAGTGGCGTGCGGTCTGGATGTTTGTCGTGCCAGGGATGGCAGGCATTGCTGCGGGACGGCAATGGCAGCACGCGCTTCCACGGCATGTCCTTCTGACGCTCTTTGGCGTCGTGTTGTTGTTCCACGCGGCGATTGAAGCGACAGGCGGTGGACAACCGGCGGCGGGGATACGATGGAGACGGTGGCCCATGTGGATACGGCTGGCGCCAGCTGGGGCGCTGGTCGGGATTCTAGGCGGGATGTT
>JAJZAN010000019.1 GCA_021799435.1 Bacillota bacterium | reverse complement strand
CCAAAAGGCACCGACTTAAGCGGCTCAGTGAATTGGGATGTACCCGCATTTTGACAGCAGCCCACACCGCCACGATTGCGGCCCAGCATCGATGGGTTGGCGATGCAGTTCGATTGATTGGCTATGATCCCTTGCTGGTCATTGCACAGGGGAAGGTGCAAACGCTGGTGGAGAGCCAGCCCGATGACACCGATGCGTTGGCGGGCTTGTTTGGCGCCCGCCGCTGGCATAACGTCGCGGACCAGGTGGGATTGGTCTTTTCCCGGGAAATTCTCCCCATTATCAATGAAGCAGCGGCCTTCGCGGCACAGGGTCTAGCCCCGGAGGAGATCGACCAAGCCATGCGTCTCGGGCTCAATTATCCCCAAGGTCCGTTTGCTTGGGCGGCTGCGTTTGGATGGGAAGCGGTTTATTGGGGTCTACGGGCTATGGAGGACATGTATGGGCCGCGTTTTAGACCGCATCCTTGGATCCGGCATCAAATTGGCAGCTCACTGTTAGAGAGGGAGGATGGCGCATGCGCGAAGTAGCCATTGTGGCCGCCCGGCGAACCCCCATTGGGCGGTATCGCGGGGTGCTAAAGGATGTACGGCCTGATGATTTAGCGGCCTTGGTATTGAAGCAGGTAGTAGAGGATGCGCGGCTGGACCCTGCTGAGGTGGATGACGTACTGTTGGGAGCAGCCAACCAGGCTGGCGAGGACAACCGCAACGTGGCTCGTATGGCGCTTTTGTTGGCAGGTTTTCCGGTGACCGTGCCCGGAGCTACCTTCAACCGGCTGTGCGGGAGCTCGTTGGAGGCGGTCAACCGGGGGTATCAGGCCATTAAGAGCGGGGACGCCGACATCATCGTGGCCGGTGGCGTGGAGTCCATGACCCGCGCTCCGTTTGTGTTGCCGAAGTCTTCTGGGGGATTTCCTAACGGCAACCAGCAGCTGTTCGATACGACTCTGGGTTGGCGTATGACCAACCCGCGACTAGCTGAGCAATATTATCCCTACTCCATGGGAGAAACTGCAGAAAACTTGGCCGAACGATTTCACCTATCCCGCGAGGACCAGGATGCCTGGGCATTGCAGTCCCATCAACGGGCGGTCGAGGCTCAGCAATCAGGTCACTTCGATCGGGAGATTGTACCGGTTCCGGTGCACGATCCCAAAACCGGGACGGTGAACTACGTCTCCCGCGACGAACACCCCCGCTCTGACACTAGCCTCGAGAAGCTGGGACGACTTAAAGCAGCCTTCCGCGCCGGCGGTACGGTGACCGCCGGCAATTCCTCGGGACTTAATGACGGTGCAGCCGCTGTCGTTCTGATGGCGTTGGATGTGGCTGAGGCCCACGGACTCGAGCCCCTGGCCGTCATTCGAGGCACAGGCGTGGCTGGGGTGGATCCGGCCATCATGGGATACGGGCCGGTCCCTGCGGCCAAGAAGGCGCTCGATCGGGCCGGCTGGACGATGGAACAGATTGAACAGGTTGAGTTGAACGAAGCTTTTGCCGCTCAGGTCTTGTCCGTGCTCCACGACCTGCCGTTCGACGCCGGCATCGTGAACCGGCATGGCGGCGCGATTGCGCTGGGGCACCCCTTGGGAGCGTCGGGCGCGCGCATTTTGACCACCCTCCTGTATGGCATGCAGGCTAGCGGCGCGCGCCGCGGACTGGCCACCATGTGTATTGGCGTGGGCCAAGGCATTGCCACGCTGGTCGAGCGGATATAACGCATGGCGACGCTATACTTGGTGCGCCATGGAGAGACCGACTGGAACGTCGACGGCCGGTTCATGGGGCAGACGGACGTGCCCTTGAACGAACGTGGACGGCGTCAAGCAGCGTCGCTGGCCTTGAGACTGGCCCAGCATGTATCGGAGTGGGGCGGCGTGATCTCGTCGGACTTGCTCCGTACTCGCGAAACCCGCGACATTCTTCTGGCGGGTGCCAATTATACGGTCACTGAGGATACACGGCTTCGCGAAATCAATGGAGGTCGGATGGAGGGGCTAACCCGCCAGGAGCAACGGATCCAGTTTCCGGAATGGTGGCTGGAGTCCCGTGAGGAGTCGTCTGACGCGGTGCGATTCCCTGACGGCGAGTCATTCGAGGACATGAGACGCCGGGTTGTTGACGCACTGGAAGAGGTCTGCGCTTCGGCCGAAGGCCCGGTTCTAGTTGTGACCCATGGGGGTGTCGTACAGGCGGTGTTGTCCGACATTCTGCACCTTTCCTGGGTGTATCGCGACCGGATTGCCGTGGACAACTGCTCGGTCACCACCGTTCGCTGGGAGGCTGACCGTCGCGTCATTCTGCGCGTCAACGCCTAACCGGATGTTTGTCTTCTCGCGCTGAGCAAGTCTAAGGTGACACGCCCTCTCATACGTTGTCCTAGATGGGAGGGTTGCTTCCGTGCGCATCAAGGCAATCATTGTGGGTATTGCCGGACTCCTGGTGGGAGCTTGGTTGATGAGCGTGTGGAGTCCCCGGCCCGCCGGTCAGACTATGAACTGGCCGGTGGTGGCGGTTGCCAAACGGGTCGGGCCTTCTGTCGTGGTGGTGCTCAACAACCGGGTCGATGGCAATAAGGAGCAAATGAAAGGTATGGGCTCGGGCGTGGTGTTGGACCGCCATGGAGACATCGTGACCAATTACCATGTGGTGCAGAATGCCCATTCGCTAACGGTGATATTGTCCAATGGAAAACGGTTTCCTGCACGCGTGGTGGGGGTGGATCCCCCGACCGACTTGGCCGTGATCCACATTGATGCCCAACATCTTGTTCCGGTGACCTTCACTCAATCGAGTGACATCGAGCCGGGCCAATTGGTTGTGGCGATCGGCAACTCGCTGGGACTTACCCACACGGTGACGGTGGGTGTCGTATCCGCCAAGGACCGAGTGATGTACCGCGACGGGTGGGAGTATCACCTGATTCAAACCGATGCGGCCATCAATCCCGGAAACAGCGGCGGGCCATTGGTCAACGACCAGGGGCAGTTGATTGGCATTAATTCCAGCAAGATTGCACAAGCCGGCATCGAAGGGATTGGATTTGCAATTCCCAGCGACACGGTGAAGTATGTAGTGGGGCAGCTCATCCACTATGGGAGGGTTCGGCGCCCCTGGCTGGGTGCAACCTTGCAGCCGACCCAGAGCCGCCGCTTGGGGCTGATGATTGTGTCCGTGGCGCCCCAAGGTCCGGCGGCCTTGGCTGGTCTAAAGCCGGGAGACCTCATTACGTCCATCAATGGTCAGGCGGTTCATACTCTGCGGGATGTGGTCCGGGTGCTGGAGCGGACTGCAGTGGGAAAGCGCATCCGCTTGAGCGTCTTGCGGGGCACTGAGTCTATGACCATTAATGTTGAGCTTCAGGAGTTGCCCCAGATCCCCCCCGGGGCGGTCGAATCCAAACCTAGCGCTTAAAGAGGGCGCGCCCGTCGTTCCCGAATGGCAGCAACTCGCACCATGCACCCGCTCCGATTGACCTCGAGGCCCCAAGTCGGGCCTCTTTTCTTGCCTTTATCCGGCACGTTCGCACTAATCCTGGATCGGCGAACACTCGGCCGCAATTGGCAAACGGCGACTATAGATGCTAAGATCTCTTGCGATTAGAGAAGTCTTTAGGGGGATCGTGTGAGCCGCATTCGATTGTTGACGGTAGGCAAACCCCGTGATGTACGGATGACGGGGATCGCAGACGAATACCTGAAGCGGCTTAGGGCCGGGATGCCAGTCGTATGGGATACCGTATCCGAGGAGCCGTTTAAGAAGGGCGACGAGACTCGGGCCTTGGGAAAAGAGGCAACTCGGCTCTTAGAACGCATGGCTCCCGATGACTTTGTGGTCATCTTGGACGTGCAGGGCCAGAGTATTGATTCGGAAACTTTGGCGGCCCGCTTGAATGAGTGGCGCACAGCGGGGAAAAACATCGTCTTTGTTGTGGGAGGCTCGCTCGGGCTGGATGAGGCCGTGCGTGTACGTGCTCAGTGGCGATGGTCTCTGTCTCCCTTGACATTCCCCCACGGACTGGCTCATGTGCTGGTCTCAGAGCAACTGTATCGCGCCTGGACTATTTTGCAGGGACACCCCTACCACAAATGACAAACTGGACGAGGTGATAAGGATGGCGGGATTGCTGGACCCTTTTCAATTAGAGGACCTGTCGCTGAAAAACCGGGTCATGATGTCGCCCATGTGCCAGTACTCCGTGTGGGCGCAGGATGGGGCACCCAATGAATGGCATTACGTGCACTATATATCGCGGGCTGTTGGCGGCGCTGGCCTCATCATGATAGAAATGACGGACGTGGTGCCGGACGGCCGCATTACGGTGCATGATTTAGGCATTTGGGACGATGCGCAAATTCCTGCTTTCCGGCGCATCATCGATCAAGTCCATAGTTATGGGTCGAAGATTGGTATTCAAATTGCTCACGCCGGCCGCAAGGCAGAATCGCCTGAGCTGCGGCCGGAAGCCCCATCGGCCATTGCCTTTTCGGACCGATACCGCGTTCCCCATGCACTGACCACCGATGAGGTGAAGCGGCTGGTGGAAGCGTTCGCTGAAGGAGCGCGACGCGCAATCGAATCCGGGGTGGATACGCTGGAACTGCATGGCGCGCACGGCTACTTGATCCATCAGTTCATGTCGCCCTTGTCCAATAAACGCGACGACATCTACGGCGATCCAACTCGCTTTGGCGTCGAGGTCATCCAGGCGGTGAAAGCGCGCATGCCGTCAGGCATGCCGCTCATGATGCGGCTCTCAGCCACCGAGTACACTGACGCGGGGTACCAGTTTGAGGATCTCATCAAAATGGCGCGGGTATTTAAGGAGCACGGAGTCGATCTCTTCGACGTTTCAACCGGTGGCAATGCCGTGGTCCGCATCAAGGACTACCCCGGCTATCAGGTGGGTTATGCGGCCGAGTTGAAGCGCCAATTGGCTGTGCCGGTGGCGGCGGTGGGACGGCTGGAGTCTTTCGACATGGCCGACTCCGTCATCGAGCGGGGTGACGCCGACTTGGTGGCGATTGCCCGAGGGATGCTAAAAGATGCCTATTGGACCAACTCCGCTGCTCTGCATCTGCAAAAGACGGTTCAGGTCCCCGAGGAGTACTTTCGGGCCTTTCCGCGCTGGTTCGTTGATCCGGAGCAGTCCCGATGACGATTGGCGAGATGCAGGCAGCCGTTGACGCGTGGATCGGCCAATTCGAAGAAGGGTACTTTTCTCCAGAAGTGATGATGCTGCGTTTGTCCGAAGAGGTCGGCGAGCTGGCGCGTGAGGTAAACCACGTCTACGGCCCCAAGAAAAAGAAGGCGAGTGAACCGCACGGTTCACTCGCCATGGAGATGGCGGACATTCTGTTCGTACTGGTCTCCTTCGCCAACAGCCTTGATATCGACCTGGAGACGGAGTTCCAAGCGGTCATGGCCAAGTTTCGGGATCGCGACAGCGACCGTTGGACCCCCAAACAGGGTTAGTTAGCGCACGTTTCGGACGCGCAGCACCAGAACCGAGCCGCCCAGGAAGTAGACGAACGTAATGACGAATAGGGCTCGATAGGCGAGAGCATTGCCCCAATGCACCACGGCCGCCGCGAGGAAAAGGCCGGCTACTAAAGTGGCAATAGTCTGGGCAACGGTCTGCGAGATGGACCAGAGCCCCATGTCTTTTGCCGCATCGTGGCCCTGGGGCAAGACGTCGACAGCCAGGGCCCAATCGGTGGAGAGATAGGTGCCGTAGCCCAACCCAAACACCCCGGCTGCCGCCAACACCAGGGTGATGCTGTGCGTAAACACAAATCCCAAGGCGGCCAGTCCCATCACTAACCCCCCAACGATGACCATAACCCGCCGACGCCCCAGACGGTCTGAGAGCCAACCGGCCGTCAGAACTGAGAGCAGAGAGGCCGCGGTGACGGCAATGAGTGCTTGGTCCAAGACCGGCGTGGGGTTGGCCAGATGCTGGACGAAATGCAGGTAATAGTATAGGTAGTACTCCAAGGTGGAAAATCCCAGCATGACGAGGAGCCGTGTCCCAAACACCCACCACCAATCCCCGTGATTCCGCGGCGAAATCCAGAAGGCCTTAAGAAACTTTTTGCTGTCCCACTTAGGCGGCGTATCGCGAAGCGGCACCTCGGAAACACCCAGCACGGTGACAAGAAGACCGAGTAGTTGCAGAACGGCCAACACTAAAAAGGTCATCCGCGTGTCCAAGAACGTGGGGACCAGGACACCGCCAATGATGGCGACCTGACTCATAAGGCCCATATAGCCGGAGGCCACCCCGCGCTGGGCCTGCTCCACTACATCTGGAATCAACGCTTGATACGGTGCCGAGGCGAGGTTGGCAAATAACTGCAGAATCAGATACAGCGTCAGGAACAGAGCAAATCGGTGCGTCATCCCCATCACGGCCAGCGTGAGAGCCGTCCCTGCCACGCCAACCATCATCATGGGCCGGCGGCGGCCGGCCTTATTACGACTACGGTCCGACAGGGCCCCAAACAAGGGCTGGACTATGGATGCGATGAATGCCCCCGACGCTGTCAGCCATGACATGGCAGTTCCGGAATGGCCGCTGCCGACCATGTGCAGCACCACTTGCGGGACGACGATAATAATGAGCGCCGTCCATTGCATATTGGAGGTAAACCAGAAAAAGCTCAGCGCCAGGTTTTCGCCCAGAGATAGATGGTGCGGGTTCGAGACGGCCGTACGCACACGCATGCCTCCTCCTGTATCCCTCCGCTAATTCGACATAAACGCACCTGTTCCTTCGCCGCCATGGGGCTTGTGTTTCTCGCTTGCGATCTAAGGTTGAAAGCGTTAGGCTCTAGGTAGTCTGAAGGGTGGGTTGCGAAGGTGCCTGAAGAGACCATGCAGCCATTGGACAGCCTGTCCGATGGCGGGTCGATTCCACTGCCGTCCAGCTCTGTCGGATACACATGGTCGCGGGCGGGCGCCGCCGACGCGGATGTTGCCATGCCGTCAATTGCTGGAATGTGAGACGTGGTGGGTTCCTCACGCGTGTTTGGTCTCATGGATTACTTGGTCACGAACAGGAACCCATCACGCCTCGACGCTGAAATCGCCTGGGATGAAGTGTCCCACGGCAGAGTGTTCGGGCAGACTGACAGCGATTAGTCCCGCATCAACGTTTTGACATCGGGTTCAAGGAGGATGCACATGGCTGAGACGAGTTTTGATGTCATTATACTGGGCGGCGGCACGGGTGGTTATGTAGCAGCGATTCGGGCAGCGCAACTGGGTCTGAAAACGGCTCTAGTGGATGCCGGCCGGGTTGGAGGCACATGTCTGCACCGCGGTTGCATTCCTACGAAGGCGCTCCTGCACACCGCCGAGCTTCTACATACGTTCCAACATCGCGAGGAATTCGGACTCAAGGCCGACAACGTGGGTTTGGATTATGCCAAAGCCATGGCCAAGAAGGAAAAGGTTGTCACGCAGCTTTGGAAGGGCGTCGAGTTTCTTCTTAAGAAAAACAAGGTCACGGTTGTGGCTGGCTGGGGGCGATTGGTTGACGCCACGCATATCGACGTGGCGACCGACAAAGGCACCACCCGCCTGACTGCTAAGGACATCGTCATCGCGTCGGGATCCGTGCCGCGTGAACTGCCGGACCTGCCGTTTGACGGCAAGCAAATTTTAAGTTCGGACCACATTCTCGAGAAGACCGACATTCCCAAGTCCATCATTATACTGGGCGGCGGCGCCATCGGCGTCGAGTTTGCCTCCATGTACAATGACTTTGGTTCTGATGTGACCATCATTGAGATGCTGCCTCACATTCTTCCCCAGGATGATGAGGAAGTGGCTGGTGAACTGGCTAAGATGCTCACCAAGCGGGGAATCAAGGTGATGGCAAATACCAAGTTCGATTTGAAGAGTGTCAAGAAGAGCGCCAAGGGCGTTACGGCGACGGTGACAGGGCCGGATGGCAAGGAGGCCGCAGTCTCTGGCGAAGTGTTGCTGGTGGCGGTAGGCCGGAAGGCCATTACCGAGGATATTGGGCTGGAATCGGTGGGGGTGAAGGTCGAGCGGGGCTTTATTACCGTGGATGATCATTACCGCACCAACGTGCCTCACGTGTACGCCATTGGCGATG
Organism: Bacillota bacterium; assembly: GCA_021799435.1. GTDB lineage: Bacteria > Bacillota > Sulfobacillia > Sulfobacillales > Sulfobacillaceae > Sulfobacillus_B. The sequence continues at coordinate 33,861 of JAJZAN010000019.1, read as the reverse complement.
TCATCGGCGGCTATCTCTTGGCTCACGTGGCTTCCCACGAAGGCATGATTGCCGTGGAGACCATTGCCGGCAAAAACCCGGAACTCTTGGACCCGGCTCGCGTTCCGCGTGTCACATACTCCCGGCCTGAAGTCGCGTCGGTGGGTCTGACGGCCCAAGAGGCGGAGGCTCGAGGTTACGAAGTGAAGGTGGGGACGTTCCCGTTCCGTGCCAACGGCAAAGCGTTGATTCTCGGGGAGCCGGACGGCATCGTTAAGCTGGTGGCGGACAAGAAAACGGATGCCCTCTTAGGTGCCCACATCGTGGGACCGCATGCGTCGGATTACATCAATGAGATGGCGCTGGCACGGTTTTTGGAGGCAACGGCCTGGGAAGTGGCGGAGAGCGTGCATGCGCATCCCACCATTTCTGAAGTGTTGCACGAAGCTGCGCTGGCTGTGGACGGACACGCGATTCACTTCTAATGTAGGGGGACCGCCGCATGGCAAAGGCGAAAAAGAAGGGGCTTCACGGCCTCGACCTCGATGTGGAGCAGATTCGCACCATGTATTATTACATGGTCTTAAGTCGTGAGTTGGATAAGCGTATCTGGATTCTCAATCGTCAGGGAAAGTCTGCATTTGTCATCTCCGGGCAAGGACAGGAAGGGGTTCAAGTGGCCGCCGCCATGGCCCTGCATCCCGAAACGGATTGGATTGCGCCGTACTACCGTGATATGGCCATGGTGATGGCCTTCGGCATGACACCGCGTGAGGTGATGCTCGGACAGATGGGCCGAGCCGCCGATCCGAGCTCGGGTGGTCGCCAGATGCCCGCTCATTACGGACATCAACCCAAGCACATTTTAACGGGGTCGTCCCCGGTGGCGACTCAGGTCGTCCATGCTGTAGGCATCGCGTGGTCCATGAAGCTTCAGGGTCAGGCGGGTGTGGCGCTGACGTCCTTGGGCGAAGGCTCTACCAATCAGGGCGAATTTCACGAAGCCTTAAACTTTGCCGCCGTGCACAAGGTGCCGCTGATCGTGCTTGTTGAAAACAACGGATATGCCATCTCTGTCCCGCAGGAAAAGGAGATGGCCATTCAGGATGTGGCGGTTCGTGCGCAAGGCTACGGTATTCCCGGTGTGGTGGTAAAGGGCTCGGATCCGCTAGAGGTGTACCAGGTCATCAGAGAGGCCCGATCTCGGGCTCTCCGAGGTGAAGGAACCACCTTGGTCGAGGCCAAGACGCACCGCTTTACCGCCCATTCCAGCGACGACGACGATCGGTCGTATCGGTCGCGTGAGCATTTGGAAGAAGAAAAGAAGGACGATCCCATTCCGCGCATGCGCGAATGGATGGAAAGCGAAAAACTGTGGGACAAGGACGCAGAAGATGCGCTGATGAAGCGCATTAAGCATGAGGTGGATGATGCTACGGAGTTTGCGGAGGCCTCCCCACTGCCCGCCGCAGAAACCATCTACGACCATGTTTATGGCTCCTCCCCAGCATAACAGCGAGGAAGTTGAAAGGAGAGGGTGAGGGTGTCGGATAACGGATTAACTCCCGAGCTCATGTTGGACATGTACTATCATATGGCGTTGGCGCGTGCGGTGGATGACCGCATGTGGATTTTAAACCGTCAGGGCCGGGCTCCGGTTGTGTACACGTCGAATGGCCACGAGGCGGCGCAAGTGGGTTCGGCTTTTGCGCTCAACCGTGGAGAGGACTGGATTGTACCATACTACCGCGATCTCGCTTTGGTTTTGGCTTGGGGCATGACCCCGCGTGAGATTATGCTGCACTTGCTGGGCCGTGCCGATGACCCCAACTCTGGCGGTCGGCAGATGCCGGCGCACTGGGGTCACGCCAAGTTGAACATTTTGACCACCGGGTCTGTGGTGGCCACTCAAGACATCCACGCTGCCGGATTGGCGCTGGCTTCCAAGGTGCTTAAGGATGGCCGCGTTTCGGTGGCCTACTTTGGAGAAGGGTCGACCAGCCAGGGCGAGTTCCATGAAGCGCTGAACTTTGCCGCCGTCCACAAGCTGCCGGTCATTTTCTTCAACGAGAACAACGGCTACGCCATTTCAGTGCCATCCCGCAAGCAAATGGCGGTGCAGGACGTGGCCGCGCGCGCGTCCGGGTATGGGATGCCGGGCGTGATTGTTGATGGCAACGACCCTGTGAAAGTGTATGAAGTGGTCAGGGAAGCGGCCGACCGCGCTCGTCGCGGCGAAGGCCCGACATTGGTGGAGGCCAAGACCTATCGGTTTGTTCCGCACTCCAGTGACGATGACGACCGGGCATATCGGTCCCGGGAAGAGGTGGCCGAGGCGAAGAAGCGCGACCCCATCATGATGTTTGAGGCGCGTTTGAAGGAAGCCGGCATCTTGACCGACGAAAAACTTGCAGAGATGCAGAAGAAAATCAAGGATGTCGTCAACGATGCTACGGACTATGCGGAGAAGGCGCCGTTGCCGGATCCGGCTACGTTGGGCGACCACGTCTACGGAACTTTGTAGGGATCGACGACGATCGAAACCAGATAAGGAGGGCAAAGTCCGGCAGGCGAGGTTGGAGCCGGGCAAACGACTATGGCGGAATTAAGCTATCTTGAAGCAATTCGGGAAGGTCTGCGTCAAGAAATGGAGCGGGACTCCCGTATCATTATTTACGGTGAGGACGTGGGTGTGCGCGGCGGGGTGTTCCGCGTTACGGAGGGTCTCCAAAAGCAGTTCGGGGAAGACCGCGTTATCGATTCCCCCTTGGCTGAGGCAGCCATTATCGGCACAGCTATCGGGGCAGCCGTCAACGGACTCCGGCCGATTCCGGAAATTCAATTTGCCGACTTCATTTTTCCGGCGATTAACCAGATTGTGCAGGAAGCGGCGCGCATTCGTTACCGTTCCAACGGGGCGTTTCACGTGCCCCTGGTCATTCGGGCGCCGTTTGGCGGCGGAGTTCATGGTGCTCTGTACCACTCCCAGAGTGTGGAAGCCTTTTTTGCCCATGTTCCGGGCTTGAAGGTGGTTGTTCCTGGAACGCCGTACGATGCCAAGGGATTGTTGGCCGCTGCCGTGCAGGATGAAGACCCGGTGCTCTACTTCGAGCACAAGGCGGCTTACCGGTCGCTGAAGGGCGAAGTGCCGGAGGAGCGTTACCTCATCCCCATCGGTCAGGCCGATCTAAAGCGGGAAGGCCAGCATGTCTCCATCATAACGTACGGATTAATGGTGAGCTATGCGCTCAAGGCGGCGGAAGAGTTGGAAAAGGAGGGCATTTCCGTCGAAGTGCTCGACTTGCGGAGTGTACGCCCCTTGGATGTCGAGGCCATTTTGGAGACCAGCAAGAAGACGGGCAAAGTGTTGATTGTCCACGAAGACAACCTGACCGGCGGTATCGGCGGCGAAGTGAGTGCTCTTATTTCGGAACATGCGCTCTTTTATCTCGACGCGCCAATCGTGCGTCTGGCGGCACCGGATGTGCCGGCCATGCCCTACAGCGCTCCTCTGGAACATGCCTTCATGGTGACTCCTGAGAAGATCCGCGACAAGGCGCGCGAATTGGCAAAGTTTTAACGAGACCGCATACGAGGAGGAGAGGACATGGCAACAGAAGTTGTCTCGATGCCGCAGTTGGGGGAATCGGTCACTGAAGGTACGATTGGCCAGTGGCTGAAGAACGTCGGCGACGCCGTCGAAAAGTACGAATCGCTGTTGGAAGTCCAGACCGACAAGGTGAACGCGGAGGTTCCCGCTCCAGTGAGCGGCAAGGTCACCAAAATCTTGGTGGATCCCGGCCAAACCGTTCCTATTGGCACCCCTATTTGTGAGATTGAGGTGGAAGGGGCCGGCGGAGAGTCTGCGGAGGCCCCTCAGACCCCGTCTGAGGAAGCACCGACGGTGGAAGCTCAGTCGGCGCCTGCACCCGCCGCAGCTGCGGCGGCACCGCAAGAGGGCCGTGGACGATATTCGCCAGCGGTACGCCGGTTGGCCGAGGAGCACGGCATTGACCCGGCTCGGGTGAACGGCACTGGAGCGGGTGGGCGTGTGACCCGCAACGACATCCTACAGGCTGCCAACCACAAGGACGCGGCTCCCAGTCCGGCTCCAGCCAAGACCACCGTTCAACCCGCACAGACCGCCGGCTTCGCCGTGGAGTCCGCACCGGCCGTCATTGAAGACGGCGACACCTTGGAGCCGTTGGCTCCGGTACGGAAGGTCATCGCCGAACGGATGGTTCGCTCTAAGCAGACCGTGCCTCACGCCTGGTTGATGGTGGAGGTCGACGTAACCGGTTTGGTGGCTTTGCGAGAGCGGCTTAAGAACGACTTCAAGGCGCGCGAGGGCGTATCTCTCACCTATGTGCCCTTCATGATGCGAGCCATCGTGGAAGCGCTTCGTGCGGTCCCAGAAATGAACAGCCAGTGGAATGGCGACAGCATCGTCATGAAGAAGCGCATCAACGTCGGCATGGCGGCTGCGACCGACCGCGGGCTCATTGTCCCGGTGGTCAAAGATGCGGACCAAAAGAATATCGTGGGATTGGCGAAAGCCAGCCAGGATTTGGTGCAGCGATCGCGGGCCGGACGCCTGACCATGGATGACTTGTCGGGAGGCACCTTTACGTTGGACAACACGGGTGCGGTGGGCACAGTCCTAACCTACCCGGTTATCAATGCTCCCGAGGTGGGCATTGTCACCATGGAGTCCATCGTCAAGCGGCCCGTGGTGGTCGGAAACACCATTGGTATTCGGGACATGGTCAATGTCTGCCTGTCCTTCGACCATCGAGTAGTGGATGGAGCGGAAGCTGGCAAGTTCCTGCAGGTGATCAAGAAGCACCTGGAAGGCATTGGACCAGACACGTCCATCTATTGATTCTGAAGCAGAAAGGGGAGAGCATGATGGAGCCATTGCCGGTTGTGCAGCACAAGCCACGAACAGCGCCGGGTCCCAAACCGCCGCCGTGGCTGAAGGTGCGGCTGACTCAGGGAGAAAATTACCTGCAAATCAAAGATATGATGCGGACCCAAACGCTGCACACCGTCTGCGAAGAGGCCCTGTGCCCCAACATCTACGAGTGCTGGGAAGCGCGCACAGCGACCTTCCTCATCCTCGGGGACATCTGCACCCGCAATTGTGGGTTCTGTGCCATTACGACGGGCCGTCCGACCGAGCTGGATCGGTTGGAGCCGCAGCGTGTGGCCGCCACCACCAAGAGCATGGGTCTGAAGCACGTGGTCATTACGTCGGTGACGCGTGACGACCTTCAGGACGGTGGCGCTGAAATCTTTGTGGGGTGCATCGAAGAAATTCGGAAAGAGGTTCCTGACTGTGGCGTGGAAGTTCTGATTCCGGACTTAATGGGCAACTGGACTGCGCTGGAAAGCATCGTCAAGGCCCATCCCGACATTTTGAACCACAACACCGAGACCGTACCGCGGATGTACTCCTGGGTACGCCCCAAGGCGAAATACGAGCAGACCCTTGAGCTCTTAAAGCGCGTTAAGCTCCAAGACCCGACCATCGTCACCAAGTCCGGCATTATGGTGGGCCTGGGGGAGACGCGCGAAGAAATTCATCAGGTGATGCTCGATATGCGGGAACATCTCGTGGACGTCTTGACGGTCGGACAATATCTGCGTCCGGACCAGAAGCATCTGCCCGTGGAGAAATATTACACGCCAGACGAGTTCTTGGAGATTAAAGCCGAAGCTCTCGACATGGGATTCCAGCATGTCGAGTCCGGTCCTTTGGTGCGGAGCTCCTATCACGCGGCGTCCCAAGTGCCGCAGGGAGTCTAGCCGATGCCAGAGACCTATCTGGTGCGATTAGGGCGCATGCCCTATCAAGAAGCCTGGGATTTGCAACGACAGGTGGGTGCGGGGGTGCTGGCAGGCCAGCTCCCCGACACCGTATTGATGGTCGAGCACCCGCCCGTCTATACGGTGGGACGCGGAGCTCACGGTTCGTTGGCCAATCTTCTTTGGGACGAGGAAAAGCGCCGTGAAGAGCGGATTGATCTGTACACGGTCGACCGGGGCGGGGATATTACCTATCATGGGCCTGGCCAACTGGTCGGCTACCCGATCCTGGACTTGACGCGTCACGGGAAGGACTTGCACGAATACTTGCGTCACCTCGAAGAAGCCATTATCGCGGCCATTGGAGAGCTGGGCATTGATGCGGAGCGCATGCCGCCCCATACCGGCGTGTGGGTGGGCACGGAGAAGGTCGCGGCCATCGGCGTAAAGGCCACCCAGTGGGTGACTCAGCATGGTTTTGCTCTGAATGTTTCACCTAACTTGTCCCACTTCGGGGGCATCATCCCATGCGGGATTCAGGATAAGGGCGTCACTTCGATGGAACGCCTGCTGGGACGACCGATAGGACTTGACGAAGTGCAACCGGTCGTGGAACGCCATCTGGCTGAGACGTTTGGGTTTCAATATCGCCTGGTCGACCCTTCGGTCCTGAACGTAGGAGTTTTGTAAAATTTTACGCCATGGCTTTTGCCGCCGCCGGTTCGTCGGTACAATGAATGGGAGGTGAAACCATGGCAGAGGGTGCAGTAGCCCAACAACATTCTGAAGCCAAAGTGCATACGCCGCGTGCGCGGTCTATCCGCGAAGTGGTATTTGGTGTGAACGATGGACTGGTGTCCATCACAGGTATTATTGTGGGCGTTACGTCGTCCCACATGTCCTCCCATGGCATTATTATTGCCGGTTTAGCCGCAGTCATTGCAGCCGCTATTTCGATGGGATTGGGCCAATACCTCTCGACCGCCGCTCAAAATGAATACTTCCTGGCTGAGCGCCAACGCGAATACCGCGAAGTTCAGGAGATTCCACACGAGGAGCGCGCGGAAGTCGAGGGCATCTATCGGTCTCAAGGCTTTAACGCAGAAGAGGTCCAAATTTTAACCCGGAGGACCACAGAGGACCCGGACCGGTGGGTTGACTTCATGATGAAAGAAGAACTAGGCATCCTGATGGATGCACTTGACAATCCCTGGTCAAGCTCCTTGGTGATGGCCGGTGCGGTTGTCGCTGGAGCCGTTCCTCCCATTTTGCCGTACTTGCTGATCCCCCACACCAGTCAAGCTGAAGTGTGGGCCATTGTCTTTGCTGTGGTGGTGGCGTTTGGCCTCGGGGCCTTGAAGGCAAAGGTGGCGAAATCTTCGTGGTGGAAAAGCGGGACTCAATTTCTTCTAGTGACCGCCGCCGCAGTGGTCGTGGGCATCGTGGGCGGCAATCTGCTGGGACACTTGTTCGCCTAGATGACCAGAACCCTCTGTACCTTCAGCTGCTAGACGATTTGGCGGATGAAGAGGCATCGTCGGGTGCGGAGTGGTTCCAGCCCGAGGCGCACTATGCAAACCAGCGCGGCAGGGAAATGAGCGGGTCGTGAACTTCCGTACTAAGCACTGGCGCCATGTATACGCCCTGGCGTTGGTGACCTTGACGGGTTTTGCGCTCTTTCTCAGCAGCTGGCGGCGTGTTGTGGGGCCTTTTTTTGCGGTCGTTCAATGGACCCACATTGTCGGCGGCATTCTTTACGGGATCGCCATCATTGGCTGGTCCCGCTTTTTTTATCCCTGGCTTCCCAAGAAGAGCGACCAGCGTTCTCCGGCATATACTCGATGGGGCTATTTTATTCTCATCATGCTGGTGATCAGCGGAGCAGGCCTGTTGGTGGGCCCTTCTCCGACGCGCGCCATCGCCACCGTCTTGCACGGCTTGGCCGCGGCTGCATTGGTCATTTGGGCAGTGTGGCATTTGCTGACGCGACTGCCCCTGTGGAAGAAGCCGACGGGAGAATGGCACGTGTCCCGCAGACGGGCGCTCCGTTGGTTTATTGCGGCCGTCGTGGCGGTTCCGGTGGTGGGTGGCATGCCCACCCTCCTGACGATGTTAAGCGGCCGACTGGATGGACGTGGGCGAGCCAGTGGCGCGTTGCCAGGATTTGTTCCCTATACAGTCGTTAATGGCTTTCCGGATATCTCCCGCCAGCACTGGAGGCTCTGGGTGCACGGCCTGGCCCAACCGCACACGTTCACGTGGGATCAATATGCAGCTTTGCCGCGCCGCGCGGTTCGCATCGACTTTCATTGCGTCACCGGGTGGGTGGTGCCGCATGTGGAGTTCGCCGGTGTCGACCTGCTGGAATTTCTCACAACCCTGGGGTGGCACCCGGAAAAACATCCCTGGGTGACCTTTTATTCGGGTGACGGGGTGTATACCGACACCTTGAATGTCGAGCAAATTCGGCAATACCGACCCTTGTTGGCGGACAGCATCGACTATCAGCCGCTGCCGCGGGCGCAAGGCGCCCCGGTGCGGCTCTTAGTTCCCCACATGTATGGGTATAAGTCGGTCAAGTGGCTGGTGGGCATGGCCGTGTCCGACCACGTGATCCCTGGGTTTTGGGAGCAGCGCGGCTACCCTCAAAACGCCTATTTGGGTTCCTACGGTCTTGACTTCGGACAGCAGCCCTTTCAGGTGCAGACCCACAAAAAGCGCGGACATCTGAAATAGTCAAGTCCGCGCTCGCCCCTCCTTACGGAATGGAATTCAAAATTGATTTGAGAATGCTTTGTGCGGTGGTCCCGATACCGGATCCGACCCCGGGGTTAGCAGAACCGCCAGAGGTGCCGTTCCCGCATCCGGGGCTCACTTTGGTGGGCTCATGTCCTTTAATAAAGACCTCCGGGTAGCTCGTGCAGCACCCGTTGTCCAAGAGGCCGGTGTACAGGCACACGGAGCGCGTGACGATGCCGCTGGGTTGCGTGAATCCGACATTGGGCTGGCCGGCCAAAGCATCTGCCATAAAATGAGCCCAAATCGGACCGGCTCCCCGATCTCCCGTCAAGCCTACCGGGCTATCGTTGTCGTTGCCTACCCATACGGCTGCAGCCAGCTGTGGGGTGAAGCCGACCAGCCAACTGTCCCGTTGCTTGGAGGAGGTACCGGTTTTCGCGTCCACAATCCGTCCTCCCAAGATAGGTTCCAGGTCATGTGCTGTACCGTTGATGTTGACTAAGGGAGCCCTAAAGAGACTATCGACCACGTAAGCCACCTGCGGCGTCAGGACCCGGGTGCGCCTGGGCGATGCAGTGTACACGACGCGGCCATTAGAATCGGTCACCTTCAAGACTCCGATGGGATGGACGCGGTAGCCGCCATTGGCCAGCGTGGAGACTCCCCGTGCCATTTCGTACGGTGTCACCGACGAAGAACCCAACGCTGTGGTCAAATTGCCGGCCAAGGGGCTGGTAATCCCCATGGCGTGTGCCATGGCAATCATGGCAGCGGGACCGACCGTGTTCATCCATTTGAGAGCGACAATATCGTCCGAAAGCGCGATGGCCCGCCGAATCACCAAGGGACCATTGTATACATAGCCGTAATTGTGCGGCACATACCATGTACCGTTGCCAGCGGGGAACTTCACTGGCGCCGAATCCTTCACCGCGGAGGTCGCGTAACCATCGTTAATGACAGTGGTGTAAAGGTAGTACTTCATCGTCGATCCAGGCTGGCGGGCCGCCAGCGTGGCGCGGTCGAACTGCGAGTTTTTATAATTGTCGCCCCCGATGAGTGCCTCAACATAGCCGTTTTGCGGGTTGATGGCCACTAATGCCGTCTGTGGCTCATAGACCCCATTGACTTTGCCGTTGATGGGGGCATAGGTGGCCACGTCATTCTGTGCGGCCCGCTGCATGGGCCAATTCATGGTGGTCACCACCTGATATCCCCCGGTATACAAGTTCTTGCCCACTTGAGGGTCTGCTTGACTTAACTGTTCAGCGACAAATTGGGTAAAGTAGGGGGCCTGGTCGCCAATGGGCGTGGCAGCGTTGAGCTCCAACGAGGTCGCTTGGGCTTGTGCGGCCTGGGCATTCGTGATGTAGTGCAGTTTGGCCATTTGAGACAGCACCACGTTGCGCCGTGCCATAGCAGCCCCTGGGTGCACTAAGGGGTCGTAATAGCTGGGCGCATTCACCACGCCCGCCAGGAGGGCGGCCTGCGGCAGGGTAAGGGCGGACACAGACCGACCGAAATAGCGCTCTGAAGCTGCCTGCACGCCATAGGTGCCCTCTCCGAAGTACACGTCGTTTAGGTACATGGTCAAAATCTGTTGTTTCGAATAGATGGTGGACAATTTCAAGGTAATGAACAGCTCTTCAAATTTCCGCCGAAAGGTGCGCTGGTCGCTCAAATAGAGATTTTTGGCCAGTTGCTGGGTGATGGTACTGCCGCCCTGCAGGATTTGACGATGGGTGATGTCTGTCACCGCGGCGCGTGCGATGCCGACGGGGTCGACGGCCGGCTCTATCCAAAAGGTATCATCTTCTATAGCCACCAGGGCGTTTTGCATCACGGCGGGGATGCGCTGGTAACTAACCGGCATACGGTTGACTGTCGAATAGAGCACACTCACCAACCGTCCATGCTGGTCATAGATGGTGGTGTCGGCAGGCAGGTTGGGCGCTGGCAGGAATACCCAGGCGGTCGGCACCATGATGGCGCCGACGCCAATCACCAAGGCGGGCAAGCTGACCATGGCGCCGGTATTGGAAATGCGCCGCACTAAGCGGTCCCATCGCTGGCGGACCCATCCGCCTTGTGAGGGTTTCTGATGGCGTCCCCGCCGTTGGTCCACGGTCTTGTGCCTCCTTTTCCCACAGCATCTTCTCCGAATGTAGTATGGCTGTGGGAAGGCCGGCTAACCTGTCAATTCTGTGCAACTCCCGGACGATTTGGGGGCACACTGTGAATGGCGTTGTGATCGGGGAAACGTCTGCTATAATAGCCAAGACTATGGCAGGACTAGGGAGGCACCGATTTGTTACCCACGCCCAAAAAATTTACAGTGATGGCCGGCACCGCCGAAGGGCCGACACGTCTCAACGCCTTTGATAATGCGCTGTTGGCGGCAGGCATTGGCAATTTGAACTTGCTGAGAGTCAGCTCTATTTTGCCGCCCAACGCAGAGGAGATCGAAGTGTTTCACATGGCACCGGGCAGTCTTCTGCCCACAGCCTACGGCACGATTACCTCGGAAGAGCCAGGCGCCCTGATTTCGGCGGCGGTCGCTGTGGGTATTGGCCGCCCTGATGAATACGGCGTTATTATGGAGTTTTCTGGCCACTGCAGCCGCGAAGAGGCTGCGGCCACCGTGGAAAAGATGGCCCGCAACGCCTTTCAGCAACGCGGTCGCGATTTGGAACGGGTGGTCGTACGAGCCGTGGAGCATCGGGTGGAAACCATCGGCTGCGCCTTTGCAGCCGTAGCACTCTGGTATTAGGTGGAGGACAATACGCAGGTGAAGAAGCGACAGACGTGGTTCACGGAGTACCAGACCGACTCTTTAAGCTTGGGTTTGCGCATTGATGATATCTTGGCGGCGGAAACAACCCAATTTCAAGAAATGCTGGTGGCCGAAACGGAAACCTTCGGCCGCATGTTGGCCCTGGACGGAGCGGTTCAGACCACTGACAAGGATGAGTTTGTCTATCATGAGATGATAACCCATGTACCCTTGTTTATGCTGGACGCCCCCAAAAAGGTTGCCGTTATTGGCGGCGGGGACGGTGGAGCCATTCGCGAGATTTTAAAGCATCCGACTGTCGAAGAGGCCCACTTGGTCGAGATTGACCGGAAGGTCGTGGATGCGGCGCGGGAGTTCTTTCCTGCGATCTCCGTGGCGTTGGATGAACCGAAGGCTCATGTACACTATACCGACGGTATAGAATGGGTGCGGAATGCCCGCGATTTCGATGTGATTGTGGTGGACTCGACGGATCCGGTGGGACCTGCCGAGGGCCTGTTTCGCGCCGAATTTTATCAAAGCATCGCGCGTGCCTTGACCGACCAAGGCATCTTGGTGGCGCAATCGGAGTCGCCCTTTCTGCATCAAGACCTGATTCGTTCGATGAAAGAGGGCATGAAGACGGCCTTTCCCCACGTGAACCTGTACGTGGCAGCCATCCCCACCTATCCCAGCGGGTTGTGGAGCTTTATGATGGCATCGAAGAAACCGGTCAAACCGGCTGAGCGAGTGCGCACCGCATCGATTCCCACGCGGTACTGGACACCCGCCATTCAAGATGCCGCCTTTGTTCTGCCGCGCTTCGTGGGAGAGTTGATGCAGTGATGGCCGAATTCACGAAGACCGATCGTTTCCTAGGCATGAACGCAGCCCAGCATGATGCGGATGTTGTGTATTTCGGCATCCCCATGGACTTTACGGTGTCATTCCAGCCGGGATCCCGTTTTGGGCCGGCACGGGTCCGGGAGGCGTCTTATGCGATCGAGACGTATTCTTTGGCTCAAGACAAGGACTTGGAGGACTTGTCGGTGTGGGATGCAGGCGATGTGGAGCTTCCGTTTGGGAACGTCCAGGAAAGCTTGAACCGGATTCGCGAGGCCGCTTCGTCTATCTTAAAGGCGAACCGGCGGTTTTTTGCTCTGGGCGGGGAACATCTCGTGACCTTGCCGCTCATGCAGGCGGTTGTGGAACGGTATCCTGATGTGGCCGTCGTACACTGGGACGCGCATGCCGACTTGCGCGAGGAGTACATGGGGGAAGCTTTGTCCCACGCAACCGTTCTTCGCCGTGTCTCGGAATTGCTGCGACCCAAGCATTTGTACCAGTTTGGGATTCGTTCGGCCACCCGGGATGAGGTGGCCTTCGCCAAAGAGCATGTCCACTTCCACCCGCACCAAGTGTTGCGACCGCTCCAAGCATGCTTGGATGAGTTGAAGGACCGCCCGGTGTATGTCACCATAGACATAGATGTGATTGACCCCGCTTTTATGCCTGGGACCGGGACCCCTGAGCCGGGCGGAATTTCCTCGGGGGAAGCATTGGAGGCCATCCGTCTGTTGTCCCAGTTGAACGTGGTCAGCATGGATTTGGTAGAGGCTATGCCCGCCCACGACCTGTCCCAGCGTTCGGCAGTGCTCGCAGCCAAGTTGGTGCGGGAAGGGTTGTTGGCTATTTCAAAGGGTTGAGGAGGGGCGCGATGCCGGTTGTATCGCGGTTAGATGAGGCCCGCCAGCACATTCGGCGGGTCATTTGCGATTTTCTTGCCCAAGAGGGTCATGAGGGACTGGAAGAGTTTGTGCGATTGGATGTCCCGACGGAAAAGGGGCACGGCGATTTGACCACCAGCTTCGCGCTGAAAGTGGCAAGTCGGACCAAAATGGCCCCGCGCCAACTACTCGACCGGCTGATTGCGGCGTGGCCGAAATTGGACGCGGTGGAATCCTTGGAATCGGCCGGGCCTGGATTCCTCAATTTCACGCTGAACACGGCTTGGCTGGCTGGTGTAATCCCGGCCGTACTGGCGAGGCCGGCGTCCTACGGCAACTCCGAGTTTGGCGAGAAGAAGAAGGTTTTACTGGAATACGTGTCTGCCAATCCCACCGGTCCCATGGTCGTGGTGAGCGGGCGGGCGGCCGCTGTGGGAGACACCCTGGCGCGTGCCATGAAGGCAGCCGGATTTGAGGTGATGCGGGAGTTTTACGTCAACGACGCCGGCAACCAGATTGCGACCTTCGGATGGGCTTTGGCTTTACGACTCAAGCAATTGGCTGGGGAGACGGTGGAGTGGCCTGAAAAAGTGTATCCGGGCGAGTATGTGGTGGATTTGGCCAAGGAATATCAAGCACTCCATCCACACTTGGATCCGAGTACGCTGGATGCCGATCGGTATCCGGAGCTCGGGGCCTGGGCCGCAGAGCGGATGCGGAAGTCGCACGAAGACGTGTTGCGGGAGTTCCGGGTGACATTTGACGAGTGGTACTCGGAGCGTTCGCTTCGGGAAGCCGGTGCCCCAGAGGCGGTCATTGAGCGGCTCAGGGCGAGAGGCTCCATTGTAGAGCGAGACGGGGCCCAGTGGTTTACGTCGACCCAATATGGCGATGACAAGGATCGGGTGATGGTCAAGTCGGACGGTTCCTTCACCTACTTTGTCCCCGACGCTGCGTATCACGCCACCAAGTTCGATCGCGGGTTTGATTACGTCATCGACCTGTTGGGGCCGGACCATCACGGGTACGTCAGTCGGATGCGGGCGGTGGTGGAGGCTCTGGGGTATCCCCCTGAACGGCTGGAGATTCTCATTGTCCAACTGGTGCGGCTTATGCGCGGACAGGAACTGGTTCGCATGTCCAAGCGCGGCGGAACCTTCGTGGCGCTTGAGGACCTCATTGAGGACGCCGGTGTGGATCCCGCTCGGTTCTTCCTGCTGGAGCGGGCCCCGGAAACCCCCATGGACTTTGACCTGAACTTAGCAACGCTCAAAGGATCGGATAATCCGGTCTACTACGTGCAGTATGCCGGGGCCCGAATCCACAGCATCCTGCGTCAATGGCGGGCGTCCGGGGAGGCCGCGGTGCCGTTGGACGTCAGTCTCCTCACGGCGCCAGAGGAAAAGGACCTTCTGCTCCTCACGGCCCGGTTTCCCGAAGTGGTGGTGCGGGTGGCGGAGGAACGAGCCCCGCAGCATCTGCCCAAGTATTTGACCGAATTGGCAAGTGCTTTTCATACCTTCTATCGCCAGCATCGCATCTTGGATGCCGAGCCCAAACTCCGGCAGGCCCGCTTGGCTTTGATCGAGGTGGTCCTGGCTGTGAGCACCCGAGGGCTGGACCTGATGGGCATTTCCCAACCCGAGGAGATGTAAGGTGGAGACGCCGCACGAACTGGCGCAGGCCTGGAATGCGTGGTGGGACGTCGGTGTTCGGCTGGTGGCCGTCGAGACATGGGATGAGGGGTTGGTGCAAGCCGCAGCCAACGCTTTGGCCGAGATGCGGGAAGTGCCGCTATGGCAATGGAGTGCGATATCGGGCTTAACGCGGTCCGATGACGTCTTGGGCGGTGCTTTGACACGGGATGCCGATATCTGGGCGGAGAAGGTGTTGGCCATGCCGGCGGGTGTTGTGCTGGCCCGGGACCTGTGGCACGCTCCTTTGGATCACCGCGCCCTTCGGGCTCTCCGGGACGTTGCCCATCGTTCGGCGCCGGTCTTCGTGATTGCGACCTCCGCGCCCGGCTGCGATTTGCCCGAGATGCTGCGTCATGACATGGTGCGCATGCCGGTGGGCGGACCGCGCGGCCCCCTAACCTCTCGCTGGGCTGAGAGCGGTATCCCTTCGCTGCAGACGCTGGTTCACCGGCAGGAGACGCGAATACCGGGATTAGATTGGGTTCAACCGGCGGGCGACTGGAGCCAGGTGGGGGGGCTCGAGCGGCTCAAGGCATGGGCAGATGAGCGCCGGTTGGCGCTGGATCCAGCTCGTGGATTGCCGTTTCCCCGCGGAGTACTGCTGTACGGCATTCCTGGCACCGGAAAAAGTGTCTCGGTGCGCGCCTGGGCAGGCTCTTGGAACCTGCCGCTCCTGCGGCTGGACTGGGGTGGTCTGATGGGGCGGTATGTGGGGCAATCCGAAAGCCGACTGGCTGCCGCCCTTAAGGCTGCTGAAGACATGGCGCCCGCCGTTTTGTGGATGGACGAACTGGAAAAGGGCGTGGGCGCCGATGCGGATGGGCACGACAGCGGTGTCAGCCGGCGGTTGACCGCCCACCTGCTCACGTGGTTGCAGGAACACGAGGCGCCTGTCCTGCTCCTCGCCACGGCCAACAGCATGCAAGGTTTGCCGCCGGAGCTTTTGCGGCCGGGTCGGTTTGATGCGCTGTTCTTTGTGGATTTGCCGGATGCGGGGGCGCGACGAGAGATTTTGGCCATTCATTTACGACGGCACGGGGTTCTTGATCCGACGCCGTATTTGGGGATTGCGGATGATTTGGAGGATTTCTCGGGTGCAGATCTGGCCTCTGCGGTCATCGAATCGCTGTTTCGGTCCGCTGTTCATCAGGTCCCTCTGACGCCAGCGGTTTTGGCTGAGGCCAGCGCAAGTATCGTGCCGTGGGCCCGTACCCTGGGGGAAGAACTGGCGCAACGCCGGGCCTGGGCCAAAGGACGGCTCCTGCCGGCTTAGGGAACAAAAAATTCGCGAAAAGGCTTTACATCGGACTTGAGGCGGGTTGCCGGTTCTTCTGGTGGATCGGGTCGGACGCGGTCGATGTGATCGGCGTGGAACGCGACCCAGACTTGCGCCTCTTCTCGGCTCAAGCAGGATGATAACGGCCGGGTCTCCAGAGCTTCCTGGGCGCGCTTCAGCGCCCCTTTTTCGTCGTCTAGAATGTGGCGTATCACAGGGTGGGTGGGGCGAAATCCCGTCCATCGGACAAAAGTGCTGGGCAACGCATTATTGCGGCTGTGATTGCAGGAGCGACAGGCAATGACGCAATTGTCCAGGGCCGTTTGTCCGCCCCAGCAAATCGGGATGACGTGGTCTAGAGTTGAGCCGGGACTTTGACACCAAGCACACAACCACCCGTCGCGGCGCTGGACTTGCCGATAGATGCGGCGGTGGGCCAGTGGACGGTAATTGAGGTGCAGAACCCCGTCAGGGCTCATGGTAGCCAAGCCGTCACGCAAGTTCTGTTCCGCTTTTTCGATACTGCATGGCGTCAGGGGCCTGCCGCCTAAATCGACAACCGGCACTTGACCGGTCAAGACGGGGCTTTGCGAACCAGCCGCCTCCTTATGGGGTGATTGTAATGCCATTATACCACGCGGACTGGCCTTAACCCGGGCGGCGGAACGGGTGCACCTTGTCGCGAGCACGCCGATCGGTTCGATCGACGCCTTCGTGGTGGAAGAAGAGTGCCCGGGCGTTCGAGTTGACGATACGCTGAAAGGAGTCGGGAGAAATCTCGGCTTCTAGACGCTCCATCTTCTCCCACTCTTGAGAGAAGTCCTGAGCGGGTCCGCCGCTTCCAAACAGCACCCGCTCGGCCCCGGTCGTCCGAAGGGCCTCTTTGATGGCTCCAACCGGCGCCTTGGAGGTCTCCAGATACACTTGAGGATGCCGCTCGGCCAGCACCAGCGACTCCTCCAGATATGGAGATCGCTGGCCCATGGAGTGCACGATGACAGGGACTTTGGGGAATTCCATCAGAAACTCGTCCCAGAGAGCGGGGCTGTCAAACCGCAAGGGGGCGGGGCCGGGTCCACAGTGCACCAAGAGGGGCCGTCCAAACGAAGAGAGCACCTCTCCCAATTGGCGCATGGAATCCGACCAGGGAAAGGCGCGATCCAAACCGGGGTAGCAAAACGCCCCGGCGGCTCCCCCGTTCATCACTTGGGCTAGATCCGACGCATGGCCGGGCCGGGCCGGGGCTAGGGCCGCCCAACGGGGATTGTCGCGGGCCGCTGCCAGAAGCTCTTCGGCAGCCGTCGCCGGCTCTGGCGAGACCAGAAGGCCCCAATCCACCACCACGCGACGTTCGGCTTCCGGTCCCAGGGCGCGCTTCGCATCCAGCGGTCGTCCCTCCAGGGGCCTTGCCAGCGGCAAGTAGGCAGTGATGTCGGTCACGCCTAACTGAATCAGGGGTGCCTCGGGATCGCCAGCAATCAAGATGGTTTCCTGTTCGTCAGCTAGACCCAGCACCCGCCCCTGGTGGCTGATGAGGGCGCCACCCACATAGGTTGCACCTGAAAATCGACCGGAGAGGGGCGCTACCACAACGGTCGCGTTGATTTGCTGGCTGCGGCGAATGGCCAGTTCCTGCACCAGACCCCGCTCGGACAGGGTGCGTGGATTGGCCGCCATGACCACTAAATCGGGAACGAGTTCTAATGTGCTGGCCCAGATGTCCTCGTCCAACGCGTCGAGCCCGGGCAAAATCACAATGCGGCCCCACCGCGTGGAGATGGCGGAGACGCCCGGTCCTGGTTCGAACCAGGGCCGCTCCGTCGGCTGGAATAAGAGCTTGGCGTGGGAACCCGCCAAAGTTCCATCCGGCTCGATGACCAGCGCTCGTTGCTGCTTTTTTCCGCTTTCCGGTTCCAATGCGCGTATGCTGCCCGTCACGACCATCAGGTTCAGCTCCCGGGCGGCGCGACTCAAGCGTTCAGTATGGCGGTTGGGCAAAACCTCGACGGGGTTGAGGCCCAAAAACCACTCGGGAAACACCATCACATCCACGCCGCGGCTGGCAGCATACCGGATTTGTTCTAAGGCTCGGGCTGCAGCAGCATCGACATCACGTATGTAGGGGGCTTGGGCGACCGCAATGCGGGGGGTGGCCAAGGTGCTCCCTCCTTCGACTTTTCGGTGTCCTGATTCTACCGGAAATAGAAAAAACTGGCAATACGTTCCAGGCCGCAGTTGACGGAGGAGCCGAAAAGGCTAGAGCGGAGCGGGGTCAATGCCGTGGACGCTTACCAGGTTAACCTCAGCATCGATGGTAGGAATCTATCCTGCCCCATGCGAATGATCCGCATCAAGAAAGCTATCGGAGCGGTTGAGTGGGTGACATCGTCGAGGGGTGGGCTGCCGACCCCAGCTCCCCTATTGACGTGCGTGCCGGGACCCGCTCCGTAGGCCGCGAGCTATTGGCAGTATACGAGACCGAGGGGCGGTCGTTTCGGTTTGTGACTCGACGCGGCCGGTCGGCTGAAAGTTCCAGGACGTATGCAAAAGGCAGTCAGCGTCCGGCCCACGGGTGGCCTGGCTGGCCACAAGACTTTGCACGGTGCTGCCGGTGCGTCCCAAGATGCGGCTTTGGCCGTCAAAGTGAATATCCAAGAAGTCCATAAGGAGTTGTGGATTCACCACGACTTCAACATTCCGGCACCCCTCCAACGCCCGCATGGATCCTTCCTCATCCCATTGCTGACGCCGCAAGCGGGCGCTTGCCGGCGGATCAAAGGGCCAGGGTTCGTCCCAGTACCAGGGGTTGGCGGACGGCTGGGCGACGAGCCGCGCCCCTTTTTGATCCAGCTTCTCGAGGACGTTGACGAAGTTCGGCTCGCGTGCGGTGTGGGGTTTGACGAATGCGTCATAGCAGATGGCCGTGGCCATGGGGACGTCGGTGTCAGGGAGCATGGCGATAGATATCGCTGGGTCCAGAGGACCTGCCTTGAGTTCCAGGACATCTTCTTGGGTGGGCACCAAGTTAACTTTTTTGGTGTGATAAAAGACGTGCCCCTTGGGATTGACCGTAAAGCTAAAGTTGTAAATCTTGGCGCTGCGAGGCATGTAGCTATTGGTGTCGTAGGTCCAGCGGCTTTCCGGGATGAGTGCTGAACCGGCCACCACCGTCATGTTATAGTCATGCGCGAGCCGCGACATGGTGCCGTGCCAGATGTGCCAAACCCGAGTCGCCCCATGGGCAAAGAAGGCCTGCTTGCTCCGGGTAGTTCCGTATTGCACCATGGTTCCCAAAAGCGGCCAGGTTTTCTTTTTGCCAATGGCTGTAAAGGCTTCCTCCATGGTGTGGACGCCATCCAATAAATCCTCCTGGCGCTCCAACAGCAAAAAGGTCGCGATATCTTCAGGGAACACGATGATGGCCGGACGGTCTTTTGTCCGCTGGGACTTGGCCGACTGGAAGTATCGGTCAATCTTGTGATAGAACGCCTCTTTGGTGAAGTAGTCGTCCGCACGCATGAAAGGCTGCACACAAAAAATGTCGACGTCCATTGCTGGAATCTCCTTTGGGGGCTCCCGGCCCGGAGTGGCTTGGCTTATTATATAGACGGAATGCGCGTTCCGGCAATCGGTGGGGGGTTAGTGGGATGAATGAGCGGATGGACACAATACTGCGTCAACAAATCGATACGCAGGTGCGTACACGGCAAATTCGGGCGCTGAGGGGAACTCAGTTGGCTGCGAAAGGATGGCCCCAGGAAGCGGCTCTGCGGATGCTGATGAACAACTTGGATCCCGAGGTGGCCGAGAATCCGGCGGAATTGGTGGTCTACGGCGGTCGCGGCAAGGCAGCCCGGAATTGGGATGCCTTTGAAGCCATTATCGGGGCCCTGACGGACTTGGAGAATGATGAAACACTCTTGATTCAATCGGGCAAGCCGGTGGGGATTTTCGAAACCCATCCCCGGGCGCCCCGGGTGTTGATTGCCAACAGCCTGTTGGTGCCGCGCTGGGCCACTTGGGATGAGTTTTGGAAGCTTGAGGCGATGGGACTGACCATGTACGGCCAAATGACCGCGGGCTCCTGGATTTACATCGGCAGTCAAGGCATTCTGCAAGGGACGTACGAGACGTTGGCGGAAGCAGCTCAGCAGCATTTTGGCGGAGACTTGCGCCATCGCATCGTGTTGACGGCTGGACTGGGCGGCATGGGTGGAGCACAGCCGCTAGCCGTAACCATGAACGGGGGCGTCGCTTTGGTGGTGGAGGCGGACCCGGAACGCATTCGGCGCCGCTTGGGAACCCGCTACTTAGACCGGCAGGCTCTGGACTTGACGGATGCCCTAGCGCAGGCGGAAGCGGCTCAGAAGGCCGGCGAGGCGGTATCCATTGGGATTTTGGGGAACGCCGCGGAGGTACTGCCGGAACTCATTAAGCGCGGGTTTCATCCCGATATCGTTACAGACCAGACCTCCGCCCACGACCCCCTCAACGGCTATTGGCCGGCCGGATACTCCCTGGACGAGGCCCAGCGGCTTCGCCAGACCGATCCGGAACGGTACGTTCAGGAAAGCCGGGCGTCCATGGCTCGCCACGTGGAAGCCATGTTGGCGTTTCAGCAGGCGGGCGCCGTGGTGTTCGACTACGGCAACAACATCCGCACAGTAGCCCGGGATGAAGGGGTGAAAGAGGCGTTCCAGTTTCCGGGCTTTGTCCCGCAATACATCCGTCCCCAATTTGAAGAGGGTCGGGGACCATTTCGGTGGGTGGCGTTGTCCGGGGATCCAGAAGATATTCGAAAGACGGACGCTAAAGTGTTGGAATTGTTCCCGGATGACATCCGACTGCGTCGATGGATTACCATGGCCGAAGAGCGCGTGGCATTTCAGGGGTTGCCCGCCCGAATTTGCTGGCTTGGCTATGGAGAGCGGGCCAAGTTCGGGTTGGCCATCAACCAGATGGTTAAACAGGGCGAACTGAAGGCCCCCATTGTTATCGGGCGGGATCACCTGGATTCGGGCTCTGTAGCGTCGCCGTTTCGGGAAACGGAGGCCATGAAAGACGGGTCAGATGCCATTGGCGATTGGCCTATTCTCAATGCGCTGTTAAATACGGCTGCCGGTGCCACGTGGGTGTCGGTGCACCATGGCGGCGGGGTCGGCATGGGCAATTCCCTCCATGCCGGTATGGTCGTGGTGGCGGATGGAACGGAGGATGCCGACTGGCGGCTTCAGCACGTGCTGACCACCGATCCAGGAACGGGCGTGATGCGCCACGCAGACGCCGGGTACGCCAAGGCTCGGCAGGTGGCCCGTGAGCGTGGGGTCAAGATCCCGATGCTGGATTCCGAGGCATAACGAATGGAAGAACGCACCAAGCGATTTGAACTCCTTTCCGACATGTATCGGTTTTTACACGACCTGCCGGAGGGACTTGATCGCCGTGATGCCGGTTTTCGCTGGTTCTTGAACTACGCCCGCATTGAGGACGAGAAGCTCATGCTTACGGTCGTCGACCCGGTCACGGGCGCTGTCCAGCCGGTCAGCGAGATTGGAGTCAGCGGGGCAGCACGAAAGGCTTTTCGGGGCACCTTTGTCGCGCACATCGACGTGGCACGCCAGACACAAGCTCCGGTGGTTTTGGGCCGTATCCAGGAGAGCGACAATGCCCTGCTGAGGGAGTGGGCCCGGATGGAGAACATTCGGACCCTGTGGACCTTTCCCTTAATTGCGCAGGGAACGGTTAACGGAATGCTTAGTATTGGATACCCGGACGAGCGTCCCCTGACGGACGTCGCCGCCCAATATTGGCGCCGCGTGAGCGAATCACTGGCGCTTTTTGTTGCCATGGGCCATCGCGGCGACCAGCAGCGCCTGCATCAGGGGCAGTTGGAGGCCACGTTGAGGCTCACTGGGTCGGGGATCTTGGGGTTCGGGCCAACGGGTGACATTGCGTTTCACAACGAGCGCTTCCTGGAGATCTTCCATCTCGAACCGCAGCAGGTGGCGGGGCATTACACCAACGTTTTGGCCCATCTGCGCGATCAACTGGCCGACCCAGATTCCGTGGAGCGGACGATGGACGAAGTGAGCCGCATCGCCCGCGATCCAGTTGAAGTCATTGCGGAACTCAAAGGACTGGTGCCGCGGTTTATCCGCATGCGCATGCGCCCCATGGGACTGGCGGACCGCATGCAAGGATGGCTGGCGATTTTCGATGACTACACCGATCAGCGGGACACAACCACCCGCCACCAGGCATTCCTATCCCTGGTGGCCCATGAATTCCGCACGCCGCTGACCGTAATATCCGGCGTCGTGGAGTGGCTCTTGAGCGAGGGGATCGCCGATCCGGCGGTAGCGGAGCAATTACAGGTGGTGGCCCGAGAATCCACCCGGTTGACGCGGCTCATTCGGGAAGTTTGGATGAATGCGCACGTGGACGACCCGACTTGGCAAGGACGAGAAACCCGGATCTCGCTCTTGGACATGATTCGCGCTGAGTTTAACCAGCGGCAGCTGACAGCCCCGGATCGGCACATGATCTATGATGGACCCGAGCACGTCGAAATAGTGGCTAACCAAGAGGTGGTCAATGCCATTGTGGCGGTGCTGATATCAAACGCCGTGCGCTTTTCTCCGCCCAATTCGGCTGTTGATATCGCCATCCGAGAGCAGGAGGAAATGGTCAGGCTGCGGGTGGCTGATCGGGGACCTGGGGTGGCCGAAGAGGTCTTGGGTGATTTGTTTGTGCGCGTACCGGATCCGCGTCGTCGATCCGCCGTGGGCGGTATCGGTATCGGTCTGTGGTTGTCGCAGCAGTTTCTGAAGAAAATGGGCGGACGCATTGACTATGAGCCGCGAGACGGGGGCGGGGCGGTGTTTACGGTGTGGTTTCCACGCCAATCGCCGAAGACCCGTGTGCGGCGATGGTCTCCTGAATGAGACACTGCAATTGGGCCAGCTTGAAGGGCTTTTCAATATAGGCACGGACGTCGGCCTTTTCTGCGGCTTGGGATAGTTCAGTCGATGCGGACATAAAGATCACCGGGACGGATGGGTACTGTTCGCGAATATGCTGGGCCAACTGGACGCCCGGCATATCGGGCAGGCGCAAGTCCATGAGGACCAGGTCGGGTACGGTCGTCTCAAATTGCGTCAACGCGATTTGGGCTGACGAGGCTTCCGCTACAGAGAGCCCTATCCGCTCCAGTGCTAAACGGACGACATGGCGTATGCCGAACTCGTCATCGATGCACTGCACCAGCGCCATGAACAGTCCTCCTTGCCGTGTCAGGTTGTTTTCGCAATCAGATCCGGTATGATTGTATAGACTTTAGTATCCTAGGGCAAGCATTTTCTGGAAATGGGTGGTGCCATGACGGTCATAAGGGATGCCTGGCAGGAACTGTGGCAAAGGAATCGGGGGGGCGGGTTCCTGACCTTAGCGTTTTGGTACACCCTCATCACCACGGCTTATGAGTACATTGTGGTGAGCCGTATCGGGCCGTCCATGCCCAAAAGTCTGCAGCAGCTGTTCACCAATCCCGCTGCCACTCCCGTAATGCCGCATTTGGCCCCGCAACTGGTAGTTCGGGTAGTATTGGCCTACCTGACATTTTTGTTGATTGTAGTGCCGTTTTCTTTGGGAGGCTTATATGGAGGCATCGCCTATGCCCTCAAGGAGCGTCCGGCTTTCACGAACTTTTTGGCGTTCTTCCGCTTCGGATACCTGAACTTTTGGCGGGCTCTCACTCAAATCGTGCTTTCCATTCTCTATGCGATGGTGATGGTGCTGGCGCTTTCGCTGATTTTGCTGGGGCTCTCGCATGTGTTGGGAGCGGTCGGCAGTGTAGTCTGGTTCATTTTGCTCGTCCTGGTCATGTTGTGGCTGGTGGCCACAGTGCTTTACTGGTTTGGATACACCTTCACGAGCGGTGAATCGCCTCGCCCCGGGTTTCTCCTAGCTATCCGGTGGGGATGGGGCCATTTGGGCCAACTATACTCCCAAACCATTTTGCTGGTGGGCTTACTATTGGCCACAGTAATTGTGGTGGAGACGTTTGTCCGCATGGTGCCGTTCTTGGGTGAACTATTGGTGATTTTCGTGCTGGGCATGGTGGTTCCAGCATTCTTGGCCATTTATGCGCTCATGTTGTTCCAACGGACGGCGTCCCGCAGCTAGCCGCCCTTCGGGGGCCTTGGGGACCATTCCCGCAGACTTTCGATAAGGCTCCAAGCCCCGGCCAGGACCAGACTGTATGGCAGGAGCAACAGAGCCAAGCACCCGAACCAACGTCGTATCCACAGGAGTCGCACACCGAGCACGGCCAAGTAGATTAACACGGCAACGCCGACATCCAACCCCGGCACCCCCACGGACCGCAATCCAAAGATAATGGCGAGGAGGGGGCCCCATTCCCTGAGCACCCGCAGACGGCGCGCACGCGTGGCAAGCTTTTGATGGTGGCGGTTGCACAGGGACTCCCGAAAACCTAAGCACCCGAGACAGATGGGCTGTTGGCATTTCCGACAGCGTCGCACCGCCTGATACCCATGCTCCGGGCAGACCAACGGCGGTTCCGGAGCTGGTCCGGTGCGCCCCGTGGCATGGTGGACGCGGGGTGAGTCTGAGGCGCCTGACGGCGGATTCTTGAGCGCCCATTGGTATGCCTCGTTAATCCGCTTCATGTGTTCTTCCTGTTGCTGATATCGTGCCGCATCGCGCCGAAATCGGTCAGGATGGTGTTGGCGTACTTGGGCCAGGTAGGCTTGCCGCAATCGATCCTTGTCGGCCGTGGGACTAATGCCCAGCACCTTCCAGGGATCCCGGTCCTGTTCGGCCACGCTTGTCCTCCTTCCGTTGGTCCGCTCTGAGTATAGCGGTCCATTGCGACCCTTTGTGTCGATTGCGAACGTCAGTTGTTGGAGCGTCGCGTCGAATGATGAAAAAGCTCCGGATGGCGGGCCATCCGGAGCGCTTAAAGCGTTGCCTCAGGCGGGAGTGCCCGCGTGAATGAACTGGGACGGAGGGACAGCATCGACATAGAATAGTTGCGACGCCCATGAAAAGCCTGCGCCGAAGGCGACCGATAAAAGCCGTTGTCCCGGCGCAATGAGCGACCGTTCCAGCATGTCGGCCAGGGCTAGTCCAATCGAGGCAGATCCCGTATTGGCGTACTGTGCGACATGGGAAAACACGCGATCGCTGGCGATTCCCACTTGATGGGTGACCGCATCGATGATGCGTTGGTTGGCCTGATGCGGGACCACCCAATCGATTTGGGACAGTCCCAATTGGGCCTCTTCCACAACACGGCGACCGATGTCACTCATCATGGTGACGGCGTGCTTAAAGACCTTTTGCCCCTCCATGCGAATGGTATGCAACTGTCCTTGGGTCACCAATTCCGGGGTGATGGGATAGCGCGTACCGCCATAGGGCTTGCCTAAAATGTCGGTTTGGCTGCCGTCGCTGCGGGAGAGCCCAGGACCCACGCGAATTCCTTCGAAACCCGCGTCTGAAGGACCCATCAAAAAGGCGCCGGACCCGTCGCCGAACAGAACCGCGGTGGCCCGGTCGTTCCAATTCATCGCGTGGGTGAGCAGTTCCGTACCAATCACTAATAGCTTTTTGCCGGACTGGGCCAAGGGACTTAACATCTGCAGAGTCTGCAAAAATCCCGCACAACCACCGGTTAAGTCGATGGCTGACGCGTTTTTGGCGCCCAGCATGTCTTGTACAAAACACGCCGTGGCTGGTGACCACATCTCAGGCGTGTCAGTGCAAACGAAAACCCAATCCAAATCTTCGGCGCTGACGCCGCGTGCTTGCAGCGCGGCACGTCCCGCTTGTACTGAGACGGTAGCAGTTGTTTCGTCAGGTCCGCCGGTACGGCGCTCGCGAATTCCCGTGCGGGTACGAATCCACTCGTCGCTGGTATCCATTTTTTCACTCAACATCGCGTTGGTGATGATATGCGGCGGGGCGTAGCCCCCCACCGACCATATGGTTGCCTCAGCCATGTGTCAGTAAACCTCCCCCGTTGCTCTTTCGCTCACGACGAGGGTTTCTCCTTCAAAAAACCATTTTTTGGCGGGGATCAGGTTATAAAGGACAGGTGCCGCTCGTCATCACTGCGGAAGAGTTTGTAACTTGATGACTATACCACGCGTCTAGCATCATGCCCAGATTTTTTGGCATTTCGTTTTTGGTCCAGGACGCGTAAAATATTACAATCAATAAAATGCCAGAGGGAGGTGAACATGATGTGGGAAGAGTACCTCAACCGTGCCGTCCAGGACGTCGGGGACAAATATCAGGCGCGTCGCTTGAAAGCGCGGGTGCGGGCAGACTTATTGGCGCGGTATACTCAATTTCGCTCGGTGGGATTTAGTGACCAGACGGCTATGGGACAGGCTATGGAAGCCCTGGGCAATCCGGACGACTTGGCCGTCCGGCTGGCGGAGCCCATCCAGCGTCAGCACGGTTGGTTGTGGCTTCTGTCTGTCGCCCAACTGGTGCTAGGCGTAGGCATTGTGGCCTTCAGCCTAAAGACGGAATCCTTTGCCGCCTTGACTCTTGGACGGGCCATGGCACTTTGGGGAGTGTTGGCGACCGGACTGCAGACACGCCGTTCCCGGCAGGTGAAAAATCACTTGCGGCTTTTGCGTGTCGAAATGCATCATGTTCGCCTGAAGGGCTCTTTGGGCGGTTTCGGACGAATGATAGGCGTCGGATTTGGCACTGGCGTACTGCTGGCACTGGTCGCCAGCCTGCCGTGGAATATTGTCAGTGCCAACATGTTCCATCCCGTGTTTGTTTCCACGACCAGCGCGATTATCTTGAGCGGGTTGGTGGTAGGACTTCCTTGGGCGCTCTTGCGGCGGCGTTTGGGATCGGCTTTTTATGTTGTCACGATGCAAGCGTGGGCCGCGTTGAGTGCCGCCTTGGGCTCAACGGCTCTCATCCTTTGGCACCAGGGATTCGCGCCGCCGCCGCTCTTTAACTGGCAGCCAGAAATGCTGGTTCTCGGCGGATGGCTGTTTCACTTCGCCCTCTTGCGCCTGGTGGCAGTGGTTTCGACATTCAAAGATCGTGTCATGGTCGGACTGGACGACGATCGCTCGCCGCTCTTCTAATGGGCCGGATTCTCATTGCTGGAGCCGGGCCCGCCGGCTTGGCAGCGGCTGTCTGGGCCGTCCGCGTGGGTCTCGAACCCTGGGTTTTGGAGCGTTCCACCGAGGTCGGGGGTCAGCTGAGCAGTTACACGCTGCCAATTGTGGATCTGCCGGGATTCGGCCCGGCGCCGGCATCGGAATTGATTCATCATTTTCGCCGTGAATTGGACCGCATCCAAGTCCGCGTTCAGTACGGCGCGGGAGTCGAGTCCTGGGACGGCGAGCGCCTTATACTCCAGGATGGGGCTACTCTTCGCGGGGAGACCTTTTTTTATGCGCCCGGACTACGGTCCCGAATGCTCGGTATTCCGGGCGAAGAGCTTACGTCGGCGGCCTCCATGAGCGAGCTGGCCCGGCAGGCCCCGGGTCGCGTTTTGGTGGTCGGCGGCGGTGATCGCGCCGTCGAGGGAGCGATACGGTTGGCGGAGGCGGGGCACCAGGTAACGGTGGCTCTGCGCTCAGAGAAGATGCGGGCTCGCCGTGAGTATCGTGAACGGTTGGACAAGACGTCCGCGGTTGTACTGACAAATGTTTCGCCACACCGGTTGGACCGGGGGAGCGGTCATCTGATCATGTCCTGGGAACAGGGCAAAGCTTGGGAAGGCGACCAGGTGCTGGTACGGATTGGCATGGAACCCGCCGTGCATCCGAGCATCGCCCTTGTGCATCAAGATCGTGCTTTCCCCCGGATGCTGAACATGGCCGTCATCGGGGACGCTGCCTTGGCATCTTGGGAGCGGAGCCTCGTGACGAGCTTCGCGTCGGCTATGCGGGCCGTCAAAAGCTATGTCCAACGGAGGGAGCCTTAGGAATGGCACTTCCGGACATTGTCATGCCGGGTTTGGATGTTCTGTTCGTGGGGTACAATCCCGGCCTGAAGTCGGCGGATACCGGCCATCACTTTGCGGGGCCTGGCAATCTATTTTGGGCGCTGTTGGCAGATGCCAACCTCACCGGACATCGCTTAACCTGGCAAGAAGACCATCAGCTGCTGGTGTGGCGTTTGGGGCTCACTAATTTAGTGGCCCGAGAAACGCCGGGCTCCGCGGATTTAGGCCCGGACGAACGCCGCAGCGGGGCCCGCGTCCTCCGCCACAAGATTGCGCAGTTCAATCCTAAAATCGTCGCCTTGTTGGGAAAAGACATTTTTCGCGCCTATCGAAACCTCCCGTCTAGCGCGGGGATTGCCTGGGGCATTCAGCCGGATGGGCTGGTGACGGGCGTTTGGGAGGCGGTTTTGCCCAATCCCAGCCGCCGCTCGACGATGCCGTATGACCTCAGGCTCCGGTACTTTTCCGAGCTTAAGGGACTGGTCGAGTGGGGTCCCCATCCGCGCCCCTAGGCGTGCCACCCGGAAAGCTTCTGCAACGTATTGCTCCCCTGCCAGATGAGTCCCCCCGGGCCTGTGCTGAAGATCCCAGGACTTAAGTTGAGGGGGTGAATGGCGGATCCGGTTGGCAAGAGCAGCAGGTTTCCGTTGCTTTCCGCGTTGCCAATGGCAAAAACCCCGTGGACCGTGCCTAACTCCGGCATCGCCGGAGAGACAAATCGATACCACCACACCTGCTTGCCATGGATTTCGATTAAAAGCCAGGCCGGCAGAGCTCCGGGACGTTCCATCAGGATCAGGAGGCGGTTGCCGACTGACTCCGCCGTGACAAGCTGGGGCCAGCGAGCTGCGCGAACCTTCGCCAGCGCCGAAGCGTGACCTGAGGGAAGGGCGAGAGATTCCAGGTGGCCCTGGCGGTCCACGATAAGAAAATCTGCCCCCTGAACAAACGGATTCAGGGCGGCAGGCGTGCCGGGTATACGCCAGGCGAGCTCGTGGCCGGCTATCCAGACGTGCTGCGAAACCAGCATGACGAGTTTGTTTTGGTGGTTGAACTGGATGGCGCGGGCTTTGGGCCACGGATGTGCCTGAGCATTGGCGGTGGACATTTGCAGGGCACCGCCCTCGAGCTGCATCCAAGCCAGCGACTGACCGTTACTGGCGTATGTTATTTGAGCGTTGGGATTGCTGGGCGGGCTTGGAAGGGTACGGTGCTGCCCGTCGACAACCCATCGGGCACGCCCATCATGTAAGATATAAGAGACGGCTGAGCGCGAGGTGATGGGCAGGTACCACTCGGCGTTGGCCAGCGATCCGGCGAGTGGCGCGATGGTCTGGGTCTTCGCATTCCACATGGCGCCCACATGAAGGACACGGCTCGCTGGCGCTAAAACGGGATTGGCGGTCTTCCACGACATTTGCTGGGGGGTCTCGGGAGCACGGCCGTGCAACACGAAGGCGGCAATTCCGGCCAAGGCGGCTGCCACAACCAGCCCGAGAACGTAGTACCAACGAAATTTCATGTTCGACCTCCTGACAGAGGTCAGCATACCGAAAGCCCGTTAGGCCTGCAACTGAGCCGTTACTGGGTTTTAAGCGAGAGCAGCAGGACGGCGGTTAAGCCGAGACCTGTTTCCAAGCCTAGACGCAGCCAGTCATCCATCGTGAGGCGCCATGCGGCGATGCCACCAAGTACTGTGGCTACCGAACCGATTTTGCTGTACATACAGGTCGCCTCCCATGTGGCGTTAGACTTTGCTAGGTATAACGCGACCGGAGAGTAAAAGGTTCCACTCATTTGGCTGAAGGAGGAAAAAAGTTGCGAATCGCATCCATACAAAAGGAACTGGCGCGCCACGACGCGCTTCTGGCACTGGCCCCCGGCCAAGATTTCCGATATGCGGCGGGTTGGACACCCATGGGAGACGAGCGGCTCACCTTTTTGTTGATTTCCCCGGACGGAGTGCGGCTGGTGATTGCCTCTGTGAACGCGGAGGAGGCTCAAGCCCATCTGCGCGGCACAGTGCCCATTGAGCGGTTCACGGATGATGCCGGACCGCGGGCTGTACTGTCGGAGGCCGTGAAGTTGTTGAGCGGCTCGCAGGTGCTGGTATCGGATGACGCCCGCTTTGACCACGCCCAGATACTGGCGGACGTCCTCAATAAGCCGCTTGGACTGGCCTCAGACGTGATGGCGCCGATCCGCATGCAGAAAGACGCTGAAGAATGCCGGCTGCTCGCGGAAAGTCAACGGATTAATGATTTGGCGATGCGGGCGGCCTACGCGGCTATGCAGCCGGGTATGACCGAATTGGAGTTGGCGGATATCATCCGCCGGTCGTTCATCGCGAACGGGGCGGACAAAGAAGCGTTTATCATCGTTGCCTATGGCGAGCACAGCGCACTTCCCCATCACAGCCCCACGGACACCACACTAGGACCCGGCCCGGTGTTGCTGGACATCGGCTGCTACTATCACGGCTATGCCTCGGATATGACCCGGGTGGCGTATTTGGGAGAGCCGTCGGACAAGTTTCGAGCCGTTCACCAGGTGGTGGAGCAGGCGGTGCAGGCGGCACACCGCGCGGCTAAGCCGGGCACGCCGGCCGAAAATGTGGACCGGGCTGCGCGTCGAGTAATTGACGAGGCCGGATATGGTCCCGCATTTGTGCATCGGGTGGGGCACGGCATTGGGCTGTCTGTCCATGAGCCGCCCTCGGTCATGGAGACCAATCAGTTGAGGCTGCCGGAAAACGCCGCTTTTTCTATTGAACCTGGCATCTACTTGCCCGGCGAATTTGGCGTGCGCCTCGAAGAGGTGGTCATCAATCGGGCAGGCGGGGCCGAGATCTTGTCTCAAGTTTCGCGAAATATCTTTGTGAAGCCCCTCTAGGCAAGTTGCCCAGTCTCAGGGCTCATGATATGGTGCAGACAACGATGACGGAGCGGGAGGCAGGAGGGCGAATCATGGAAGACGCATTGTTAGGTAAAGAAGCGCCGGATTTCACGTTGCCGGGCACGGATGGCACGGTGCACCTGAAGGATTTGCGGGGCCGTGTCGTGGTGTTGTATTTCTATCCCCGCGACAACACCCCGGGCTGCACGACCGAGGCTTGCGACTTCCGGGATTCATATGCGAACTTCAGCGACGGCGGCGCGGTGGTGCTGGGGGTTAGTACCGATTCTTTGGCCAGCCATCAAAAGTTCCGGGCTAAGCACCAACTGCCGTTTCCTCTTTTGTCGGATGAGTCGGCTGAGGTTGCTAAGGCCTATGGGGTGTACAAGCAGAAAAACATGTACGGAAAGGTTGCTTGGGGTATTGAGCGAAGCACCTTCGTGATTGATCCCGAGGGGGTTGTTCGCAAGGTTTACCGTAAGGTGCGCGTGCCAGGCCATGTCGCAGACGTGCTGGCCGACGCCTCGCAGGTCCATCGATGAGCCGAAAAATTCTTCGGATGCTGGACCAGTTGGAATCACTGTACCCCGACGCCGTCACGGAACTAGACTTCACCACGCCCTTTCAGCTGCTGGTGGCGACCATGTTGTCGGCGCAATGCACAGACCGTCGGGTCAACATGATTACGCCGCGCTTGTTCAGCCGCTATCCCGATGCGGCATCCATGGCTTCGGCATCGGTTGAGGACATCGAGGCCCTGATTCGGGATTGCGGGCTCTTTCATACGAAGGCGCGGAATATCTTGGCCGCGGCGCGGATTCTCGTGGAACGGTGGGAAGGTGAGATTCCCCCGGATCGGGACCAACTCATGACGTTGCCGGGCGTGGGGCGCAAGACAGCCAACGTTGTCGTATCCAACGCGTTTGGCCAAGATGCGATTGCGGTTGACACCCATGTGTTCCGTGTCTCGCATCGTCTGGGATGGGCGGATGCCAAAGATCCGGATGGGACCGAACAGCAGTTGATGCGGGCTATTCCTAAAAAGAAGTGGTCCCGGGCGCACCACTGGCTTATCTTGCATGGGAGGCGGGTGTGTTTGGCCCGCTCTCCGCAGTGCGAGGCATGCGTCCTAGCACGGGATTGTGCTAGGGTTGGGGTGAAGACGCCATGATTCTCTTGCTCGAAGACAATGTCATGTTCACGATGCCCATCCTGGAGTTAGCCCGCCAACACGGAGAATCTGTCATCGTGGCAGAAAATGCGGGACGGGCTCGGGATGTGCTCGCCGAGCGGTCTGACTTGCGTGGCATTCTCCTCGATATGCGACTGGTCGACGACGACCTACTTCAGCACATACCACCCCAGGTGGCGGTCGCAGCCTTCGGACCCCATGTGGAAGGCGCGTCCTTTCTGGCGATGCGGCAACGTGGAGTCAAAAGCGTTTGGCCCAATTCGAAGCTCCGAGAACGCCTGCCCGACTGGATGCAGGCGTTGCCATAGCCGGCGTCTGATTGCCTTTTCCCTCACGTAGACTATCGTGAGGGGTGATGTCGTGACAGTGTTGGTGTTAAGCGGAGGCGGGTTATGGGCCGCAGCTGGCATTGGCGCGGCCGCCGCGCTGCGGGACATGGATGTATCGGTCGACGCGTACGTGGGGTCATCTGCCGGCGCCCTGGTCGGGGTTCTATTGGCCTTGGGCCATACTCCTGAGACACTGGCTGATGTGGCCGGGTCCTGGAAATCATCGCCAGTTCAGCCGGCCTGGCACGCCTGGGCAGCCTCACTGCTTCACGCCCATCTACCATTGGCTTTGGCCACTTCGGCACGCCTGTGGGAGCGATTGTCGGGCTTGCTCCAGGACCAAGACTGGTCGGATCTTGGCACCCCGGTTTGGGTTGTGGCCACTTCTCTCAGCCAACGGCAGGCTTTGGTATTTGGACCACGGGAGCCGGAACGCTTAGATGTGGGGAACCGCATGCATCTCAGTTGGGGGGGTAGGACTCTTTCACTGGCGGCTGCCTTGAGGGCGTCGACCGCTGTTCCCGGACTCTTTCCCCCGGTGTCGGCAGCGGGGCAGGTGTTGGTAGACGGCGGGGTGGTGGACGATTATCCCGTCGATGTGGCGGCCTGGGTGGGCGCCAGCTACATCATTGGGGTCTGGGTGGATGAGCCGCCAGGATGGACCCTGCCCCGTTCCGGACATCTGGGTCACTTGGCCATGGCCAGCCTGTCGACCATGATTCGAGAGCTTTCCGTGGTCCGTCAACACCAGATTGCCATTCCCCGAGTGGATATCCGGATCGAAATGCAAAATGGCCATCGCGTGTTTAATCGGATGGGCGACATCATCGAGCTAGGCTATCATCTCACTCGAGATCACGCCCGGGACATCCTCGAGGGCCAAGACCGCCGCGCTTAAGAGGGACGGGAGGGGGGTTCTTCGTCGTGTTCGGGGTTGTGGGGGGCTCCCCATTTCCTTTGTCCTTGGAGTCACGTGGGCTGTCCGTGATGCGGGCGTCGACTTGAGTGGCGACCAACGCCCCATTGTGTGGTGTGACCACAGCGCTGATGACGATTTGCGTGTTGCCGCCGAGCAATGCGGCATCGCTGCCGTGAGCTTCCAAGTTGAGGTGCGTCTGGGGCGTCAGGGCCACGGCGACAGTTTGCCCCTGCGATGTGGTAATGCTCAGGGAGTTGCGGGCATCCAATGAAAAAACGGCCGTCATCCCGCCGGACAGGATTCCTTCAACCACCTGACCGCGGGACACATGATGTGTGAGGAAATCGGCGTGCGCATGGACCAGAGCCGCTTCCGGAACTAACGCCAACACCAACGCGGCGCCGGCCACGGTGACCGTGCGCTGCACGAACTTCATTAGGCAACGTCCCCTTCTCGGATATTCCGGTCTCCCATTGCGGGAGTGGAACTCGCATGTTCGAGTGAGGCATTTCGATAC
>JAJZAN010000018.1 GCA_021799435.1 Bacillota bacterium | reverse complement strand
AACAAACCAGGCCACGGGCTTCTCCCGTCACGTCTCGTGACGGGCTATCGTCATGCGCTTCTCCAGACGTGTCGAGCTGACTGCCACCGTTCTGGCAACGCTTTCGCCACACCCTAAATCGCGCCAGGTGCCCCTCTTTTTTCCAAAGCTTACTAAACCTGCCACTCCGGGTAAAGATTAGGGCAGGGAGGGGGGAGCCAAATCGCAAGTGTCGATGGTATTCATTAAGACTCAATATGGGCCTGTAGTGGGCGGATTGCCACTATTCGGTCAGTGTGGATTTTAACCAATGGATAGATAGGGGTTCACAGCATGAAGCGCATTTCACGATTGGTGACGGGGGCAGTCGCGTTGTTGGCAGTCGGGGCCGCCAGTGCTCCGGCGTTTGCGAGCGGTGCCACTTCATCCCTGACGATTGATTACGTGAGCCCGCCCCACGTGTCGACGAAGAAAAGCACGTTGGGCCAGATTAAGGACATCTACACGTATACGGTGAAGGTGTCGGGGTTGGTCCTTACATCGGCGACGGGGCTGACGGATTACGCGGTGTTCAGTTATGACGTTCCGAATCTGGGAACTGGAACGCTTGCCGA
The DNA here is from genome assembly GCA_021799435.1 of Bacillota bacterium. GTDB lineage: Bacteria > Bacillota > Sulfobacillia > Sulfobacillales > Sulfobacillaceae > Sulfobacillus_B. The sequence continues at coordinate 41,829 of JAJZAN010000018.1, read as the reverse complement.
GCGCTTCGTTGTGACTGCGGCCGGCAGCCGCACGTTCAGCGTATCCATGGCCCTGCCCGCGTCAGAGAAACCGAAGAATCTAGACGTGTCCGAAGTCGGTCGGGATCCGACTTACGAAGAGACCATGGGCCACTCTAACGTGGTTTCGCTGACGGGGGCATTGCCCTATGGACAACTGCCCGAAGTGCCGTGGGCGGCCGGACTGCCGCTTCTCGGACTAGGTGCAGGCGTGTGGCTCTGGAAACGGCAGTCGATGGCTCGATAACTCGCCGTGGTATCCTGGACGGTGGTCCTCCAGCGACGTTGGGGGATCATTGTTTTTGGGACCGTGTGCTTCCTGAGCCAGTTCCGATTCCCAGCGGTATCCGTAAAGGGTGGCTGCCCGAAGCCCCCGCTGAGGCTCATCCATCGGGAGGGACACAAACGGCCCTGCAGGGCTGGCGCATACACATGGGCCCGAAAAGACGCCTCAAGTGGCTCCTCCTACCTGATCAAGGAGACCGATAGCGCGGGGCAGGTTAGGCAAAGGACGACGGCCCGATAGCTGTGAGTCTGCCAAATACTTTACGGCGCGAATGACATGGATCCCTCGGGGCGTATGCGCCGTAAGCAACCGCTGCTCTTTTGGTTAAAGAGTCCTGAATGAAACACCATAAGCAGTGAACCACTGCTTATGGTGACCTTCGCGGGACGATGCACGTTTTCCTGGTGAAATCTGTCACGGGAGGCACCAAGGATGAACAAGCATCTGGCGATCGTATCGGGTTTGTTGGTGGGGAGTTTTTTGATGGCGGGCTGTGGAGCGACAGCGCACCCCTCGTCCGCGCCGCATTCACCATCGACGGTCCGTCCTTCAGCAGCAACCTCCGCCACGCCGTCGACGACCGCTTCTCGCGTGCCGCCGCCTGCGACGGTGATTACGCTGGATATGGTGTCTGCGCGGCAGGGCTGGGCGATAAACACGAAGGGCTAAGTACTCCAAACAAGGGACAGCGGGCGCCAGTGGCGCAATGTGGCGAGCCGCCCACTGACGCGAGCCTTAACGCCGATGGTGCGTTTCGGTCCGGTGGCCGGGGGTTACCTCGTCGGATCGGACACCTCAGTCGCGTTTCCCAATGCGTGGACGGCATGGCTGACCGTGAGCCGGGGGAACGATATGATCGAAGTCTGGCACACGGCGGACGGCGGGCGGCAGTGGACGGAGACGATGGTCCATCCTGCGGTGGCTGCGGGCTTGGGACTCACCCGGGTGGCCGCCGTGGGCAATCGCGATGCGTGGATTGTGGCCGCGTCGCAAGGCTTGGCGGGACATGTCGAGATCCGTGTGTGGCGCACCAGCGTACAGCGCCCGGGATGGCATGCGGTCTTTGACGGCGCAATGAGTGCGACGGCGGGGCTCGCTTTTGCCACCGGCTCGGTCGGCGTGTTGGCGGGCGGGAGCAACATTGCCTCCGGACCCCATAGCGCATCCCTCATTGTGACGGCCAACGGAGGGGACACGTGGTCATCGCCCCGCTCACCGCTGCCCTTGCTGGCGAGCAATTGGTCGACCATTGTCATGGACCCGGCGATTGTCCCCCATACCCGGGAGATGGTCGTGCCGGTGGTGATGCAGCGGGCGTTTCCGTCGAAGACCTCCCCGACCAAAGCGTGGTGGCGGTTAGAGCAGAGTACCAACGGGGGGCAGACGTGGCACATGTTACCCCATACGCCCGATGCCATTTTGCCACAACAGCCCGGGATCATCTTTCAGGCGTGGATCACGTCGCAGAACGGGTGGGTCGTGCTGGGATCGGACCTGTATCGGACGGCGGATGGCGGTCACGCATGGGCGGCGAGCACGTTGCCGGCCGGGACCGTGGTGAATTTCAACCGGGTGTCCGCAGCGGCCGGATTTCTGCTCGTGCGGCAGAATGGCCACGCCGCGATCTATCGCACGAAGGATGCGGGGGTTCGCTGGACACGGGTGTTGTGAGGCCCTGGTTGAAGCAACAAACTTGCGATGTGTCATCACCCAGCGTTTACGTCCGAAGATGCGCTCGTGTCCAGCCATCCGATAGATGTATCGCGCAACAGTTCGCATGATCAATAGCCGGGTAACGGGGGCGATAATGCCTTAGGCAGTGGGTGCCATTACGCCCGGCTCATCGTTACCGTGTTACGGAACCCCACCACAGTGCTCAGCGGGCGCCGTGGCCCGCTGAGGACGTATGGTGTGGGTCTATTGGAAGCCTTTCCCGAAGAGCATGAGGCGGCGCTTATGCGTCGAGGTTTTGTAGCAGCGCAAACCAGGTGCGAATGTGCCCATACTCATCCCCCAGAATGGAGGTGAGGAGATACCGGATGGTGAGTGTGGGGGCCTCGGCCGCAAGCTCGGCATACCGCGCCACGGCGCTCGTCTCGCCCGCAATGGCCACCAGGATATCTTCCCGGTAGCCCGTGTTGGGCGGCGGCGTCATCGGGGGTGCTCCCGCACTCTCCGGATTTAACTCGTGGAGGAGCGCGGCCTGGGTGCGCGCGTGCGCATACTCGTCGCCGATGATGCTCGTAATAATCAAGCGCGAGATGTCATCGGGGCTTTCGTTGGCGATACCGGCGTAAAAGGCCACGTCCGAGAGTTCATCTTGGATGGACTCCTGAATATCGTCAATGAAGCTCGTGTCGGTTACGACATCAGTCATGGTGCAACTCTCCTTTCTGGTTCCCATAATATGGCAGTGCAGGGCGTATGTTACCGGAGACTCGGCCAGGCGGGATGGGACGCGCCGGCTTAGTCTTGGTCTTTTCCCAGAAGCCCGGTGCGATGTGCCGAGCCATGGCCCGGGCACCCGCAGCGGTTCCGTCCGGAGAGCACGGTGCGACTGGTCGGCACGGGGTCGGTGGGTGTGCGATGACCGCCGGGGACGATGACAGCGCCTATTGCGCCAAACGGGAGTCCACCACGCCCGATATCCGGTCATCGCGAACAATAGAGGATGTGGCGGGTTGCGCGAACAGGCCAAACGCTCGATGACTATGAAACCAAGGGTTTTCTTCCAACGGCCGTCTTCCCGTGCTGTCAGGGTGTCTGCCGTAGTGCGGCCAAGCGTGCCTCCGACTGGCGGGCCAGTGTTGCCAAGCGGTCTGGCAGATCATAGAGCATCGGTCGCGTGGGCGCGTACCCGGCGGACACATCAAGAAGTGCAATACCCCGGCTTAAGGGATAAAAACCGGAAAAAGCCGACAAGCGTTGTCTTCACACGCTTTCACGGTAGGGGTGCTGAAGCCCCTCGCGCCATCCCTTGTAAGGCACGGTATAAAGACCTTTTGTGCGGATAGGCTAGTGGTCGAGACCTTAAAGGGCGGAAGGAGAAGAGAACCCATGAAAGACCCCTATTGTTTGACCCGTAATATCGGTGGCATCGACAGGATTAGTCGGGGAGTGGCGGGACCTTTGTTACTGGTCCTGCCCACGTATTTTTCGTTCCCGAGGTGGACGATTCCTGGTCTAGGGGCCATTGGCGGGATGTGGCTTATTGCCGCCGCGGGATTTGGTTGGTGACCGCTATATGAATTATTGGGTTGGTCAACCCTTAAAAAACGCCGAGTGTAGTCACCGTAGACATGTGGGCCCGATCGTTTCCCCGAGACTCTAACCGGCACTCAGACGCTGCGATGGTCCCCATGATGAGCGGGCGGGATCGGAATGACCCCCGTGTGCCCCATGATGGTGGTCGGGCTCTTCGGTCATCGGGCCCCAGTCCCCTGCTCATGCGGGGGGTGATCGCGGAGTCCGGCTATTCCCGTACCGGGATAGGGCCACGGAGGACCTCGGGATGGCGATTCACATCAGCGCTCACTTTGGCATCATTCACTCCACGATCGTCATTTCCCATCGCTTTTTAAGTTTAACCTTTCTCATCGACGCACTGGGCGTCCTTCTTGGGCCACGGCCGGATCGGTTTTTCGACCGCGCCAGCCTTTGGGTCCTGACCTTTGCGCTGTTGAGTCTTATCGGAGCCCTGATAACCAGCAACGTGGCGGCGGCTTTGACTTCTCAAACGCCGGCCGTGAAATCCCTCATTAGGCGGCACGCACTGGGATGCGTATACGGCAACGGGTTTAACGGCTCTGGCATGGGTCACGCAAGCCCTGCCCCAGTTCAATGCGCGCCGCGCCCAGATAGAACATGCTGGGGCCTGGGCCGGCCGTGGCCGACTTACTCTCTGGTCGGGGCTCTTGGTGGCAGGCGCCGTGATCCTGATGCTTTTCACCGCGGCCCACGGAGGCGATTTAGTTCACCGGTACAAATCCTAAAAAAGGAGCACCCGCGCACGCGAACGCCAGTTCCTGTCACAGGTCGCACACGTCGAATAGGAGTTGTCGGCATCATAACGATGAAAAGTCCTTGTCGCCTACGGATCCCCCCTACGGGAGCAGCCGCCCATGTAGGGAGAGTCGGACTACTCACCGGTGTCTATTTACTTTGTGTGGCGAATCAACTGCATACGGGGGCGTTAGTCCCCTAGCAACGGGACCCCAGACTCGGACGTTGGCAGCTCCGCCTACGGCCATTGTTCGGAGATTGGTTGCCTTTACCTCGTGTCCCCATTGCCGTGTCACCATAGACCACCGCGTCGCGTCATACCCTTCTTTTCTGGGACATAGCATGAAGGGAAGTCCCAGGATCGAGGTGGCGGAATGGACGCGAAACAGCCGAATCGCACAGCGACGATGATCACCGGATTTACCATGCTGCTGTTAACTATCATGCTGATTGTCTTCTCAGAGCATGGCTATCACGCCACGGTGGGGGCGTTGAAGCTGTTTTTTGAAGTGGTATTCCCTTCACTGCTTCCCTTTTTTATTCTGTCGGATGTCTTGCTCTCTACCGGGATGGTGCATTATTTAGGCGTCTGGTTCGAGCCCCTGATGCGCCCTATCTTCAATGTCCCGGGGGTGGGCTCCTTTGTGTTCTCCATGGGGCTGGCCGCGGGTTATCCCATGGATGCGGTGCTCACGGCCAAATTCCGCAAGCAGGACCTCTGCACGAAGACCGAGGGCGAGCGACTTTTGGCATTTTCTAACAGTGCGGATCCGCTTTTCATTTTTGGTGCGGTAGCCGTGGGCATGTTTGGCCAGCCGGCTTTAGGGGCCGTGTTGGCTATGGCGCACTATGCTTCGGTGTTGATGGTTGGGCTCACGTTTAGATTCTATAAGAGGCATGAAAAGCCCAAGAATCCCGAAGGAATGGTGCCCCGAGGTATTCATAGGCGTGCTGTTGATGCCATGATGCGGGGACGTGCCGAAGACGGCCGCTCCATGGGCAAGGTGCTGAACGAGGCCATCTCGGATTCGGTGTCTACGCTTTTCATGATCATGAGCTTTATGGTTTTGTTTGCCGTGCTCATTCGCGTGTTGACCGCTACGGGATTGATGGGTCTGCTTGAGATTCCGTTTGGGGCGCTCCTGCATCTTTTGGGAATGTCGCCGCATTTAATCAATGCCGCCATTCAAGGGTTATTCGAGATCGACTTGGGTTCCGCCGCCGCGGCTCACACGGCAGCTCCCCTAATTCAAAGACTGGTGCTGGTTTCGGGGATCATCGCTTGGTCCGGTCTTTCGGTACATGGACAGGTGGCCTCGGTACTCGCGGACACCGATATTTCGATGAAGCCCTATTTCGCAGCGCGGCTGATGCACGCCGTGTACGCCGGGATTATGACCGTCGTGTTTTACCGTCCGGTGGAGGCAGTCTTCGGAGGTCTGGCGCTGCCCGCGTTTTCCTCGCGCGATTTCCTTGTTCAAGGGGCGCCCGGCGGTATGATGATGGATGGATTTCATCTCAGTATAATCATGGTGATTCTGTCAGTCGCCAGTTTAGCGCTCGGGGCTGTGGTTGTGGGCGTAGTCCGCCATATCCATCGTGGATGGTTGTCGTTGCGGTATCATTAGAGCACCACGACGTTGGCACGAAGGGGATGGGCCATGAGTTTGCACATTGGGGTCGGAGAGGACGGCACAGTTGTTCAATTCAGCCCCGATGTGGTGCATGGTATAGAGCGCCGCTGGTACCTCGATCAAGTCCGGCCCTTTTTAGAGAATCCAGACAGTATCGGGCCAGCGCTCGTGGCGCGCCATTTCCCTCGAGTTTGGCGCTCCATGGATCGTGACCGCTGGCAGGCTCTCCACCTCGAATATGGCATTTTGGAACTAATGCCTGGCACGCTGGGACACGAATGGTCCTTGTTTCCCCTGCATTTGCACCGGGGACCCCGGCGCACGCCGTTTTCTGCCGTCATAGAAATCCTAAACGGCCATGGCGGGATATTTATGCAACGGGTAGGCTCGTTTGACCGAGTCCAAGAGGCGTCTGTGGTGTGGGTACGGCACGGCGATCAACTGCTTTTGCCGCCCGGTCACGGCCACACGGTGATGAATTCGGGGCCTGATCCGTTGGTGGTGGCGGAGGTTCATTCATCGGACACGGTAGCGGAATTTGACGAGTGGGCTCGGCATCGAGGCGCCGCTTATTATTTTGGACCCCAAGGAGTGCGTGCCAATCCCCATTACCGCGGGGTTCCTGCGTTGAAGGAGATTCAGGCGGAAAACATGACGCCGCCCAATCCAGGCGGGCACGACTTGTATCAGGGAATCATGGCCCGCCCAGAGCGTTTCCATTTTTTACATCCCTATTAGGGGTTATACCAGGACGTCTCGGGCTTTCAGTTCGTCCAAAGCGCGCATTGCGCTGACATCCGCCGTTTCCACGCACACGACCGCGCCGCCCCGGCGCAGCACACGAGAATAATGCTCTGCCACCGCCTTCTTAACGCCAAAGCGGCGGATCTGATGGCAGATGTCCAAGAATGGGTAACAAGCCATATCGCGAGTGATTGGGCCGAGGACTACGACATCGTCCTGCTCTTTAGGATCACGCAGAAACACGGAAACGCGGTTTTGCTCCCCCAGTTCATCAACCAGCGACAAAACCGCCGACGGGTTATGAAACCAAGCCCAGGCACGCGGCACAGCCTTCACCTCCGGAAACTAGTGTGTCTCAAGGCTGCATGGAGCAAACCGGCATTCCTTGGAAGAGGGCGGCAGGGCACGACCGTTGGGTCGTGCCCTACTGTTAAAGGAACTCTTGATGCCCCACCGTGCGCATGAAGAGTTGTGTGAGTCGGTGGCGATCATCGGGTCCCGCCATCCGCCAAGCGTCCAGCACCATTTGTTCCTCGTCGCTTAAGTTTTCCGGCGGGTTGGCGGCGAGTCGGTCGCCGATTTGCATCAGCACGGCGTCTAAATGGCTGGCTTGACGTTCTGCGAACTGCACCCGGGTCCAGTCCCACAGCTCTTGAAGAGACTGCGGGTGTACGTTGTTAGTCGGCATGGACACCACCTCCGCCCTTAGGATGGCCCCATTGAGCGCGGTTACTCTAGAGCGATTCGAGGCCGATTTTGAGTCGCGTCACATACTGGCCGAAGAAGTGCAAAATACGCCCCCACTCGGAGACTACATTTAATACCGCAGGTTGTTTAGGGACTGGCGGAGCTGCCCGCGCAATTGGGAGGGGCGCGCTGCGCTCCGGGCTCAAATTCTTTTCGCTCGTGAAGTGATAGTGATAATGGATGGCAAGATAAGGGCTTCTCGACGAGCTCTTGGCGTATTGCCAGTGCACTGAAATATCGGATCGGATGCCGTCATAAAGGGGGATGTGCCAATTGTCCTCCAAGGCGGCAAAGTATCCGAAGCGGCCCCAGGTCGGATCCGCCGCGACCCAGCCGGTATGCGGGAGATAAAATTGCACCCATTGGTGAAATCCTCCCTGTCCAGCTCCGTTGTTGGTCACGTATCCGCCGATGAGGCGGGCTGGAATGTGGTCGGTGCGGAGCAGGGACACGTACAAGTCGGCAATGTCGCTGCAGATACCCAACCGGGACCGGAGCGCGGCCAAAGCTGAGCCAGACGCTTTCAAAGAGTAGTTGTAGCGAATATTTTGGGCGACCCAGTTAAAGAGAACTTGCGCACGCTGATAAGGGTTGGTGAGATGACCGACGAGTTTCGCGTCCAAAGCTTTGATGGCCGGAGCTCCTGTATTCACTTGTGCGGCTTCCAGCTTGGGATTGGTGTACTTGATGTATAATGCCGACGCCGTGTTGTACGGGGCATATGTCTTCGGCAGGCGGTACGACACGTCCGATGAGGTGGCTTGGTATTGGAGGCGGATTGTGACGGAACGGCCCGGTTTAATGCGGGAATAGTCGTAAACCGCAATGAGATTGCCGTTTGTGTCACGGAAGGTGGCATTGGGCTCCTCCGAGTATCCGACCAGGTTGACTTTGGCGTACGCACTCTTTGGAGCCATCAATACCACATCGGCCCTGACATTGAGGGCGGGAGCGTTTCCTGTGTTGGCGAAGGTTACAGTTTTGGTGTAGCTGTAATAGGCTGGCATGGTCGTCACAGCATACGAACGCGATCCAGTCTGAGCCGCCGCCTGAGCCGCCCCTTGCGTCCCAGCGAGCAAGGCTGTGCTTAACGGCCCAAGGACTGCCCAGACTGCCCACGTCACACGATGCCCACGCATTTTCCGCCCCCCTTCCGCTTGGGTTTCTCCCATTATAACGGCAGACAGGCCACGGTGGTATCGGGCCGCAAATACCAGACAGGCGCCTTAGCGAATCTTTTCGACTTCTGAGCGGATGTCTTCGAGCTTCACGTAGCGGTCGCAGGCATTTTCCAATTCGGACGAGATCATGCCGCGGGTTCCCACGCCGACGATCTCCTTGCCTTTAGATCGGATCAGTTCTACGGCGCGTTCGAAGTCGCCGTCTCCGCTCATTAAGATGGCGACATCATAGCGCGTCACCGTGTTGAACATGTCTACGACAATTTCAATGTCTAAGTTGGCTCGCCGAATGACGGCATTGGAGCTTTGGTCGAGGGTCTCTTTGATGGATTTCTCCCGGATGGTGAAACCCAAATGGCGCAGAGCCGTGAGGAAGTCGCGCTGGCTGTTGTCAGGCGGGACTTGTACACCGGTGTAGTAAAAAGCATTGTAGAGCTGGCGTCCTCGGGTAAAGTACTCAATGACGCGGGCAAAATCGAGGTGCCATCCCAGGACGCGTTGGGCGTAAAACATATTGGCCCCGTCCACGAATATGGCGACACGTTCATTCTGGTAATCCACGTTCTCCCACCTATCGCACGGATTTTAATTGGTGTTAGTCTCCTCGACCTCCAAAAGAGCAAGATCGCAGGATTTGCTATCATTATGACGCATTTTAGGGTGAAATAAAAGGGACATACGGAGTATGGGCTTACAATTTTTACCATAAACACGGAGGCGGCGCTATGGTGTGGGTCGGTGTGGATGGCGGCGGAACGAAAACGGACGTTTTGGTGGTGAGTCGGGACAGCGTTCTAGGTTTCGGACATGGCGGCGCTTCCAACCACGAAGCGGTTGGCATGGACGGAGCGGTCGAGGCAGTGGCGGCTGTGGTCCGGGATACCTTGAAGCAAGCTGGTATCGACCTCTCCCAGGTCAGCCGAATGGTGTTAGGGTTGGCAGGCGCAGACTTTCCTGAGGAGATTGAGCGTTTGGATGCAGGTATCCGCCAGGCCTTACCGAACACGGATCTGGACATCGTAAACGATGCCGAAATTGCCCTGGCGGCGGGAGCTCCGGAGGGGTGGGGACTTGCGGCCATTGCAGGCACTGGCACCAACGTGTTCGGCAAGACGCGTCTGGGCCGCCGTCGGCACTTGGGTGGATTGGGTTATGAGTGGGGCGACTTTGGGAGCGGCATCGACATTGCCTCCGCCGTCATGCATCACGCGTTCCGCAGCGCGCAGCGCCGTGGACCCAAGACCGCCTTGGAGCCTGCGGTTCTCTCGTTCATGGGTAAGCCTGACTACGAGTCTTTGGCACGGGCCATGCATTTCCGCGAGATACCGCTCATGGCCTTCCTCGTGGTCGTGCCCTTATGCTTTCAAGCCGCCGCTCAGGGCGATGAGGTGGCTCAACAGATCCTCGCGCGAGCGGGGACGGCCATTGCCGACAGTGTGCACGGATTGGCATTGCTGCTGGAGATGGACAGGGAGCCAGTGCCCGTGGTCATGGCTGGCAGCTTGTGGCTGGGTCAGGCACCGCACATGAAGGATGCGTTTCTTAATCGTCTGGCGCAGGTCCTGCCGCTCTCACAGCCCCGGATCACCTCCTTAAAGCCTGTGGCGGGAGCAGCTTTAATGGCGCTGGAACATGCCGGGGTGGGAAGCGCCCTGCTCAGGGAAGCTCTTTTCCGTGACGAGCGGGTCAGCGGCGTCGAATAAAACCGTCTTGAGCCAGTTTTTCTCTGCCCGGTCCGGCTTGTCGGATGGTCCACCGAGCGCTACCATGGCACTATGAAGAGACGGATGGGAGCCGCCGCCTTGGTTGTGTTTTTGGCCGGGTGCGGCGCGACGCACGGACAACACCCCATATCCCACGGCATGTCTCCTGCCCAAGTCAAGCAGGAGGTGTTGGCGCGCCTCAAAAACTGGCATGCGGTGAACGAGACTATCACGGAGGTCGCCTACGGGCCTCACGGACGTCGTCACGTGTACAATGTCAAACTACTGAGCCAGACCTCGCCGGTGCTGTTTCGCCTGGACGTAGCGCCGCAGGGCGGTACGCCCTTTGAAGTGGTGGACAACGGCCTGAACACCGTGGTGTACCAGAATGGGGCGAAGCACTATTCCGTGCTGACGGCGGATCCGCAATCTTGGACCGAATTCCGCGTGCTGGGCACCGAGTTGCCGGGCATTATCCAAGAGAGCCATGCTGAGCAGGTGACCGTGAATGCAAAAGAGGTCATTTTGCATCTGGTGTCTCCTGTCGCTGCGGGGATTAGCGCGAAGACCACGTTGTGGTTCAGTCTGACCACCAATACCCCCATTCGCTGGCAGGCGGCATGGAAAAACGGATCGTTGGAGGAAACACCCAAGTCGGTTCAGTTGAATCCGCCCATTAACACGAGCACCTTTCAGTTTACGCCGCCCTCAGGGGTTACCCCGGAAGTGGCGATGACCGCTCAAGGCACAGAATTGGACCTGGCTCGGTCACAGGTGTCGTTCCCTATTGTGTTGCCGCCGCCATCCATGAATTTGGAACTCAACGGTGTAAATGTCAGCACGCGTGGCAAGTCCCAAGTGGTGCTCTTAACCTATCAAACGACGAATGGCAGCCCAGCGGTGCTTACCGAGTCCACGTCGTCGACCTTTAAACCGCCGGCCGGCATGTCCGTGGTGACCGAGACGGTGGGTCTGCTGAGTGTCAAAGTGGGCGCCCTTCCGTCTGGTTCTGAGATGGCGGCCTTCACCTTGCACAAGACCTTGGTGGTGGCAGAAGGATCGGTCAATGTGGTAGATGCGTTGGTGAATGCGTGGGGAACAAGTACGAGTCCCAGCCCGTCATCCCCGTAACGACGGTCAACTGAGGGGGGAGCAGGGTGGGCGAGATGGAGTCGGGTTGGGGATTTGCTGCCGGGACCTTCGGCGAATTGGTGCAAGGCGAGATAGACAACACGCCATTTTTAATCACGCTTCCGATCCCGTGGGGCACGCGGGCGGTTTTTTGCGCAACCTCGGATGGAGACTTGGAGCTGTATCCCGCCCATAAGCGGAAAGCGCGGCGAGCCGCGGAATTAGTTCTTGAGCAGTGGGGGTATCCCCCGTCCGGGGTGCTGGTGGTGCAATCGGCACTGCCGGTTGGCAAAGGCATGGCGTCTAGTTCGGCCGACGTCGTGGCCGTGATTCGCGCCGTGGCCGCGTATTGGGGACGATCGTTGGAGCCGGGGGACGCGGCACGGCTCGCGGCTCAAATCGAGCCGTCCGATGGGATTATGTATCCGGGCGTGGTGGCATTGAACCCGCGAACCGGGCAGCTTTTGGAACGCTTGGGCCCGGTGCCGTCCGCGCTGGTGGTGGGTGTGCTGGGTCATGGCCGCATCAATACAGAAGATCACCATCGTCTTCGGGAGCGATATGAGGCGCGTCACCAAGATCGGCTGAAAGAGGCCTTGAAGTGGGCCCGTCGCGGCGTGAAGAGGCGGGACGTGACAGCGCTCGGTCATGCGGGACGGATTTCCGCGGAGGTGCAGTTGGAGCGCCATCCGGACGAAGCGCTAGCGCGATTTTTGGATATCGCCGATAAGGAAGGCCTGGGGGTCATGATTGGCCACAGCGGCACCGTCAAGGGTGCTTTGTTACCCTTGCCGACACCGCCGGCCAAGATTCGCCGAGTGGAGCAACGCCTGTGGGGACTGGATTCGGGCCCCGTCTATCGAATCCAAATTGGGCCGGTGCCCACACGAGTCAGCGGACAGGGAGACTGGCGGGGCGGTGTGGCGCTAAGCCGGGCGCCAGACTCCCTTGTGCCCTAGCGATGAAATACGGGCAGGGGCCTCTCCATCATATAGCCAACCGTGGTGCCGTATGCTGCCGCGGCGATAAGCCAGCTGATGGGGGCCATAATCCCAATGCGCCAAAGAAACATTCCTGGCCCCAATAGAAAGCCATGTTGCACTAAGGGGCTGACCGCATCGAAGATTGGCATGCCGACAACCATAAAAACGATCCACGTACCCAACCCAAACAGCAGTCCCCGCATGGCTGGGCGCTCTCGATCGAAGCCCCAGTATTTATGATATAAGAACGCCAAGCCTACCCCGATTAAAAATTCCAGCACGTAGCCGATGATTACCGCAATGGTGAGATTGAGCGTTACGAAGCTGCCGTCCCAGAGGGCGATATTGACGGGCTCGCCTCCTGTGGGCAGGACATCCAGGATTAGCGCGAAAAGGGCCGTGCCCACCAATCCTGCGATCCAAATCTTTTGTTTATCTACCACCGTGCTCACCTCCTGAGCCACCCATACGGGTGGGACTACCAGAATGTACGTCCCAGCCGTCCTGTCCATGTTTGTCCCTAAATGGCAATTTCTGGCGGATGACGAGGCTTGACCCATTCATTTGCAGGAGATCCGACATTTCCCGTCGAATTGTGGTGCGTCGTGGAAACGACGCCTGTACGTCGTTGTCCCTAAAATTTTGCGGGTGGCTATTTTTGAGGAGGGACCAGGTTTGAAACGCGGAACCCTAATCGCGCTGTCAGCGGGATTGGCGCTGCTAGCCGCCGGTCCGGTTGCGTATGCGTCGACCTTGTCACAGCTGCAGAAAGAGGAAGCTCAGGCCCAGCAGCAATTGGCCAAAGAGGAGCAGCAGTACAATCAAACGCAGCAGTCTATTAACAAGACCGAGTCAGAAATGAACCAGTTGAATCAGGACTTGTCTCAAGCTAAGCAGCAGATTGGGTCCACGAGCCAGCAAATCCTCCAGACTAATGCCAACATCAAAACCACCCAATCCCTGCTCAACACCACTCAGTACCAACTGCAGCAAACCGAGCATCAGCTCATTGTGACCACAGTGGACTATCACCGCACCACGGAGGTGCTCAAGAAAACCCGGCATAACCTGGTCCAACAGAGCCAAGCGCTTTCCGGTCAGCTTCAGTTAATCGAAGAACGCGGGTCGATGGGATATTTGGACGTGATTTTGGGGGCGCACTCATTCGCGGACTTTATCAGCCGGGCGCAGATGCTGGGGCAGGTCGCCTCATCGGCGGCCCATGAGGTGCAGGTCATTAAGCAGGAAGAGACGGCTTACCAGATTGATCAGGCCAACCTGAAGAAGGAGACCGGATTTCTTTCCCGAGCCAAGCGCTCCATTACGCAGCACGAGACGCTTCTCCAGAGCGAACAGGTGCTGATGACTCGGGAACGGGATCGTGCAGTGGTTCTGCAGGCGCAGGCCGTTCGGGAAGCTCAAACGGTGTCGACGGGCTTGGTCCAGCGCCAGCAGTTGATGAATCAACTGCAGCAGCAGCGCAACCAGTTGTCCTCTGGCATGACTAATCTACAATCCAAGATTTCCACGATCGTCAGTCAGATTCAGAGCCTTTTGGGGCAGTTCAACGCTGGCGGCATGAGTCGTCAGCAGTTATATCAATCCATGCTTCCGCTTGTGACGCCGATCGCGCAACAGTGGGGGGTTCCGCCTGCGTTGATTATCGCCATCATTACCGTGGAGTCAGGGGGTAATTCGTCGGTCGTCAGCTCTGCGGGGGCCATTGGTCTAATGCAGGTGGAGCCTGGCACCGCGCAGGCTATCGCCGCGGCGGTGGGCCTGTCTCCAGCCACCGTGACTCAGGAGTTGTACAACCCGTCGGACAACGTTGAGCTGGGCACGTACTATTTGCATTACCTGCTGGGACAGTTCGGAGGGGACGTTCGCATGGCGGTTGCGGGATACAATGCGGGTCCCGGGGCTGTTGAGCACTACGGCGGCATCCCGCCATATTCCCAGACACAACAATATGTGGCCGACGTGATGTCGCTCTATACTCAGTATTCGTCGTATTAATCGGCTCGTTGGCGGCTCAGCCAGAGGCTGGCCAGGGCTGCCGCCAAGACTAGCCCGGAAAGGCCGTCGGCCCACGTGGAACGGGCTGCGAACGCGAATACCAAAGCGCCGCTGGCGGAGATTTGCAGCGCTGGAGGGGTGCTGTCGCGGCGGGGTTGATTTGAGAGTGCCATGGCCGTCAAAGCCATAGCGCTGGCCAGCCAGCGCTTGACGACCGAACCGATGTCAGGATGCGGTACCTGATGGAGCAAATACAGGGCCTCCAGCAGCGCACCGGTCACTGTCACGCTGAAAAACCACAGGGGGCGGGGAGGCCCATCCACCGCAATCGCCGCTGCCGTGATGAAGGCCGGGAGGACCAAGAGGGCCCACACGCGATGCCAGACGTACAGGTGGCCCAGCGGGCCGGGCAATGGGAGATAAGAGGCCAGCCAGGGGAGGACGAGCCAGGCTTCAATCCACACAAATGCGGCCATCGGCAGTCGCGCCGCCTTCAAATTCATGGAAGCCTCCCCCGCACATACAATGTCCCAGGATTAGTCTTCCCGCCGCGTTAAGCCTCTACACTATGAGAGACTGGTTCTTTTTCGGGGTTTTACGTTAAACTAGAGCGAGAGAGAGTTAGAGAGGACGGTCCTGATGCAGAATCGATGGCTGCGTGGGTTAATGACCATTGTATTCGTGGTCCTAGTCGTGGCGCTCCTGATGGAATTTTTCAACGCCCCGACCCAACCCGTGAGTCAAATGCCCTACAGCACGCTGGTTTCGTCGATTGCCCATCGCCAGGTGACATCGGCGACGGTTTCGTCGTCGAGCTATAACGTGGAATGGGTGAGTTCTTCGGGTCAGCACTACATGACGGTATATCCCCCAGGCTCCACCAACCGCCTGAGTGATCAATTGAACAGCAGCGGCGCCAACGTCACCATTGCGAAGGCGTCGGGCAGCGGTGTGTGGATTACCATTCTCGGTGACGTGGTACCGATATTGTTTGTGGTGGTGCTGGTCTTCCTCATCATGCGGCAAAGCCAGGGCGGCAACCGCATGATGTCGTTTGGCCGTTCGCAGGCGCGCCTGATCGCCGACAACCAGCCTCGGGTGACTTTCCGGGATGTGGCTGGAGTGGAGGAGGAAAAGCAGGAGCTGGAAGAGGTCGTGGACTTCCTGCGAAATCCTAAACGCTATCTGGAGATGGGCGCGCGGATTCCAAAAGGCATTCTCTTATACGGGCCTCCCGGCACCGGCAAGACCCTCTTGGCCCGGGCCGTGGCGGGCGAGGCTGGCGTCCCGTTTTTTTCGGAGAGTGGGTCCGGCTTCGTCGAGATGTTTGTCGGTGTGGGCGCCTCCCGGGTGCGCGATTTGTTCGACCAGGCCAAGAAAAACGCTCCCTGTATTGTCTTCATCGATGAGCTGGATGCGGTGGGACGGATGCGGGGTGCCGGCTACGGCGGCGGCAATGATGAGCGGGAGCAGACCCTGAACCAGTTGCTGGTGGAGATGGACGGATTTGGTGTCAATGAAGGCATCATTTTGATGGCCGCGACCAACCGTCCGGACGTATTGGACCCGGCTCTGTTGAGGCCGGGCCGATTCGACCGTCAAATCGTGGTGCATCCCCCCGACTTGGCAGGCCGCGAGCAAATTTTACGAGTGCACATTCAAAACAAACCGTTGGCTGACGACGTGAACCTTGGCGTGATTGCCAAACGAACACCCGGATTTACCGGGGCAGATCTGGCCAACTTGACCAACGAGGCAGCGCTGTTGGCAGCGCGGAACCGCCAGCGCCGCATTACCCAACTGAACCTCATCGAGGCTACGGAGCGCGTCATGGCAGGCCCGCAAAAGAAGAGCCGCGTCATCACGGACTTCGAAAAGCGGGTAGTGGCCTTCCACGAGTCTGGGCACACCTTGGTCGGGATGCTGGTATCGCACGGCGATCCCATTCATAAAGTGACGATTGTGCCGCGCGGCATGGCCATGGGGTACACTCTGCCGGTTCCGGAGGAGGATCGTTATCGGATTACGCGCGAGCAGTTCTTAGACAGGGTCGCCATGTCCTTGGGCGGCCGTGCGGCGGAACAAATTGTTTTTGGCGAAATCTCCACCGGTGCCAGTGACGACCTCGAAAAGTCGACCAAGATGGTGCGCCAGATGATTATGGAGTATGGCATGAGCGAGGAATTGGGTCCTCTTACCTACGGTCGCTCGCAGGGAGCGGTGTTTCTCGGCCGCGATTTGATGCGCTCGAGAGATTACAGTGACGACGTGGCCTCCAAGATCGATCGGGCCATCCGACACATTATCATGGAGCAATACGAGCGCGCTAAGACCCTGCTTTTGCAGCATCGACAGACCTTGAACCGACTGGCGTTAACCTTAATGGAGAAAGAAACGCTGGAATCGGAGGAGCTTCGCTCGATTGTGGCGGCAACTACCTAAAAGATAAAGATGCGGCCCCCCGGGGGCCGCATCTATTTTGGCCAAACCAACGCAAGATTATAGGTGGTAATGAGCCGGATCCCATCCGCACTGTTGGGTACTGGCATCCGTTTAATGGCCCGTTCACACAACAGGTCGAGAATCATCTCTGGCGGCCGCGGATCCGTCTCGATAATCGACTCCAAAGCTTCACGATTGATAGCGACCACGCTGCCGTTCTCCTCAGACCCTACATTGACCATGACCCATTCTGTGTCGGCTGATGATGGCTGAACTCTAATCGACACGGGCATCCCCCATCTGAGAAGTGCTCGATTTTCCGCTATTAGACTATGCCGATTCCATGGTTCTGACAATGGGGGATCATGGAGCTTTCCGTGGATTTCCTTCGTCATCTCGACCCACAGTTTGACAAGCCTCCCGACAAGTCCGGCTGGACCCGCACTGCGGGCCCGTCCGTGGTATAATCGGGAAGCCAAGAGAACGCGAAATGAGGGGTTCCATGGCCAAGAGACTTTATGTTTATTTCAAAATGTTTCTGTTCATGCTGACCGATGCGGTTTTAATCAATGTTTCGGTGTACTTGGCCCTGTACTTTCGCTTCAACACGCCCCAAATCCCAGCGCATGATGTACATGCCTACATGAACGTGGCGGTGTGGTTCACCCTTCTGAGCATCGCGATTTTTTGGATTACCCGTATTTATCATCGCATGTGGCGGTATGCCAATGCCCGCGACGGCCAGGTACTGATTTTTTCGGTGTCAGGATCGGCGCTAGTCTTATGGGCTCTGTTATTTGCGACCGATACGGCGCACTATTCCCGCGCTGTCTTGTTTTTGTACGCCCTCTTCGGCGTCGCGCTGGTCGGCGGGTGGCGGTTTCTGCTTCGCTCCTTCTACGATGTGAATTGGATCGCGCATCCCAGAGCTAAGGAGCGCGTCCTCATTGTGGGCGCTGGCAAGGCGGGCCAACTGGTCGCCCAAGAGCTGGCGCGCCACCCCGAAGTGGGTGTGGCCGTCGGGTTTTTGGACGATGATTTGGCCAAGATAGGGATGCGCATTGCCTCCTTGAAGGTGCTGGGCACCACGCCTGAGATTCGCACCGTAATCCGGGACCATCAAATCGGGCAGGTGCTCTTGGCCATGCCGTCGGTGTCGGGCCGCATTCTTCGGCCTCTGGTGGAACAATGCCGTGATGTGGGTGTGCAGGTGCGGACGTTGCCGGCTTTGAACCAGATGATTGGTGGACAAGTCTCGGTGCATCAAATCCGTGATGTACAAATCGAGGACTTGCTGCAACGGGAGCCCAGTCTCATCAACTTGGGCGAAATCGCCAGCTATCTGACGGGACGTGTGGTGTTGGTGACCGGAGCCGGCGGTACGATTGGCGCCGAATTGGTGCGGCAAATCGCCCCGTTTGCTCCGAAAGCCATAGTCCTTTTGGGATTGGATGAGACGGCCATCTTCGAAATTGATCGGGAGATGAGACAGCGCTTCCCCGAGGTTGCGGCCATACCGGTCGTGGCGGACTTGCGCGATGGAGATCGGATGCGCCGGGTGTTTGCCCAGTATAGCCCGCAAGTGGTCTTTCATGCGGCGGCCCATAAGCATGTCCCATTGATGGAACTTCAGCCGGAGGAAGTCATCGACAACAATGTGGCTGGGCTGTGGCAGTTGGTGGACCTTTGCCACCGCAGCCGGGTGGAGACCTTCGTGTTTATTTCTTCCGACAAGGCTGTCAATCCCACCAGTGTGTACGGTGCCACCAAACGGACCGGCGAACTTTTGGTGAATGTCTATAACGCCCATTCTGCCACGCGCTTCATTACCGTGCGTTTTGGGAATGTCTTGGGCAGCCGCGGCAGTGTCATTCCCATATTTCAGCAGCAAATCGCTCAGGGCGGTCCAGTCACGGTTACCCACCCTGATATGGTGCGGTATTTTATGACCGTGACGGAAGCTTGCCAGTTGGTGATTCAGGCGGGTTCCATGGGGCAAGGCGGAGAAATTTTCGTGCTGGATATGGGAGATCCGATTCGGATTTTGGATTTGGCCAATAATTTGATTCGTTTGTCGGGACTCAAGCCAGGGGTTGATATCGACATCATGTTTACGGGCATTCGCCCGGGCGAAAAGCTCTATGAAGAAGTGCTGACGGCTGAGGATCGAACCCGAGCCACCCATCATGAGCGAATCTTTATCCACAATGAAACGAAGCGGGACAACCGTGAAACTTTGGCTTCGATTGAGGCGTTGGTCAATCGATTGGGCACCCGAACCGCCGATGAGCTGAAGGACTTGTTGCAACAGGTGGTGCCCGAGTATAAACCAGAACATAATGCCCAAATTATCCGTCCGGCGGCTCTGCACGATGACAAAAGCCGCGCGGCGAATCATCCGTAGCTGACGGATTGGAAAAGAGGGGCGAAACGGGGGACAAGAGGCGTTGTCAAGTTTGCGGGTGGCCTTGGTTGGCTGCGGTAAAATCGGGCAGAAGCATCTGCAGGCTTTGGTGCATCGCCGCCTGTTCGAATTAGTGGCGACCGTCGATGCCGATTTGGACAAAGCGTCGGCGGCCGCGGTGGCGTTTGATGCGGCCCCCTATGATGCGCTCGACGCAGCGTTGCGGGATTTTCCCGACCTGGATGCGGTGATTGTCGCCACACCGTCTGGAACGCATCGCATGTTGGTCGAGACTGCCTTCAGGAGCAACAAGCACGTTCTGGTTGAAAGACCCATGGCCCTGACTGCGGCCGATGCGCGGGATTTGGTGGAGATGGCTGAGGAGCGGCACCGGGTGTTGGCCGTGACCCAGTTCAATCGGCTCCTGCCCTCGGTTGCATTGGCCCTCGAAACTTATCGCCAAGGGCGGTTGGGCCGTCTGGTTCAAGGCGGCGTGGCGGTGCGTTTGAGTCGCTTGCAGTCGTACTACGACGCGGCTCCTTGGCGGGGCACTCGGAGCATGGACGGCGGGATATTGTTCAATCAGGCCATTCATGCCATGGATGTCTTGCTGCAATTTTCCGGTCCCATTGTGGAAGCGTTCGCGTACGGCGCGATATTGACGCATCAGATTGAGACCGAGGACACCATGGTAGGGGTGCTGAGAGCCGAAAGCGGGGCCCTCTTAACGGTGGAAGCCACCACGTCGGTGGCCGACGGCAACCTTGAGGAGCGCGTGGTGATCATCGGGGATCAAGGAAGCTTGGTTCTGGGGCCGACCATCCAACAGGTGCAGTTCTGGCGAGTGCCTGGCGATGATGAGGACGAAATCCGGGAAGAGATTAATCAAGCCCCCGCCAGGGCCGGTTGGCACAGTCATGCGGATGCGCTGGAAGACTTCGCGCGGGCTGTCGGTGAGCGGGAAACCCCCAAGCTCTCAGGACGCAGCGCGCTGCACGCCATCGAAGTCATCGAAGCGCTGCTTCGGTCTGCGGAGTGCGGCATTCCTGTCGCGTTGGGCCAACCAGCGAGAGAACACCAAGCCTAGGCCCGCCTCATTTTGGAAGTCATGTAAACTGGTCTTTACTAGCTTCGAACTGGATAGGTTTAATATGGATCCGGCGTCGGCATCGGCCTTAGTCACCCCCCGGGCAGGGGCGATGCTGCCGGTCCATTGTTGCCGGGGACATGGGACAAGCTGGGGCCGGGTCAGGAGGAGATTATGTCGGTCAAATTTCTGCCCTATAACGAGCCCGAAGTGGGCGAGGACGAGGTGCGTGCCGTCAGCGAGGCTATTTTGTCCCGTTGGATAACCCGTGGTGCCTTAACGGCCCAATTTGAGCAGGCTCTGGCCGCTCGATTGGGCGTTTCCGAGGTTGTGGCGCTGTCCTCGTGCACCGCCGGACTTCATTTGGGGCTCTTGGCCAGCGGCATCGGGCCGGGTGATGAGGTGATTACGACGCCCCTGACCTTTGCGGCATCCGTCAACGCCATCATCCACGCGGGGGCTCATCCGGTTTTGGCAGACATCGATCCCGACACGGGTAATCTGAGCCCCGCGCTGGTTGAGCGGGTAGTGACGCCCAAGACACGAGCGGTCATGGTGGTGCATTACGGGGGTCACGCGGCTGATATGGCTGCGTTTAATGACCTGCGCGACCGTCGGGGACTCACGATAATTGAAGATGCCGCCCATGCCTTAGCCAGCCGCATCGGGGATCGGTGGGTTGGGACAGATGGCAATCTCACGGCATTCTCGTTTTATGCCACCAAGAACCTGACGACAGGCGAAGGCGGGGCATTGGTGGTGCCGGATTCCGTCGATGCGGAAAGAATTCGGGTGTTGGGCCTGCATGGGATGTCGCGCAATGCCTGGAACCGCTACCAAAACGGCGGCCATTGGCGCTATGACGTGGAGATGCCGGGATTTAAGTACAACATGACGGATGTGGATGCCGCCATGGGGTTGGTCCAGCTCGACAAGCTGGATGCGATGCAAGAGAGACGAGCCCGGCTGGCTGCACGGTATCGCGAACGGCTGCAGGGATTGCCGCTGGTCCTGCCGGTCGAGCGGACGGGCTATGGACACGCATGGCACCTCTACTCAGTGCGGTTGGATGTCCAGGCAACCGGGGATATCCGTGACCAGGTCATTGAGGATTTAACCATAGCGGGCATCGGTACGTCCGTTCACTTTATCCCCATTTCGCATCATAGCTACTATAGGCGGCAATTCGGTTGGAAACCGGGGGACTTCCCGGTTGCCGACGCGTTTTTTGCCGCCCAAATCTCGCTTCCGTTGTATCCCTCCATGACCATGGAAGACGTCGACCGCGTCGCGGATACCTTGGGACAGAGTCTTCGTCGGCGAGGTTAAGGTGTCGGGGAAACAGGCGGCAAAACGCCTCTTAGACGTGGTCGGCGCCTCCGCCATGCTCATTACCACGGCGCCTCTATGGGTGGTGCTGAGCGTGTGGATTCGATGGGATTCCCCTGGCCCAGCGCTGTTCCGCCAGACGCGCATCGGTCGTCATGGCCGGCCGTTTCCGATGTGGAAGTTTCGTACCATGCGGGTCGGGGCAGAGCATGAGTGGCGCCCGCCGAGCGCGGCCGAATTCGCCTCCTATGTGTTTCAAGACGCTTTCGATCCTCGCATCACTCGTGTGGGTCGGATGCTCCGCCGCACCTCCCTCGATGAACTGCCGCAGTTGGTAAACGTGTTGATGGGCCACATGTCGCTGGTGGGGCCACGTCCGGAAGTGCCGGAAATGGTGGCGCTTTACGAGCCGCATATGCATCGCCGCCACGGAATGCGTCCGGGCTTGACGGGCCTCGCTCAGATATCGGGACGCGGCGATTTGACCACGGGTGAAATTATGGAGCTGGACCTCCAGTACTGTGATGCGTGGAGCTTCAGGTTGGACCTTAAAATTCTGGCCCGAACGCTGGGCCAGGTGCTTCGCCGTTCCGGCGCCCGGTGAGCCTTAGCGCGAACCCCGTGCCGGCAGGCGCGGAGCAGATTCTTGTCCCAACCCCATGGCGGCCAGGACGAGAGCGCCTCCAACGGCTAACGAGAGGGTGAGGGGCGACTGCCCCAACAGCCAGGACAGGAGCGTTCCCAAGAGAGGCTGGACGTAGAGGAACAAAGCTGTCACTGTCATGGAGCGCTGACTGACCACTAAGAGCCACAGCACATAGGCGAGTCCGGTGGCCCCGAGCGCGAGGTATGCGCACGACCACAGGAGTGGTGCGGACCATGAATGAGGCCAGGGAGCTCCTGTGAGAGACCAGATGGCGGTGCTGGCCAGTGCGCCAAACCCAAACGTCAGGGCAGCAGCCGGGGCGGCATCCACCCATTTGGATAGCCTCGGGGAATACACGTTGTACAGCGTGAAACACAGGATAGAGGCGATGAGGGCTGCGTCGCCCAGAAGGTGGCCCAAGTGGCCGGGGCGGGGTTCGCCTGTGAGAATCCAGCTTCCCACCGCGGCCATCGCCAAAGCGGTTTTTTGCCACCAGGGAATGCGGCTTCCGGTCATCAGGGCAGCCGCCACAATAGTCAAGAGCGGCTCAAGGGAGACCGAAATCGCCGCGATAGCAGGATCGGTGCGACTGAGGCCCGCAATTTGCAGCCAGATTGGCAACGCGAAGCCGATAACGCCCATGAAGGCCGAAAAGGCTATCAGTTTGGCGCTCCACCGCTTAATCTTCCAGAGGAAGGGACTGAGAAGCAGAAACGATATGCCTAGACGCAAAACGACGATGAGGCTGGGCGCAGCCCCGTGATGCAGGGCCGTGGCGGTTACGGGATAGCCGACCGCCCATAGGACGTTCATGACGACAAGCCATAGAAGATGTTGGGGACGGGTCGTGGTTATCCCTCGCTCCAAGATTGGTCTTCTCCCGCTATTCGCAGGAGCAATGCCAATTTCCTGCTGGGGCGGTCATTTGACGTCGACATAGGAAACTCGTAACGTAGAGAACGATAGGGGTGTGGCTTAGTCTTGTTGTCGGTGAGTGTGGTGATTCCCGTCTACAATCAGGCCGATCTAATCGGTCGGGCTGTCGACGCGGTGCGCCGGGGGAGCGTGGCGCCTCGTGAAATTATTATTGTTAACGACGGCTCGACCGATGGTCTGCACGAGGCCGTGAAACCGCTTCTGGCCGAGAACCCCATTCCCGTGCATTTAATCGATATGCCGCACGGTGGGCCGGGACGAGCTCGGGACGCCGGATGGCGCGCTGCGGCCGGCGAGGTGGTGGCATTTACGGATGCAGACGCTGAGCCCGACCAGGATTGGATTCACTGGGGGTTGAGTGGATTTGCCACCGACAAGGTCGGCGGTGTCGAGGGCCGGGTGGTCAGCAACGGCACACCCACAGTATTTACCCATCAAGTCCATAACCAATTCGGCGGCCATTTCATGACGGCCAACATGTTTTATCGGCGGTCGGTGATCGAACAGGTGGGCGGATTTAAGTCGCGTTACCGGGAGGATTCTGACCTGGCTTTTTCCGTCCTCGAGGCGGGGTACGAGATACCGTTCGCAAGCGCAGCGGTGGTTGCCCATCCACCTCGGCAGGAGCGGTGGAATTTTTACTTTAAAAAGGCCAACCGCAAGCGCTTCGAAGCTTTGCTGTTCCGGAACCATCCCACGATAGCACCCCGATATTTGCCGCGGTTTCAACCCACCGAGATGCTCATTCTAGCCGGTGAACTGCTGGTCATTTTAAGCCTTTGGCTTGGGGTGTGGAGTCTGGCCGCTGGCCTCTTTTTGCTGGCGGTAGGATTGCCAAAACGCATTGCGGCTTGGTTGGATGGCCGAACCTATGGCGCGCGCGACTATTTAATAGTGTGGGTGCTGACATTGGGACTCGTGCCCGTGGAGGCATATTACCATTGGGCCGGGGTATTGAATCCGCCGCGATAACGGAGGAGGGCTCCCAGCTGAACATCTGGGTCGACGCACTCATATTGGATCATGAGGCTTCGGGCATCGGACAATACATTCGCTTGCTGTTGGAGCATTACTGCCGGCTTTATCCCGAGGATGCTGTGACAGGCATTTTTCGCCCCGGCATGCATATCGAGGGTGTAGAGACCATGAACGCGCCCGCAGTCCACGGGGGCCGGCGGATTTTATATGAGCAGGTTGTGCTGCCGGGACGTGTGAGACGAGCGAAACCGGATGTGGTGCATTTTCCCGATTATCAATTGCCATTAGGCCGTCGTCTGACCCATACCGTCATTACGGTGCACGATTTGGCGGCGTTCGTCCGGCCCGAGTTCTTCCCGGGCCAAAAATCGTGGCTCAAACGGACATTAATGGCTCGATCGGTTGCCTTGGCGAGCCGTGTGATTGTGCCCAGCCAGGCGACGCGGAATGATTTGGTAAATATCTTGCACGTGCCGCCCGACAAAATTGCCGTCATCCCCCATGGAGTTAAAAATCCTGTCAAGCCGAGTCCCAATCGCGCCTGGGATGCTCCCTATTTTCTGGCCGTGGGCACTGTCGAACCCCGGAAAAATTTTGCGGGGCTGATACAGGCTTACCATATTCTTCGGACCCGAATTCATGACGTACCCGATTTGATTATCGCAGGCCGGCTGGGCTGGATGTATGATGACACGCTGGCATTGCCGGAAAAACTTGGGGTTGCAGGGCAGGTCAAGTTTCTTCAATATGTTTCCGAGGACACACTGGGTGCTTTATACCGAGACGCTAAAGGTTTTATATATCCCAGTTTTTACGAAGGGTTCGGACTACCGGTTGTCGAAGCAATGTGTGCAGGGATTCCCGTTGTCACATCGAGCAAAGGGTCATTGGCAGAACTCGGCGGGGATGCTGTCTGGCGTGTGGATCCGGAGAGCGTGGAATCTATCGCTGACGCTATGGCATCGATTCTCCAGCATCCTGACGACGCCCGCCTGCGGGCCCGCCAGGGACAAGACTGGGTTCAGCAGTTATCGTGGGACAAGGCGGCGGCAGCGACACGCCAAGTATACGAAGCAGCAGCTCTAGGAGGGTAATCGGTGTATCAAGAAAGGGAACAAGAGAGCACACTTGGGGCGTCGTGGCGCACCTTGATTTTGCCCTTCGCTGTCATGGCCTTGGGCACTGTGCTGGCATTTTTGTCTCCCGCGATTGGCGGGATTGTCATTTTAATCGGGTATGTTTGGGTGGCACTGCGCTCCTTGCCGTTAGCGCTGGCGGTGTACGTGATCGCGGCACCGTTTCGCGTCGGTCTGACGTTCCACCACCATCAAATCGCCCTGTCTGACTTGATGGCGATTATGATGGCTGTGCGGCTCGTCTTAATGACGGGGCGGTCCGGTGTGCGGGGCTTATGGAAGCGGTTCATGGGAACGCCGTTTTGGCGGCCAATCGCGTTGCTGTTGGTCCTGTCCATTTTGTCGTTGGGGGTTGCGTTGTCCCACAGCACTACCGTAGTCAAGATTCTTGAGTATATCGAGTTCTTCGTCGTGATCGTGGCCGTGGCCCGCGAAGCGGGTCTTACGGAGGAGGCTTGGAAGCCGGTATTGGCAGCCTTGTTTGCTATTTCCAGCTTTTTGGCCGTAATTGGCTTCTACCAGTTTCTGTTTCAAGTCGGACCCAAGGCTAACATTGTGGACCACCACCATGTACGGGCGGACGCCTTTTTTGGACAACCCAACGCCTTCGGTGGATTTGAAGCCATGGTGTTTCCTCTGATCGTGACCTTGTTGGCGTACGGACCAGCCTGGGCCCGCAAATGGTGGGCTTGGGTGGTGACCGCGCTGGTAGCGCTCTCCGTGATCGATTCCTTCTCGCGGGGCGCTTGGGTGGCATCGGTCGCAGCGGTTGGCTTCATGGGCATTTTGGCATGGGTGTCACAGGGTCGGGAGGCGATAAACCGCCGCTTTGTTTTTCCTGCGGTGATTTTGCCAATTCTCGGGTTTGTGCTGATTGATTTAATCGGGAAGACCAATCTGTCACACCACGCCTTGGGACTCGTCGCGTCTAAGAGAACGACGGGGGGCATTTTGAAGAGCACCCTCACGGCGGTGGGGAACCCCAAGGGTCACTTTGACACAGCCCAGCGGCTCCTCATTTGGAAAGAGGCACTGCGAGCTATTAAGCATCACCCCATCTTGGGTGTGGGCTTAGGGGGCTTTCATCGGTTTGTGCAGCTGAATCCCATTCCGAAGTTGCTGCATGCGCCGCCCATGGCTCATAACCTGTATCTAGAGTGGGGAGCAGACTTGGGTGTGTTGGGCATCGTGACGGCGTTGTGGCTGGAGTGGTCTTGGGTGCGCCATGCCGTCGGTGCCATGGTGTCCAAGGCTCGGTCTCTGAGCCATTTCGAGTTTGCCTTGGGACTCGGCGCATTCGGCGCCATCGTGTCCTTCATCGTCCATGATTGGGTGGATCTGATGATTGATCACGGTGTCGTGGTGCCGCTCCTTCTGGCGATGGCCGTTGTTTGGGCACTGGTCGATCGGGGGTCAGGAAGGTCTGAATCATAGCATGCGCGTTGCTCTGGTCCATGATTGGCTGGTGACGATGGGCGGGGCCGAACGGGTCCTCGAGGAGATAGCCGCGATGTTCCCGGACGCCCCCATTTACACGGGGGTGGTAGACCGGGCGCGGCTCTCCCCGTTTTTGCAAAGCCGCACCATTATTCCATCTTTGGTACAGGGCTTGCCTTTCGCCCAAAAGTGGTACAACCGCTACCTGCCCGTCATGGCCTACGGCATGGAGCAGTTTGATCTTTCCGCGTTCGATCTCGTGATCTCGTCTTCGGCGGCGATTGCCAAAGGGGTCGTGACCCGTGCCGAAACCCGGCACGTATCCTATGTGCATACACCGATGCGTTACGCTTGGGACTTGTACCACGAATACCGTGTCCGGGAAGCGCGGGGCGTGTCCCAACGCCTCATGGGGCCGGTTTTTCATTACATGCGGCTCTGGGATCGTCTCAGCGCGGACCGGGTGGATACCCTCATCGCGAACTCGACGGTGGTACAACGGCGCATTGAAAAGCATTATCGCCGTTCCTCGGAGGTAATTTTTCCACCAGTGGCCGTGGATCGCCTCCACGTGCACGACGGACCAGGAGAGTATTACTTGGTGCTTTCGCGGTTAGTGTCGTACAAACGCTTCGATTTAGCGGTGGAAGCGGCCAATCGTCTGCGGGCGCCACTGGTGGTGGCGGGTGACGGGCCGGAGCGCAAGGCCCTGGAACGGATGGCTGGACCCACCGTCAAGTTTGTCGGCCGGGTGCAAGACCAGGACGTTGACAGCCTCATGGGACGAGCCAAGGCACTCTTGTTCCCGGGCGAGGAGGATTTTGGCATTACGCCCGTGGAGATGCAGGCGACAGGCCGGCCAGTTGTGGCGTACGGCCGCGGCGGCGTGTTGGACAGCGTCATCCATGGGGAGACGGGATGGCTGTTTTCGGAGCAGATGGTGGACTCTTTGGTGCAGGCGATGCAGGACGCTGAGAAGGTTTCATGGGATGCGCAGCGATTGCGCTCCCATGCCGAAG
Source organism: Bacillota bacterium (assembly GCA_021799435.1). Taxonomy (GTDB): domain Bacteria; phylum Bacillota; class Sulfobacillia; order Sulfobacillales; family Sulfobacillaceae; genus Sulfobacillus_B. The sequence goes on along the minus strand of JAJZAN010000018.1, from coordinate 13,970 downwards.
CGTTTCGTCCCGAAGTCTTCCGCGAACGGTTCCGAGAAGCCGTGCTCGCCCCCTTAGGGGATATGCGATAGAATAGGCCCAAATTCCGAGGGGAGGCGAGGCCGCGATGAACATTGCCATCGACGTGTCCAACACCGCCCAATTTCGTACAGGTACCGAAGAATATATCGAGGGACTCGTGTTTGGGCTTAACCGGGCTGGGGTGCAAGTGGTGGGCGTAGGGCGTGAAACGCAGGCGCTCCTGCCGGACAAGCCCAGGTTGGGACTTGACCTGCGGAAAAGCCCGTCTCCTGTCACCAAGTGGTGGTGGGAATACTTCGGAATTCGGCGTGCTCCTCACGACGTCGATTTGTTGCACATTCCATTCATGGCGCATCCCGAGAGCCGCCTGGCCGTGCCGTCAGTGGTCACGGTGCACGACCTCATTCCATTTCGATTAGACCAGTATCGGCGCAACGTGAAGGATCGCCGCTATTTTGCGCATATCGAACGTGCGCTGCCCTATGCAGATCGGCTTGTGGCCATCTCTGAGGCGACGATGGCTGACATTCAGGATCTGTACCCAGAATTGGCCTCTCGCACCGTGGTCATTCCGAACGGCGTCCACCCGGACTTTTTTCAAGAAGTGGACTTAGACCACATTAATCAAGTGAGTCGGCGCTATGGTCTGCGTCAGCATCCGCGGGTACTGTATGCAGGCGGCTATGACGAGCGGAAGAATGTGGGCACCCTGATTCAAGCGATGGCAGAGGTGTTCCAGCATCGCCGCGACGGCGAACTAGTGCTGGTGGGGGCACAGGATAATCTGGCGGTGCGGCGTATGGTGGGCGAGCAGCGCTCCTTGGAGGGGCGTGTGGTGATGACGCCATTCGTTTCGCGCAGCGATTTGGTGACGCTGTACAACAGCGCGGATCTGTTTGTGTATCCTTCCCGCTATGAGGGATTCGGCATGCCGCCGGCACAGGCTTTGGCAGTCGGGGTTCCGGTGGTGTCCAGCGACATCCCATCCATTCGCGAAGTGGTCAAGGACTACGGTGTGCTGGTGAGTCCGGATTCTGTGGAGCAATGGGTGGAAGCCATCGGCCGGATTCTGGATAGTCCCGCGACGACCCAAAAGCTCGTGCAGGAGGGCCAAGCCTACGCCGAAAATTTTGCCTGGGAAGCTATCGCGCGACAGTATCTGGAGGTCTATCGGCACGTCGTCAAAGAAAGGAGAGGTTAGGTTGCGGGTGTTGGTGACCGGGGGAGCCGGCTTTATTGGATCGCATGTGGTGGAAGCGCTTTTGGCGCGTGATCACCAAGTGGTGGTGGTGGATAACTTATCCCACGGTCTTCGAGACAACGTTTCACCACGCGCTCAATTTATCCAGGGCGACATTCTGAACCCTGAGGCGTGGCGGTCCCAAGTGGGTCAAGCGGACGCGATGATTCACCTGGCCGCTCAAATTAGTGTCCCGGTGTCAGAGGATGAGCCCGAAAGCGACGTGCGCACCAATGTGTTGGGGACGGTCGGCATGCTTCAGACAGCCCAACAGTTGGGGTGCCGGGAGTTTCGATTTGCGTCGTCAGCAGCGGTCTATGGCGACAACCCGCGAGTGCCCCTGGACGAGGACGAAGCGGGCGTGCCGCTGTCGTACTACGGACTCGACAAGTGCATCGCCGAGTTTTATGTGCGCCACGAGGATGGCAAGGGCACCCTCAAGGGCATGGTGCTCCGCTTGGCTAATGTATATGGTCCGCGCCAGCGCACACAAGGCGAAGGCGGCGTGGTGGCGATATTTTCCGAAGCCTTGGCCCACGGCACCCGACCCGTCATCTTTGGGGATGGGGGACAGACGCGCGACTTCATTTATGTCGGTGATGTGGCCGAGGCATTCGCCTGGAAACTGGGGGAACCGGGCCCCGGCATGACACTCAATATTGGGACAGAGACTGCGGTCACCGTGGATGCCGTCTGGCGCCACCTCGCCGATTTGGCGGGCCAATCGGCGGACGGGGTTGAGCACGGACCAGAGCGGTCCGGGGACATTCGCCACAGCCGACTGAAAACGGTTCGCACTGCAGCTTGGGGATTTCAGGCTCGTACGCCCTTGAAAGAAGGACTTCGCGAGACGTTCCAGTACTTTCAGCGCTTGAATCGACCATGAGGGGTCCCGTTCTGTGGGTGACGGCGCAAAACAGTTGGGATGAAGGGGCTCTGGCGGCATCTTTTGGGACGGTCTGGCTTTTGCAGTTGGGCGTGTCCGCGTCCGTGCAGCCGATTCGTCAAGGGGCTGGCCCTGCCATGATGTGGCCTCCCGGAGTGTCAGCAGGCACTCCCTTTCTGACTGAGCGCCGCCGCGGATTTCGGCGCCCCAAATTCCCCCTTCCGGACGCCGCCGGCTTTGGCACGGTGGTCATCGACCAGGATGTGCACAACGCCTGGGGAGCGGATCTCACCATGCCGGTAGGGATGCGCACGGCTCTTTTCATGCGCACGGTGCCGGAGCCTGGCTTTGATCCCGCATCTCTGAGCGCCTATGACGCGATATGGGCCGCCAACCGCCCTGTGTGGGATGTGGTTCGGTCATGGACTGTGGTGGCTGAAAGTCGGCTGTGGCTGGTGCCGCCGCCACCCTTGGGCCTGGGAGGGGACGCATGGAGTGCCGGGTCGAGAAGCCTGGTGACAGCCGGCGTGCTTGACGTCGTGAAAGGCTTGGATATGGTATTGAACGCGTTGACCGTGCTGCGCGACCGCGGGCAGACCTGGCAGCTGACAGTGCTGGGCGATGGACCAGAGCGCAGTCGATGGACGGTCTATGCGGCATCCCTGGGGTTGGACGTGCACTTTGAGGCGACGGCGTTGGCGTGGGATACGGTCATCGCCGCGGCAGACATCTTACTGGCCCCGCAGTTTCGGGACGGATTGGGGTGGGACGTGGCATCGGCCGCCCGGATGGGCACCCGCGTTATTATGTCCGATCTGCCGACCTTGCGTGAGCACATTCGCCACACATCGGATGTCGAGATTTTGCGAGAGACGCGTGCCGCCGACTTGGTGGAGGCCATGGAAACCATGGCCGCCCACCCGTCCCCCAGATCGGAAGGCGTGGCCGCGGATCAGATTAGTGCCGTATGGCGGGAGATGTTGGACTAAACGTTCAGGCGCTGTCAGGCCGCTTGGCTGGCAAATCGCTGGTTTTGGTGGTGAGGCCGCCAATCCAGCCAATAATCAGGGCGATAATGCCGAAGGTGAGGACCGCCGTGGCTACCGCGGCGACATGGGCCAAGGGTGAATTGGCCAGTTCCAATAGTTTTAATCGGTAAAGCCCCTTGGCTGGGACTTGAATATCTTGGGTGGTCGCATGAATCAGAAAAGAGCTTAGCCCGGCAATCAGGCCGAAGAGCGCGCCAATAGCCGCTCCGACCCAGCCCGGACGAGTATCCCAGTGGTGTGCTGCACGCCCGCCTAGGTAGGCCAAAGCCAACACTAACACGTACAGCACGATGGCAATGGCGGTCGAGATGGGATAAGGATGCAAGAGAACGTCGTTAATCAAGGCCAGAACACCCAATCCGGCAGCGATGGCCAGGTAGGGCGACTTCGATTGCATCCACGTTCCCCCTTGGTCGTCAAGCCTTGTGTTTCATCATCAGCTTCCAGAAAAGGGTTGTCAATTCCGTGCCGATCGACATTATCAGCCTATCCCTTTTCGCATCAAAGCATCACTATCCGTCGGCCCGGCAAATTTTGTGTCGTCACGAAACACTTTTTTCTGTGGACAGCAACTGGATGGGCAGGAAATATCCGCAATGTTGCAAAATAGCTTTGAAGTTTATAATAGAAGTCGGCGAGGAGGGGACCCTATGTTTCGGGGACGCACCAATCGTTGGGACGAACTAGCAGTCTTTGTGGACACGGCGGCGGCGTATGTCGCCTATTTATTTGTGGTCCACGCCTACTTAGCCTGGTTTAACCCACGCGTGGCCACCGTCCGACTGGTTTCCTTCTATTTTTCGTTCTCCGTAATGGTACTGGCTATCTCTTGGCTGGCCCTGAAGCTGAACTTTCGCGGGTATTCCCGGCGATGGAATCAGCTGCCGGCAGAGATGGGCATGCTGGCTGTGGCGGTTGTAGAAACCTCGATCGCCATGGCTTTGATCATATTTGTGTTAAAGGCTAATTGGTTTTCACGAGCTATCTTTCTGGTGTTCCCGGTGGTGGCACTGCTCTTTCAAACCGTTGTCCATTCGGTGATTAAGCTGTCGTTGGGACGCTTCCGCCTTAGTGGACGGGATCAGCGGCGTCTGGTGGTGGTTGGCTATCCCAAACGGGTGCGCATTTTCAGTGAGACGGTGGCTAACGTGCCGGAAGCCGGCATGCAGGTGGTCGATGAACTGCCCGTAGCCCTTGGTGAAGGACAGCAAGCCCACTTGGCTGTGGAACGGCTGCATAAGCTGTTTGCCTCCACGGTAGTAGATACCGTGGTGATTGCGCTGCCGGCCGGCGACGACCTTTTGATGCCGGCCATTCAGATGGCGCGTCAACAGGGCAAAGAGGTGCGGCTGGTGCTGGATGAAATGGGGGCACTGGCTCACCGATCGCGACTTTACGATTTCTATGGCAACTCGGTGTTAGTGGTGGATTCGTCCCGAGCCCATCAGACATCCCGTTCGTTGGTGAAGCGGGCGTTAGACCTCGTCGTCTCGACCATCGCGATTATTCTTACGTCGCCCATTATGCTGGCGGTGGCCCTGGCAATGAAGATTGACGACCCCAAAGGGTCGATCTTCTTTGTCCAGCGCCGAGTCGGGTTAAATGGACGCCTGTTTCCGTGCTTGAAGTTTCGCACCATGGTGCCCAATGCTGAGGAGCTGAAAGAACAGCTGCAACACCTGAATGTCATGTCGGGTCCAGTCTTTAAAATACCGGACGACCCGCGTGTCACCCGAGTGGGCAAGTTTCTCCGCAAGACCAGCATTGATGAACTGCCGCAGCTTTTTAATGTGTTTGTGGGGCACATGAGTATGGTGGGGCCGCGGCCGGCGCTTCCGAGCGAAGTGGAACTGTATGGGCCCGATTACCGCAAGCGGCTTTCGGTTCGCCCCGGCATCACCTGCCTGTGGCAAATCTCCGGTCGCAACGATATTGACTTTCAAGACTGGATGCGGCTGGACATGGAATACATCGACGGCTGGTCCTTGTTCTTAGACCTCAAGATTATGGCCAAAACCATTCCCGCGGTCTTCCAGCAGCGCGGCGCCCATTAGGGCTTCGTTCCCATATTTGAGAGTTCTGCCCATCCTTGGTAGACTATGTCTACTACAACAGGGGAGGGGCAGTTGTTGTTGCGGATGGATTTGTTGCACCTCATAGGCGATGCACCGGAAGGTCCTTGGGCGATTTTTTCTCTGCCCCAGGGAGATGGCACGGACATGGTGTCGGTTGTGGTTCCGCGTTCGTTGTGGCTTCTGCTGACCCGGACCCATCCCTTTGACAGCGAGATCTCGTTGATGGAAAAGGTGGGCCAGTCGGCGTTGAGCCGTCTGGTGGAGCGTGGGCAGCTCACCGACCCGGTTTTCGTCGGGCGTGAGGACGTGGGGGATTTGCTGCCCCTGGCCGAACTGCCATGGTTTCGTGCACTTCGCGTGTGTGGCCGATGCGGGGAGGAAGTGCCACCCGGCGAAGTGTCTGAAGGGCTATCCAATGCCTTGCCCCCGGATTCCCGGGGCTACATCGAGTTAAAGGTCCTGTGTCCCACATGCCAGGTGCAGACACCCCATCAGCTTACTCTTTGGGGAATTCCTCCAAAATAAGTCCGTTCGCCAGCCGCTGTCATAGTAAATATCCTAAAAACTGACTAGGGTGGTGACTCGTGGTGCGAATGTCGGGACACTTGGTTCCAGCTATGCGTCCTGAAGGCTGGAGCAAATCCTTGATAGGGAACGATCATGTCGAGATTGCCGTGGCTCTGCGCCTGTGGAATGACGACGGCGCTCAGCACACAATGCAGGAACGGATGCAGCCGTGGACGTCGGACGAACTGTCAGCGAAGCATGGAGTGCCAATCGATATTCGAAGCCGGCTCATTCAATGGCTGACGGCCAGCGGGATGACCGTGACGCGTCAGAGCCCGTACATCGTCTACTTGCAGGGGACCTTTGCCGAGGCAGCCGGGACGTTTGATATCCGGTTTGATTTCCGCCAGGAGGGCACGGTGCGCCGGTTCCGTTTGGACCGGGATCCAGAGGTCCCGGATTGGGCAGTGTCGTGGATTTCGGGTATCGTGGGGCTCGAAAATGTCGCCCGCATGAGTCCGCGTTTTGTGATCCCGTCAGACGACCAACAACTGGCCAATCAGGGCCAAGGCTTCTTTCCCTCTGATCTGGAAACCGCCTATCGTTTCCCGGCCCAATTCGACGGTTCGGGCCAAACCATTGGTCTCTTGGAATTCTCTAACGGCTACAGTCAAAGCGATATCGAGGGATTTTGGCAGCAGATGGGCATCACACCGCCGCCAGTGGACTTTGTCTCTGTCGATGGGACGCTCAATGATGGCGGAATCAGCAGTGTCGATATGGAGGCCACCTTGGACATCGAATGGGCCGGCGCCATGGCGCCGGGAGCCCGTTTGGTGGTGTACGAGGCCTCCAGCGGCACCAGCGACCAGTCGTTCGGCCTGTCGGTGCTGAAGGCCTTGGATTACGCCGTGCATGACACCACGCGGAAGCCCTCGGTGCTGTCCATCAGCTATGGCGATGGGGAGACTCGGTTTCCAGCTGCAGAAATGCAGGCTTGGGATTCGGCCATGGCCGAAGGAACCCTGCTGGGCGTGACCACATTCGTCGCCTCGGGAGATCAGGGGGCATATGGTTTGCACGGGCCAGGTACGCCCATTCCCCATGCTGATGCACCGGCCAACTGCCCACATGCCGTGGCAGTCGGGGGAACCCACGTGGTATTGAATCCGAACGGCACCATCCAATCCGAGACCGGGTGGACTGACACGAACAACAACGGGGCGTCAGGCGGCGGCATTAGTCAAGTGTTCCCCGTGCCATCCTACCAGGCCAATCTGACGCTGCCGGTCAAGCCGGGCGACCACAGCGGCCGCGGCATTCCCGACGTGGCGGCCAATGCCGACCCCAATACGGGGTATGCGGTCATGTTTCAAGGCTCCATGACCGTCGTTGGCGGCACATCCGCTGCCAGTCCTTTATGGGCGGCTCTCTGGGCCCGGGTTAACCAGGCGCGGGCTGCCGCTAAAAAGGGACCCGTGGGCTACGCCAATCCCCTTCTTTACGGATTGGGTCCCACCTCGGCCTTTCACGATATCGTAGCCGGCAACAATACCTATGACCAGGTGCCGGGTTACAATTGCGGGCCAGGATGGGATGCGGTGACGGGTTGGGGCAGTCCCCATGCTTCGCGCATCATCGGCGAATTGAGCTGACGAGATGAAATAGAGCGGGGCCCCGGCCCCGCTCTATTTCTGTGTGCGCCCGGCATGGGCGTGTGCTTTAAGGTGAAAGTCCTGAACGGGGGATGACCGTTCCAACCGTTAGCCTAAGGCAAGGATGTCCACCGTGAGGTGGAATCTGAAGGAAGCCGGCGGCAAACCTCTGGCCGGACGAACAGGAAGTGCATCCGAGGCGGGGCGCGTGGGGCGAGTTCGCGCAACAGAACGAAGCCCGATACGGTCAAGCGCGCGTCACGTAAATGCACCCGGTAGATGGAGGGACAGCACACGCTCTTACCCGGGGAGATCTCCTGCAGTACCGCCCAGTGGGAAGGCGCATCGCAAGGTGCGCGTGATGCGGGAGAAGTCAGCCGAGGTCATAGTAAGTCGGCGCGGCCGCGCTGGCTGAAGGACCGAACATTGCCAGAAAGTGGTGCAGCTCATGGATTCGCGAGAGAGGCAACGACAGCCGAATACCTCGAAGGAGGGCCTCGTGGCGACGGACCGGGTGAAGCCCGGCGGGTCGTCGCAGGCGCCGAGCCCCTCTTCGGCATCCGGAGCCCCGACACCCGACGTCACGACACATGGGCTCATGGAAGCGGTACTGGACGAGCACAATCTGAAGCTGGCGCTTCAGCGCGTGCGCGCCAATAACGGCGCTCCAGGCGTTGACGGGGTGGCCACGGGAGACTTTGTGGACTATCTCCGAGCACACTGGCCAACGATTCGCACCCAACTACGGGAGGGCACCTACGTCCCACAGCCTATCCGGGGGGTCGAAATCCCGAAACCCACCGGCGGTGTTCGGATGCTGGGCATCCCCACCGTGGTTGACCGCTTCATCCAGCAAGCCGTCCTACAAGTGCTTACACCGATATTTGACCCCCAATTCTCGGACCTCAGTTTCGGATTTCGGCCCGGACGGAGTGCCCACCAAGCCGTGCGGCAAGTCCGCCGCTTTGCCCAACAAGGGGCCGAATGGGTGGTCGACCTCGACTTGGAGAAATTCTTCGACCGGATTAATCACGACATCCTGATGGCGCGCGTCGCGCGCCGGGTCCAAGACCCCGCGGTGCTTCGACTCATCCGCCGATACCTCCAAGCGGGGCTCATGTTCCATGGTGTGAGTACCCCCCGGACTCTTGGGGCCGCCCAAGGCGGCCCGCTCAGTCCTTTGCTGGCGAACGTCCTCTTGGACGACCTCGACAAGGAACTCGAGCGCCGCGGGCTCGCGTTCGTCCGTTATGCGGATGACGCGATGATATTTGTGCATTCCCGCCGAGCCGGAGAGCGGGTCTTGGCATCGGTCACTCGATTCCTCGACCGGACGCTCCACCTGCCGGTAAACCCCCTCAAAAGCGCGGTCGACCGACTCATCCGGCGCCCCTACCTCGGCTTCAAATTCTTGAAGCACCGGGGCCAATATCGGATTGGCCTATCCCGCGAATCCGTGCGACGCGTGAAGCGCCGCCTGCGGGAACTCACCGACCGGCATGCCCCGGGACGCATGGAGGCGCGAATCCAGCAACTCAATCGATACCTCGCGGGATGGATAGGTTACTTCGCGCTGGTGGATACGCCGACGCCCCTGCGGGACCTCGACAAGTGGATTCGCCATCGCTTTCGAGCCATGGTGTGGAGCCGTTGGAAGAAACCACGGACCCGCCTGCGCGAATTGCGTGCGTTGGGCGTGCAGGAATGGCACGCATGGGAACTGGCCATGTCACGCAAAGGCCCGTGGCGTATCGCCACGGGACCTCTGAACAGCGTGCTGACGGTCGCGTATTGGGATGCACAAGGCTTGCACCGCCTGTTGAGTTTGTACGAAACAGCACGTCTACGCTGGCAATGAACCGCCGTATACCGAACGGTACGTACGGTGGTGTGAGAGGGCGCGGGTTAGTCACCCGCCCCTACTCGATTGCGCTACTTTTTGGCCGGTTCCCAGTCCGCTTGGAGCCATGCTTTGTACAGCGTCTTTTGGCTGTCGTCCGCTGTCTCCAGCGGCACGATTTTCACCTCATCCGGGGGTGCGGCACCCAGCACCACGGAGATGGTTTCGAGCTTGCCGCGCCGGAACACCGTAACCTCTACGGGGTCTCCGATGTTGTGGTCCAAGGTGATGCGATCGTTGAGTTCGGTGTCGGTCGTCACCTGATACCCGTTAATGGCTAAAATATGGTCGCTCGGGTTTAACAAGCCGGCCGCTGGTCCGTCGGCATAGGAGACCTTGACGACCAAGTTGCGATTGTCAGCCAGACTGGCGTCCACGCCCAGCCATGGCAATGGCGTGGTACGCGTTTTGCTCTCGCTCTTGTCGTCACCCTCTTCGGACTCGGGATTCTTGTAGGTGCGCTCCAATGCCAGCCCCGCGTAACGAAGAAATGTCTCAAAGGGCACCGGCGTGGTGCCGTTGATGTACTCGGTGAAAAAGTCTTCAAAGGACGAACCGGCGACTTCCTCCACCGTCTCTTGATACACCGATTCGGGGAATCCCACTTGATGCTGACCGTAGCGATTGTAGAGCCGCCGCAGTACTTCATCCAGTCCATACTGACTCTGGGTGCGGTGGCGAATCTCCAAATCCAAGCAAGTCCCCACCAAGTCCCCCTTGAGGTAATAGGAAATGGTGCGGTTGGGGGAGTCCTCGTCGGGTTTGTAGAGCTTAATCCAGGTGTCGAAACTGGATTCGGCCAAGGATTGGACTAATCGGCCGGGTTTCTTCTCATAGATTTTAATGTTGTCGGCTAGGTTCTCCAGGTATTCCTTGGTGCTGAACAGCCCACCGCGCCGAAGGGTCAAATCGGCAAAGTAGTCTGTGAACCCTTCCATGGCCCATAACAAGTGGGTGTACACTTCGCGGTTGTAGTCGAAGGGTCCCAGCATCTCCGGGTGAATCCGCTTGACGTTCCACAAGTGGAAGAACTCGTGCGAAAAAAGTTGCAGTACCCGACGGTACTTCTTGCGCGGACGATAGGCGAAACGGGCGGTTCCGCAGGTGGTGGAGTTGAGGTGCTCCAAGCCGCCGGTTCCACGGTCCGACAAATGCAGGATGAAGGTGTAGTGGTCGTACGGCAGCCCGCCAAAAAGATCCCGCTGGGCCTCGACAATGGCTTGCACGTCCCGTGCCAATTGGTCGGCATCTTCGTTTCCGTGGCCCCAAATCGCGAGATGGTGGGGCTTTTGGTCCACCGTGAAGGTGATGACCCGATGGGTGCCGATCTCCGCGGGGGAGTCAATCAAGACATCGTAGTTGCTGGCGCGGTAATAAAACGGGTTCTGGTCCACCATGTCGAGTCCCGTGGACACATGCCAGCCCGGCGGTGCCTGAATGACAACGTCGGCCGGCTCGTCTTTATATTGGTCGACCAAGAAGAAGAGCTGAGCACCGTTGAAGTAGGCGTGGCTTTGATCCATGTGACTGGTGTCGACGCCCAAGAGGAAGGCGTAGACCTTGTAGCGGACGACAACCTGTGCCCCATCCTGATATGTATCGAACCCCCATTGATTTTTCGACAAGTGGTAGGTTTCCACGGTTTGGCCGTTGGCTTCGACCGCCAGGTCGAACAGGTGGCGGGCGAAATCCTGCACCTCGTACGCGCCCGGTGTCCAGACGGGCAGGGTCAGGGTGTGCTTGCCCTGAGGCAGGTTCTGAATGCTGAGAGTCATGTTATAGACGTGAGATCCCGGCTTGCGGCAATCCACGGTGAACTGAAACGTCGGCGTGGTAGACAACAAAGATTCCTCCGCATCGTTTTGATTTCCAGGTTTCCAACTCTGTCCTGGTTCATTCGTTAACTCTTGCCGCCAATCCTCCCTTTCATGGAGACATGGCCAGATATGCCATGACTACCATGATAACGACTTGGAACAATCCTTGCACAATCGCGAGTCGGCGGGTTCGAAAGGTCCACCGCTTCAATAGCTCCGGATTGGGCTCGGGCTTTCGGATTTCCCCCAGCACTTTGAGGTTGGTGGGCAAAAGCATCCCTAAGCCAACCACGGTGAGAATGATGACCACGATGCCAGCGGTGACTATCCAGGGAAAAATGGCGCTGTGGCTTGTGGCAAACCCATCGTGCTGGGCCACATACCACCCGGCCGTGCCCGTGGTAATGGCCAAAATCGGCATATAGAGAAAGGTATTGGGAACTAAACGGCTCTGCACCGCTTGCCGCTGTCCCGGGTTCAGATGTTTCCAGACGGGACCCAGCACAAAACCCATAAAGATGTCGGCGCCCGTCCAAAGACACCCCGCCATGACATGGCTTAAGAGGAGAAGATAAAAGCTGTGCACGATGAGAGCCACAATCATCAGGGCGGGCAGAACCAAAACCCACCAGGTGAGACGCCTCCACGGGATGAGGGGTTCTCGGCGCGGATCCCCGGCAGCGGTCGCTTCTTGCATGCGCGAACTCCTCTCAGATGAACTGATGGAACACGCGAAAGGCTTCGGCATCGGGCGGGTGGATTCCTGTCGTGGGAGCCGGCCCAAGGATTCAATAGGTCACACGGCACCGTTCTGATGGACTTATCCATTTCTGATCATTTCTGACCAAATTTGTCGCCACCTTCCTGCTTCATCATGCCACTGCTTTTTAGGGCTCGCGCCGGTCATCCACAGGTGGGCACTCCACAAGCTGTCGCCGAGCAGTGCTGTGGTTACACAGCAACGGATGGGCAGCCCCCCATCGAACTCTCGGCCACTGTGCGTAAATTGATCGCCGCGTTAATGTCGCGGTCGTGATGCGTGTGACATTCTGGGCACGTCCACTCCCGCATAGCGAGCGGCATTTTCGGCATTTTGTATCCACACGACGAACACGTTTTGCTGCTGGGATACCAGCGGCTTATGACAACCACCGTCTTCCCCCGCTGGGACGCCTTGTATTCCAACTGGCGTCGGAATTCGCCAAAGCCCATATCGGCAATGGCGCGAGCTAACGGATGATTTTTGAGCATGCCGGCGACGTTCAGGTCCTCGATGGCAATGACATCGAAGCGTTTGACCAGATCGGTGGTCAGTTGGTGCAGCGCATCCGTCCGGATATTCGCAATCCGAGCATGGAGTCGGGCGATGCACTGTTGAGTCTTGCGCATATTCTGCGACCACGGCACGTGCATTCCTTTCGGAATGGGTTGGCCGGGCTTGAGCCCAGCGCGGACTTTGGCGGCTTCCATCTGACGACCGAACTGCCGCGACAGTCGACGGAGCTGTTTCAAGGCCGTCGCATAGGCTTTCGGTCCCACGATCTTTTCGCCGGTTGAAAGTGTGGCCAACGCCGCAACCCCCAAGTCCACGCCAACCACCGCTTGGTTTTCACGGCGGATACGGGGAGGATCGGGAATCTCAATGGTGACACTCAAAAACCAGCGGTCGGCGGTCCGGGAGATCGTGCCGTCCAGCACTTTCCCGACAAAGCGTAACGATTCGTGCATCCGAACCCAGCCTAACTTCGGAATATGCACTTGTTGCCCTTTGACCGTGAATTGGTCGTTGGTTAACGTAAAGCTGTCGTGTCGGCCCTTTTTCTTAAACGTGGGATACTCCGCGATACCGGCAAAGAAATTCTTAAACGCTTGGCCCAAATGCATGATGGCCATCTGCGGCGCGTTCTTGGTGACCTCCAGCATCCAGGGAAACTCGTTTCGCTTGATGGCATTGAGTTGACGCCGCAGGGCGGCGTCGGATGGCTTGTTCGCGGCGGAATCGGCTTGCCACGCGTCATACTGCCGTTGCCACTCGGACAACGCCCAGTTATAGGCAAACCGCGCCGTTCCCGCCGCTTTGCGAAAGTACGTCTCCTGAACATCGTTGGGATCGAGCGCAATTTTATGGGCCAGAATCATGACGATGCTTCCTCCACCGCGTGTTTCACGCCATCCAGCAGTTTTTGATTCTTCCGCGAACGACTGCCATATAACCGAGCTGAAAAGACCGTAATGATTTCGAGAACATCCTGCGCTAACTCTTCTTCAAAGGTCGTATCCTCGCCTTGATTGAGAATCACCACCTCCACCTGCTTGGCTTCGCAGATCGCAAAGACGAGCTCCGCACCCAAGCGTAAGAGACGGTCCTTGTGGGTCACGACCAGCCGACCGACCCGGTCGGCCAGGATGTCATTGAGCAGTCGTTTGAGGCCCTTTTTGTGGTAGTTCATCCCCGACCCGAGGTCGGCCACGACCTCAAACGTCCAGCCTTGGCGGGCACAGTACCGTTCGAGCACTTGTTTTTGACGTTCCAAATCGTCTTTCTGGTCGTGGCTCGATACGCGGGCATAGGCGACGGTTTTGCGACCGGATGGCTTTTCGTTTCGCAGTGCGGATCCCAAACGAATCAGATCGTAGCGGCGATCCCCACCGCGTGTCCGCTCATCCGGCAAGAGCCGTCCCTCACGCTCCCATCGGCGCAATGTGGTCGTGGTTACCCCCAAAAATTGAGCCGCTTCGCGAATACTCACTAGATTTCGTTCCATATCCAAATTGTACATCATTACATAAGTATGTACAATATTTGAAGAAACTGTTTAA
>JAJZAN010000121.1 GCA_021799435.1 Bacillota bacterium | reverse complement strand
TTTTATTTTGATTGCCATACCCGCCTTTTTAAGCGGCGTCAGTCTGTTGGTTCCCACCAAAGACGATAGTGGCAATCTGGAAGTCGGTCTCGAAGCGTAATCCCCCTATCCATCACGCTCCGCCATTTTAAGCGCCATGTCCTGCCCCCCTCGAGCCGTTGCGTCAGCCCTCTCGGTTGCAGATGAGGGCTTTAGACCGCGTTTTCGGCGCTCTCCGCCTACCGCATGCCAAGCCCATTTCGAGACCAAGCGATCGTTATCCGATTCAACGTTTCATTATCTCGGCTAAATAATTTGAAACATTGTGCCACTAACGATGTCGTGCTACCATGAAGTCGCAATTTTGGAATGACGATACCCGAGAGGGCGAAATCCCCATGGCCATCGCTGGCGTACTAGAAACTTTGCAGGAAAACCTTGAGCATTTAGCCGTGTCGGAGCAGAAAATCGCCCGTTGGATTTTATCCCATCCCGAGCAGATGCTGCCGATGACCGTTCGCGACCTGGCAGACGCCGCAGACTCCAGTCAAGCCGCGGTGGTCCGCTTGTGCCGCACGCTTGCCGTCGACAGCTACAGCCACCTTAAAGTCCTAGTCACCGCAGACTTGGTGCGACGAGAACAGGAACCCGCTGATGGATATGCAGAACTCAATCCCGACACCTCCTTTGAAGCCCAATTGACATGGTTCGGCCGTGCGGCCGCGGACTCAATTCAGGCTACCTTAGCCCGCATCCGTCCAGACGACTTGGAAGCGGCCGCGCATCGCCTCGATACCGCCGCCCGCATCTTCTTATTTGGAATTGCGGCGTCTGCCCTGGTTGCTGAAGATATCGCACAAAAGCTCCTGCGCCTGGGATACCCGGCCTCCACGTGGCGGGACTTGCATATGGCTGAGGTCAGCGCGGCATCATTGCAACCGAACGATGTCGCTATTCTGGTGTCCTTCTCGGGCTTGACCGACGAGGTCATCGGCCTCGCTGACTTGGTGCGGTCCCGCGGCGCCTTTCTCGCGGCGGTGACCCAGTTCCGGCCAAGGCCGAGAAATCCTTTGGCCGATCGGGCCGACTTGACGTTGTGGGTCAGCGCTTCGGAACCCAGCCCACGGATCGGCGCTACCACATCCGTGATGGCCTCCCTCCTAGTTGGGGATGCTCTCATGTTGTGGCTGGCCAATCGCGATCCAGCCCGGGCCCTAAAGCATTTGACGGCCACAGACACCGCGGTCCGGCAACATCGTGTTGAGAGCAACAGTAAAGGAGAACGACATGGGGTCTGAATGGAATTCACTCGGGACCGAAACATGGGACCGCACCTTGCCCGACCTGGCAGCACTCCCTACCTTGGAATGCGTCCAACACATGAATCAAGCGGATCACGCGGTCGCGTCGGCCGTCGAAGCGGTATTGCCCCAGATCGCAGAAGCGGTGGACATCATCGTGGGGCGCCTGGCCCAAGGAGGGCATCTCTTTTATGTCGGAGCGGGTACCAGCGGACGGTTGGGTGTGCTAGACGCCGTGGAATGCCCGCCCACTTTCAACACCGACCCCGATATGGTGCAAGCCCTCATCGCCGGGGGACCAGCCGCGATTTTTCGCGCCCAAGAAGGGGCGGAAGACAACCGAGTCCAAGGTGGAGTGGACTTGGATGCCGCCGGTGCCAGAGCGCCCGACGCCGTGGTGGGCATCAGCGCCTCGGGAAATACGCCGTACGTGCTGGGAGCTTTGGAATGGGCTCAGAGGGCCGGCTTAAAAACTATCTCCGTGAGTTGCAATCCCCTGCCGGCGGCTTCCCAGCTATCTGACGTGACCATTGCGGTCAATACCGGCCCGGAGGTGCTCATGGGGTCGACCCGCCTCAAAGCGGGCACAGCCCAAAAGATGGTTTTGAACATGCTCAGCACGGCATCCATGATTCGTCTGGGCAAGACCTACAAAAATCTCATGGTAGACATGCGCCCCAGCAACCAAAAACTGCGGGACCGAGCGGTGCGCATTGTCATGTTGGCGGCCGAGGTGGACCGCCCCAAGGCGGAACAGCTCATCCAAGAGGCCGGCGGAAACACCAAAGTCGCCATCGCCATGGTATTGCTTCACGATACCGCGGACGCAGCACGGAACCGGCTTGCCGAGGCTGGTCACGTACTGGCACGCGTTGGGGAGGTGCCGCGTTGAGCGTGGTCATTCGGACGGCGCGTCCCGAGGATTTGCCCATGATTGAGGCGCTTTCCGACCAGGTATTTCGCTCTCAGAGGCCGGGGCAGCACATGGCTTCTGAGTTCCCGTGGATGTATGACCCCATGAACGCCCGCCACTGGGCCGTGGCCCTGGACAGAGATCAGGTAGTCAGCATCGCAGGCGCCATGGTGTGGCCTGTTGTCATTGCCGGTGCAGCGACCCTCGCGGCGACGACCGGGTCTGTAGCCACCCATCCCCATTTCCGAGGTGAGGGGCTGGCCTCCCAAATTCTCGAACAGCTCGAGCGCGAGCTTTTTCTTGAAGGCGTCCGCTTAATGCAAATCTCAGGCGATTTGCCACTGTACTGGCGTTGGGGAGCCCGTCCGGTGGGCGACGTGGCCTGGTATCGGCTGACCTCACCGCCCCCGCCGCGTCGAGCCGACTTTCGCGTACGTCCTCTCAATCCCCGTGTCGACGCAGGCCTCGTGGCGCAATTGCACCAGAGCCGGTCCACCCGGTTTGGCCGAACCCGGGAGCAATTGGAGGCCATGCTCACCGTGCAGCCGCTCACCGTGGTCGAAAAGGGCATCCCCACCGCACTCCTTGTAGAGAATGGCGAGGGACCAGCCGCGTATGCGGTCATTAATCACCGACCCTTCGGGGGCCGCCAGGCCAGCCGGGTGACAGAATGGGCAGGAGACCCCGACGGCCTCCTGTTTGCGCTGACGAGCGTACCAAACTGGCCAGAGGAGGGCATGCTGATTCCAGTATTGCCGGAAGAACCCGCCCTCAAAGGCGCTCTGGCGCCGGAATTCCCCCTCCGCCGCCAACCAGTGTCTTGGCTGGCAAAGGTCATTAATGGCCCGGGTCTCTTAAGTGATCTGCACGAACTGTGGAGGGAGCGATCTGACCGCCCGTTAAGGGCTGAACCGGTTGATCGCGCCCGCACCGTAATTCGCTTTGGGAATGACCAGTGGACGGTGGATGTCCCAGAGTTGGCCGAATGGCTGTTCAATCCCGCTGCCGACTCTCGGCCGCATGCCTTGAATGAGGTGTGGCCGGTGCCGGCGCTATGGTCCGAAGGTTTGAACTATGTCTAGTCCAAAAGGAGATGCTGTCTAAAATGATTCGCACGTACAAGAGTGGCGACGAACGTGGGTTCATTGCTGCATGGAATCGCTCCATGCCCGCCGACGGGATTGGCGAGACCCTGTTCATCAACCGCATTTTGACCGACGCCAACTTCGACCCCGAAGGCCTCTTTGTGGCCGAGGAAGACGGCAAAATCGTGGGAGGTCTGGCCGCCATTGTGCGAAAGACCCCCATGTCGGGCACGGATTTGGAGCCGGACAACGGCTGGATCTCCGCCTTCTTCGTGATGCCGGACTATCGACGCCATCACATCGGGCGGGACCTCATGGCGGCCGCCGACGAATTCTTTAAGAGCCGCAACCGGACCACGGTTTACTTTGCGTCTTATGCTCCCAATTATTTCGTCCCCGGCATCGACCGCGAATTGTACCCAGACGGGGCTGCGCTCCTGGAGGCCTCCGGGTTCAAAAAGCTCTATCAGTGTGCCGCCATGGACAAAAGTTTGGTCGGCTTTTCCATTCCTGAAGACGTACGCCAGGTGGAAGAAACGCGGCGCGGCGAGGGCTACGTCATTGAAAATCTCACCTTGCCTTACGTATACCAGGTCATCAACTTCAACAACCGGGAATTTGACCCGGACTGGACTCGAGCCATCCGGGACGCGCTCAAAACCAGCGTCCCCATGTCCAACGTCCTCATCGCCCGCCGTGGCGGGGAGGTGGTCGGGTTCTGCATTTACGGCGGATACGACGGGGTGGGCGAACGATTTGGCCCCTTCGGCGTGGCGGAATCGCTGCGCGGCACCGGTCTGGGCAAGGTGCTGTTGTACCGGTGTTTGGAACAGATGCGCCAAGAGGGTCTGCATACCGCATGGTTCCTGTGGACCGGCGAGAAGGAAGCGGCCGGCCGTCTGTATCTCCGAGCCGGATTTACCGTCACGCGGCGCTTTGACGTCATGATTAAGTCGCTCTGAGAAAGGTGGACGCATGCACATGAAGATTATGGCCATCGGCGGGCACGCCGGAGACATGGACCTGACGGCTGGAGCCGCCTTGGCTCAAGCCAAACTGGATGGACACGAGGTCGTGTTGTTCCATTTAACCCCGGGGGAGAAAGGGCACCCGACGTTGTCTCCGCAGGACTATGCCCAACAGAAAATCAGCGAAGCCAAGGCATTCGCTTCCAAGATTGGTGGACGGGCGCGCTTTTTAGACTACGGCGATGGCGAGCTGCCAGTGAACGAAGAGGTCAAGTGGCAGGTTGCCGACGCGATTCGCGAAGAGAAAGCGGACATCGTCATCACCCATTGGAAGAACAGCATTCACAAGGACCACGCCAACACCTACCTGATTGTGGAAGACGCCGTGTTCTACGCTGAACTTCCGGCTTTCAAGCGCGAGCATCCCGCCCATTGGGTGCGTCAAGTCTACTACGCCGACAACTGGGAAGATCCCTTCGACTACAACCCGGATGTCTACGTCGGGATTCGCGACGAAGCCTTCGAACTTTGGCTGGATGCCGCGTCCGAGTACGCGTATGCGCGGGGTGAAACTGGCTTCCAATATCTCGAGTACTACAAAGCCCTCTTCCCAGTGCGCGGATTGCCGCACGGGTTTCCTCGGGCGGAAGCCTTTGCCCGGCCCGCCTGGTCGCATCAGATCCGCATGAAGTCCCTGACGGAGAGAAGCTAATCATGGTCGCCCTGGGCATCGACCAACTACTGGACCCCTATCGTCACCTCATCGACCACAAGCGTATTGGCTTGATTAGCAACTACCCAATGACGGACTCGCACCTGGTACCCGTGATTGATCGCCTCCAAGGGCATCCGGACACCACGTTGGTTCGTCTCTTTGGCCCAGAGCATGGTGTCCTCAACGCGGCACGCGAAGGGGAGCATGTCCCCTTCGCCGAGGACCTCCACACGGGACTCCCGGCCATCAGCTTATACGGCGACTTGAAGGCGCCCACCCCGGACATGCTGGAAGACCTGGACGCGTTAGTCATTGACCTGCAAGACATTGGCACGCGGTACTACACCAATGCCAGCACGCTGTACTATGCGGTTGAAGCGGCCGACACGGCCAACATCCCCCTCATCGTGCTTGACCGTCCCAATCCCCTCGGCGGCCAGATCCGCGAGGGACGCATCCTCGATTCGGCCTACCGTTCCTTCGTCGGCATGCTGCCGGTGCCCGTCCGCCACGGCCTGACGTTTGGCGAAGAGGCTCGGCTCATCCAGGGCCTGTATTTTCCTGACGCAGAGGTTGAGGTGGTGCCGATGTCGGGCTGGAAGCGCAGCATGCTGTGGCCCGAGACTGGGCGTCCCTTTGTGCCGCCCTCACCCAACACCACCAACTTTACGATGACTTTGCTCTATCCCGGCACTTGCCTGTTTGAGGGGACCAACGTCAGCGTGGGCCGAGGCACGCCCCACCCTTTCGAGTGGATTGGTGCTCCGTGGGCGGATGGTCACACCTTGGCAGACTGGTTCAACCAGCAGCATCTGCCCGGGGTGGTGGCCCGCCCCGTGTACTTTACCCCCGCCCGATCTCTCTACACTGGCGACTTGGTGAGTGGCGTACAGGTCCACGTCACCGACCCGGGTGCCATGCAGGCGTTGAAGACGGGGGTCATGATGCTGCTGGCATTCGTCACACTCTATCCGGAGAAATTCACCATCGCGACCCCCGAGGATACGGAAAAGCGCCGCTTCTTCGACTTGCTGGCTGGCGGCACAGCCCTCAAAGAGGCCATCTTGGCTCGCGACATCGCGCCCTATTTTGAGCAGGCGCAGCAAGAGGTCCGGCAATTTCACCAAGACGTACAACCCTATCTCATCTATCCCCCAGAGGAGGCGTCAGAATGACCGAGGAAGAAGCGCTGCGGCGCCGCATCGGACAACTGCTCATTTTCGGGTTTGAGGGCCAAATCGTCCCCGACCATATTGTTGACCTCATCCGCGACCAGTACCTGGGCAATATCATCCTGTTCTCCCGCAACGTCGGTACGCCAGAAAAGCTCGCCGGGTTAAACGCCGCGCTGCAAACTCTGGCCCGAGAACATGGGCAAGATTTGCCGCTGACTGTTTCCGCCGACCAAGAGAATGGGGTGGTCCGTCGGTTGCCCCTGTCGGTGCCTGGTCTTCCCGGAAACATGGCTTTGGGCGCGATTGGCGACCCGCAGCAGGCGCGGCGCTCCGGAGAGATGACGGGGCAGCTGCTGCGAAGCCTTGGCATCAACTTTAACTTGGCCCCGGTATTGGACGTGAACAACAATCCCAAGAATCCCGTCATCGGCGTGCGCTCCTTTGGAGATCAGGCGGAGGCCGTCGCTAGACTCGGGGCTGCCTTCGCTGTGGGACTGCAGGCGCGGGGGGTCATTGCCTGCGGAAAACACTTCCCTGGACATGGCGACACCAGCGTGGACTCGCACCTGGACCTGCCTGCCATTCCCCATACCCGCGAGCGGCTGGACACGGTAGAGCTGTTGCCCTTTAAAGCGGCCATTGAGGCAGGCATTGATTGCATCATGACAGCTCACGTGGTGTTCCCGGCTATGGAGCCGGACCGGATTCCGGCTACATTGTCCAAGCGGGTTCTGACCGGGCTTTTGCGGGATGACCTGAATTTTCGGGGAGTCCTCACGACAGATTGCTTGGAAATGAACGCCATCTCCGAAACGGTCGGGGTGGGCCGCGGGGCGGTGGAGTCGTTGAAGGCCGGGGCCGACATGGTCATGGTGTCCCACCGCTTGGACCGTCAAGTGGCGGCTGTCAATGCCATATGGGAGGCTGTCCGTCAGGGAGAACTCTCGGAAAATCGGATCAATGAGGCCTATGAGCGCGTGGCGCGGTTGAAGAAAGAGCGGCTCCAAGACGCCGCGCCGGGTCCGGATTGGCCGGAACTTATCCGCCAAGCGGACGCGCTTTCAAAGGATCTCTCCACAGCAGCGGTCACCCGGCTCACAGCTGCCAAACAACCCTTGCCGCAAAACCCCCAGCGGGTGTTGGTCCTGGTGGACGACTCCGCTCCCATGATGGTGGCGGCCGGACGAACCGGCCCGGAGTCGCTCTTGGAAGAGACCCTCGCACGCATGCTGCCCGGGGCTCAGGTCACCCCACTCCATTTCCCTGCCGGCCTGCAAAACCAGAGCGCGGACCAGGTGCTGGAGCAAGCCGCCGCCGCAGACGTGGTAATGGCCGGGGTGAATGGCGATCGCAATCCCGCCTACCTGGAAATTTTGGAGCGTATGGCGGATCAACCTATTCCGCAAGCCACCGTGCTATTGCGAAGCCCCTACGACGCAACACGAGTGCCTGCTGCCCCCAACCTGATCGCGTGCTACGAAAACACCCCTTGGATGGTGGAAGCGGCCGTACAGGCTGCGTTCGGAGGACGGGCGGGCGGTGCTCTGCCGGTTGACGTATCGGAGGCCTTTCCGCGCGGACATCGCGCCTGACATACGGTGCCTCTCAGCGCCAGCGAGCCCCGGAAGGTCTCTCCGGGGCTCGCATACTTCAAAGTTCCGCTGCTTCAGCAAGATTGTCCTCAACCCATTTTCGATCGTCCCCGGCGGGCAGCAGTGCCGCGAGGCGCCTTCCCATCACGACATGCCGAGTCTTGTCGTCGTCCCGTCCCTGGAGCGCCATCGTCCGCGCCAGCGCCTCATGGGCGAACGCGGTATCGAACGGTCCCAAGTCGTAGGCTTGGCACAAGTCCAGGGATACCTGGGCAGCCTCCTGGGCCGCATTCGCGCGTCCAAGCATCCAATAGACCCGGGAAATTTGCCACTCGCCGCGTGCCCAATGGACAGGACTGCCTGCCGCTTGCCAATGAAAACGCGAAGCATGCGCCGCATGTACCATCAATCGATCCTCGTCCGCGGACCGCTGTTGCTTCTCCATCAAATCCCATGTCAGGTTAAACAGCGAGGCCGCCAAGGAGCGGTGGACCTCTGTCTCCACGGGGCTGTTCCAATTCTCCATGGCCCCACCATACCCGGAACCGATAATGAAGACAAGTGCTTTCTTGCACCGGATGACCAAGTACCTTAGCATACAGACCATTAACGTAAGGAGGAGACGCATGACGCTGCCGCCGCTCTTGGAAGCCCAGCTGGAATCCCTCTTGCACGATGTCCACCCCCACGAGCTCCGGGAGTCCTCGGCCCATCTCAGCGAGCGGTATCGGAGCGGCCACTCCACCTCGGCTCCCCGTGCCGCGACCGCCATCGATGCGCTTGGCTATGCGGCCACGCGCATGCCGGCGACTTACGGCGCGGTCGTTCAGACGCTGTCGGCCGTGCACCAGGCCCTGCCCGACTTCGCACCCCAGTCCCTGCTGGATGTGGGATCGGGCCCGGGAACGGCCCTCTGGGCTGCTCTTGCCCAGTTCCCCTCAATCGCGGACGTCACAGCACTGGAACGCGAGCCGGCCATGCGGGATCTCGGATCCAAGCTGGCGGCCTTTGCACCAGACCCGCTGCGCCACGCCCAGTGGCTGGATCACGGGTTGGGACAAGCTCCCTTGAAACCGCACGACTTGATTATCGCGGCCTACGTTGTGGGCGAGTTAAGACCAGACGAGGCCCAGTCTCAGGTCAAAGCGCTCTGGGAAGCCGCCCGGGGCGTCCTCGTCGTCGTAGAGCCCGGAACGCCCGACGGATTTTCCCGCATCCGCCGCCTGCGCGAAGATCTGATTCGGGCCGGAGCCCAAGTGGTGGCACCGTGCCCGCATAGTCAATCCTGTCCCATAGCGGACGGGGATTGGTGCCACTTCGCTCAACGAATTCAGCGCACCCGTCGCCATCGCCAACTCAAAGGGGCGGACGCCCCCTTCGAGGATGAAAAGTTTTCCTATGTGGCGGTCACTCGCCAAGGCGTGTACGATCGCTCTTCGCGAGTTCTGCGACATCCGCAGATCGAGTCAGGCCGCATTACTTTATCCCTGTGTGGTCCGGATGGCCTCACCACCCAGGTTGTCACACGCCGAGATCCGCACTTCAAAGAGGCGCGGAAGACCCGATGGGGTGAGGTCTTCCCGCCAGGAAGGAAATAAGATGCTGACCATGTATGTAAAAGACGGCGACCAGGTCATAAAGGCGCCTTTGCGAAAACCGCAAGACGGAGAGAAAGCTTGGATCGACATCGGACCCGCGAGTCCTCAGTCTTTACCGGAGGTTTATGCCGCCCTGGGCTGGGATCCCGAGGGCCTTCCGAGTAGGCCCGTCTCGGACGGACGGGCCAAGTTGGAGACCTGGGGCAACGTGTCCTGCCTTGCCGTGCTCACGCCAGAAGGCGACGAACTCCAGCCCTTCACCATCATCTTCGGTCCCAGCATCATCAAGATCGG
>JAJZAN010000120.1 GCA_021799435.1 Bacillota bacterium | reverse complement strand
TCCTCAAATCCTTTGCAACGCGACCCCGCGACGACACTTTTTTATCGGATGAGAAGGCGTGAGCTTTGATGAGAATGATACGAATATTTGGCGCAAGGTCCCCGGAATATTTATGGGTAAAGATTAGGTGCAAATCCCCGGGTCTACTCGCTTTGTCGTGTGCTTCGAGCATCAGCAGGACGCGGAACGGTTTCAGGCCGTGTTGAGCCAACGGCTCAACAAGTTCGGTCTAGAACTGGAACCGACCAAAACCCGCCTGATTGCGTTTGGGCCACGGGCCCACCGGGACGCTCAGCAACAGGGCCGTCAAAAGCCGGAGACCCTTTATTTCTTGGGGTTTACGCATTACTGTACGCGGAACCGAAGTGGCGCCTTCAGGGTCGGGCGGAAAACCGAGAAGTCTCGACTCAAGCGGACGCTCCAGCGCTTGCAGAGCCTCATGCGGGAGATTCTTCATGAGCGCGTCGAGGACCAAGCGCGCTGGATTAACCAGCGCCTCCAAGGGCACTATGCCTATTTTGGCATGGCGGGCAATTATGCGAGCCTGCGCCAAGTGTACCAAGCAGTCCTACGGTACTGGCGTCGCATGCTCAGTCGGCGTAGTCAAAAGAGCCGGGTGACGTGGGACGCGCTCCTGCATATCCTGCGCCGGTTTCCGCTAAAACGCCCCAAGCTATCGATTCCCTATACCGCTTTGCCGCAGTACGTCATTCTGTGAATCTCTGGTCGAAGAGCCTAGTGCGGGAAATCCGCACGCTGGGTTCTGTGGGGGTTGCGGTGCCCGGAAGACCGGGCACCCTTCTACCCGGACGAACATTCCTGTCCACGGTAATTCTTCGGGTTTGTCTTCGCGAAAGCGCCTCCCGTACGATGAGTGTGTGCAGGGTCTAGGCCCGAAGAACTCATCCATGGGAGGCGTCATTATGAAGTCTAGTGCCATTCATACACAGAATCAACGGGTGCAACACATTTCCCCCACCACGGTGGTGGTCGGCATTGACATCGGGAAAGCGCAGCATGTCGCGCAAGCGACCGATTTTCGGGGCATCGTCCTCACGAGACGGTCCTGGGCCTTCGCCAATACGCATGCCGGCTTCGAGAGCTTGCTGGACGATATCCAGCGGGTGCAGCGGGACCACGGCCTGGACCATGTCGTGGTGGGGATGGAATCGACCGGGCACTACTTTTGGAACCTCGCCCAGTGGCTCCTCGACCACAACATCGAGGTCGTCATCGTCAATCCGGCGACCACCAAACGGAACAAGGAGAATCGGGATAACACGCCTTCAAAGAGCGATCCAAAAGATGCGCTGGTCATCGCGGATGCGGTCAGTCGGGGGTATTATACGCCTTACCAGCCGGGGGAGGCGGTGTTTGAACGGTTGCGCGTTCTGGTCCGCAATCGGGAGCACTGGGTCGTGGAAGCGGGGCGGGTGAAAAACCGGATTACGCGCTGGGTGGACATCCGATTTCCGGAGTACCACCGGGTGTTTCCCAATCTCTTCGGACCCCGGTCCTTGGCCACGCTGCGCCTCTTTCCCGTGCCCGCGGATCTAACCGAGCTCAGCATCGACCAGGTGATGCAGGCGTGGGGTACGCGCCTGACCCGCCCGGGGGGTGACCGGGGTCGCCGCAAGGCGACCGCCCTCCTCCAGCAGGCCCGTGCCAGTGTCGGGGTGGCATGGGGCCTGGGTCAGCTGACGCGACACGGAGTCCACGCGGACCTACCTCGATTCTACTCGCCAGAAATCGTATCAGGAGGGATCATCCTGGTTTTACCACACACCGGGCCGATTGTGAACAACTTCACATATCCCGCCGCTGAAGGACCGGAGGGCGTCGTGCGGGGCGGCCGTTCCACCGCTGCAACCGGCCGACGGCGAAATCCCACGAGTGCCGCACGGGTGCCGACGGCCGTATTTCATCGCACAATTGTTCATGGTGCGAATAGCCGGCATTCGGGGGCGAATGCGCAGTAGCGCGACTAAGATTGTTGGGTTGATACGCATGCAGCACGGAGAGCAAGCCATGATAGGGTGCACCTTGGCTGTTGTGCAAAACTGCGTGTTAGTCGTCGCGCATCACCCGATGGCGGGTGTCGAGACTGAACCGGTCCAATTCCGCCGGGGTCACCAATCCGAGCTGCCACATGGACGTGAGGGAAGCCATCGCCGTCGTTCGACGGAAATCATCGAAAGCCCACTGTATGTCCTTGTCCCGTTTATGGATGAGCGCATAGAGTTTCAGATAGCGGTTATGCGCCGTCACGGCGTCGTCGTCGCACACGGTTCGGCATTCGCTCAAGATTCGATGGCAGAGTCGGTCCAGTGCGACCACCCGAACCTCCTTGAATGCCCGCCAATCGGGCTCTGGCATAGTCATCTTACGGCCCTCCTGATCAAGCGTCCTGTCGTCGTCATGATACCGCATGGAATGGACGGGGGTGAAGTGGGCTCAAACGAACTGTAGATGCCGCGCGCATCGAAGCCCAGGGGGTGGCCGGTCGCTTCAATGGCAATACACGCCGTTGCGGTGGCGGAATTCGCCAGGGGGGACATTTTGGGGGCGAAGCTGCCGCAAGCGTTCTGCTGGATTGGCGCGGACAGCGCATCAGTTCCGACGTGGAAGTCATGGTCGGCCCAGAAGGTGGTATCTGCTCGCGTGGGTCCATTCCTGTAACCGCATCCCTGAAGCATCGTTGTCATCAGTGAGTCAAACAGCGAAGGGATGTTCGTACGGATGAGAAAGTGGGTTATGCGTAGTGTCGCGTTAATGTTGGGCGCAGCGGCCATGGCGGGTTGCGGAACGACACCCAAGGTCCAAGGACCATCAGCGCACAAGGTAGTCAGGCCTGTGCCGAGCCCCAAGGCCGTCCGCCCGAGGCACGCGCTCGGGGCGCTGACGGTGACGTCCGACATCCAAGCATTTCAGATGGTGACACCCCAGTCGGGATGGCTGCTCACGCAAAATACCTTGTATCACCTTACGCAGAAAGGCCGAGAGGCCCGTGCGGTGGCTTCGAGCGCGATCGACAACCTGGTGGCGGTATGGACGCCCCACCGCGTGTTCACGGCTTCCGCGCCGAACCCGCACCCAGGGAAGATTAAGGTGGTGATCCGATCTTCGGAGAACGGGGGGCGCTCGTGGACAACGCTGGCGACCATCCAGTCGCCCTACCCTCCCATGCAGATGATAATGCAACCCGACGGGATTGGCTGGCTGGAAACGAGCCCAGGACCCGCGGACGGCAATGATGTGTGGGCCCAATTGTGGCATACCACAGACGGGGGCCATCATTGGGCGTTGATGTCGCGGACAGTCTTTCCATACCACAGCAAGCCGGGGGTATTACCGAATGGCGGCCAATTCCAGTTTCTGACTTCGGCGAAGGGCTGGCTTATCCCGGGCCGATTCGTCCCGGTTTCGGGTCTGCCCGTGGCCTATCAGACGCAGAATGCGGGACACACATGGTCGGCGCAGTCGTGGACGTGGCCGCCGGGGCGGACGATGACCGATGTCCAGGACATCCCAGTGCTGGACGTGACGCCCTCCGGAACGGGACTCGTGGTCGTCCAGTGGACGGGCGGTCAGAGCGGCGGATGGCAAGTGGCATCGCTCGTGAACAATCACGTGGAGAGCTGGTCACCACGCCTTCTGAACGGCCGCATGACCAGCACGCCGGTGTTTGCGACGACGGCGGCCCCTCACACAATTTGGATGGTCAACCAACATACTTTGTGGTCCATTTCAGGAGCAAGCCGCCCGGTGGTTAACCAGGTGACCGCACATCTGCCGTTCTCGGATCCCGCGATAATTCAATTCACCGACCAGGGCCGCGGTTGGGCCCTGTCGACAAATGCAGCCAATCACCCGGTGCTGTGGACGACCCATGATAGTGGTATCCAATGGCATCAAGCGACTTAGGGTATGGGACACGACCGAGGATTTCCTTGCGGTGCTAATGGGGGCGAGTATGCCGTAAGGGCGAGCCACTCTGGGGCAGGAGAGCAACCGATTAAATAGAATGTATCCTTCTGAGGTGAGAGCGTGGCACGATCCCTGGCAACGCGAATTCTGCTGACGGCGGGAGTTGTCATTGTCCTTGCCGTCGGGTACACAGCATACCGTCTCTACCCACGGCAGGTGTCGATGGTCGTCACGGGAGTCCAATACCAGCCGAATTCTGCGCGTACGCGCACGATTAAACTGGACCTCCACGGCACCCTACATCGATCCCTTTTTGGGAAGCTGGCCTTCGACGGTACGGTGGAGATCGATGGGGCGACCATCGCCAATCGCGATAACGGAAGACCCGTCACCATCGTGCTCAATCAAGCGACGGGCGGCGACATGATGTACACAAGTTGGCACCCGCTGGCCCTGTACGACTATGGAGCGATGTTCGCAAACCAGCGCTTCAACGAATTTACCATTCTCGAATTTCGACCCCATGGCGGAGGCTGGAATGGACAAAACGGCCTGACTATCGCGGCCCCCGCACACACCCGCTCACAAGCCCTGCGACTATCGAACGAACTCATGCGCCGGTATTTGGATGGGTATCGATTGAAGTAAGCCTTCGTCGCTGTCTGAGACGCAACAATTAGTGGCATGAATCAGCGGTTATTGGGGGCGTATGTGCATTTGGCGCGGCCGTACTCGTGGGCAGACAGAAATGCTATAGGGCTGGTGGCGGGCACACTAGGAGTTGGCGACTGGCGTTGGATCGACTGCGATCCAGTGGACGCCACCGTCCGTCGTTCGCCAGATCTGTGTCCGGTGTTTTGTGGCCTGCCAGATAAAAGCGACCCCGCCATTCACGGCATCTAACCCGGTGGCTTGGGCCAGCCACGGCGCGGCGGTGCGGAGAGTCCAATTCTGCTGATGGGGAGATAAGGTGTACAGATGGCCGTCGGCAATAGCCCAGGCGCTGGCGCCAGCCGTCGCCACACCCGCAAACGTGCCGCTATGCGCCGGAATCTGAGGGGATACCGCCCACTGCCGTCCGTTGTCGGTCGTTCGCAATACGGCCAGATATCCTTGGGAGGCCCCGAACTGAATCGTCGAACCCGCGAGCGCGCCGTCGACCCCCTGCCAGGTTAGGCCCGTGCCCGCACTGCCGTTCATGTAGTTGGCGAATCGTGTGAGATTCGGCACGGGCACCGTCCTCCAGGAGCGGCCGGCGGTGGTCGTGTGTCGGAGTGCGAACAAGATGCCGTTGTTCGCGGGCGCTTGAAACAGAAGCCATCCGTCGTGAGGGCTCGTAAATGCGAATGCGCCGCCAAAGGCCCCCGTGGCGTACACCCGATGCCATGACTTCCCGGCATTGGCCGTCTGCCATAGTTCCATGGGAAATTGCGGTCCTGCTGCTCCTGGTCCGACGGCTAGCCACCCCATTCGATTATTGACGAAATCGACGTCCAACACCTGGCTTCCCCGCCATGCATAGGTGGACAGGGGCAATTGAATTCGTGTTTGCGTCCAGCGCGTGCCGCTGTCCGTGGTGTGGCTGAGAAGAAAGGCGCCACTCCGTTTGGAGATGGTGGTCGCGACCCAAGCGGAATGGGGGCCTACAAAGTCCCATGCCACCCCGAAGTCGGCCACAAACCATCCGGTCGGCGCATTTCCGGGATCGTTGACGGTCACGTGGGGCGGCGTGACGGTGTGCCACTGCCTGCCGCCATCGGTTGTCGCCAGGAGCGCATCGCGGCTCATGGCCCATCCATCTTGAGCGGTCCGCATCGCGAGCGCTTTGAGGGGCACGGGATCGCTGGAGGCGGTCGCATCCAACGGCGCGGGTGCCGCACCGGCCGACGGCTTGGAGGCGTGCGTATTCGGAAGAGAGCTTCGAGACGTGGACACTGTCGCTTTGGGCGAGCGCTGATTCGATTGTGGGACGGGCGATGGCGAAGCCACGGAGGCCCCACACCCGGCCAAAGCTCCGCCTAACAAGAACAACCCACTCACGGTTCCCATCAACATCGTTTTTGTCATTTTTTCCGGCGCCCTCTTTCGGTGAAGTCACTGTTAAAACGACATAACCGGGCCGGAGGTGACCAAGGAAGGTGACCAAAATTTGGTATGCAGGTAACCGACCCCGGCCGCGTTGAGAGCGAGAAGTATGCTGAGCCCACCTGGACTGGCAAAACTTTGCGAAGCGAATGAGCAACTCTTGGGGGCGAATGCGCAGTAAGCGTCCGGCGTAATTGGCTGGCACACTCCGCTCGTGTCCTTCCATCATGGCTTTCCTTGTCCTTAACAACCCGGAGGCCATTCCCCTCGTCAGCTGGCTAGGGGGCAAGAGCGGCCGGTGTCGTCCGGCCGAGCGGTTCGGCGCCGTCGCGCTATCGGTGCGGGGTCGAATCGTGCTCCCTCGTGAGGTCGGCACCGCCGCGCTGTCCCGCGATGGGCCGCTCGGTGGTCCGCCGGGAGGACCGACGATCGACGGGACGGGGCGCGGTCTGTAGCACGAAGACGTCGCGCATGGGCAAGGCGCCTAAAGCACAGACCAGTGTTGCTACCCCCAAGGCATCCCAGGCTGTCGTCCCACCAAACGTCGCCGTGGTGACGCCGAAGAGCACTGGGAGGACCGCGCCGCCGATGCCGAGCAATGTGAACACCACACCTTCAGCCGTGGCCACATCCTGGGCGGGAATATGATGGCGATCATCGCCGGGCGTCGCGGTATACGCCGGCCGCGGGAGCATGGCTAAAAACCCGGTCACCATAAACCCAGGTAAGGCAAAGGACCCGCCTAGATGCGGCCATAACAGGACCCATCCGGCCAGGGCGAGGCCGGGTCCCAGGATGAACCCCTTGCGGGTGTGGCGCACATCCGACCAGTATCCGCCGATCAGAGCGCCGAGGATTCCTGCGGCCACCATGGCTTCGCCGTAAAAGGACGTGGGGGTGTCGACGTGGAAGGTGGCCGCCACCGTCGCGGGACCCAACTGGGAGAGGGTAAAGTATACGCCATAGCCGCCCATGGAGCCCAGTCCAATCCACCACAAGTTTCTCTGCCGGAGGACGCGCTGGAGGGCCGGCCACGTGTCGTGTGGGGCCGACTGCGGCGCCTCGTCGGGCAAGACCGCCCAATGGAGCCCGGCGATCCCGAGGCCCACGAGTCCCGCTAGAAGGAAGGCATCGGCGGCCCCCCAGTGCTGCACCAGCGGACGCCACAGCCCGAGGCCGGTGAGGGCACCCAGACCATACACCGCACTCGATGCCACGCTTTGCGCCCGGGCCAAGTGATGCGCGCGAAAGAGCCGCGTGACCAAGGCCAACTCCGCGCCGGCCACCAGCGCCGCCCCGGCCCCGGCGATGAACCGCAGGCTCCACACGGCCAGGACGTCGGGCGCAAAACCGAGGACGCCTGCCGCCAGCGATTCCACGACCAGGCCGGTCACGGCGACGCGGCGGATCCCATACCGCCGGACCCACACCCCGGCGGGCAGATGAAATACGCCATAGCCACTTAAAAATAGGGACACCATGAGCGCGAGACTGCTCACCCCCACGTGGAACTGGTGGGTCAGGGATGCGGACCCGGCACTAAGATCAAACCAATTCAAGGTCATCGCGAAAAATCCGGTACAGGCCACGATGAACAAGACCGCGGTTGCGCGTTGCGACATGAGAAGGGGCTCCTTCCGAGGGCGGGTGGGTCTTACGCTACCCATCCTCGGGTTGTCCTGCCTACCGGGTAATTCTGGATGTCGTGCTGACCTTGGTTCGGTGCTGTGATGGTATTGATAAATGAGTTGGGATGGTTGGCGTTTGGTGTGCCATCCTCGTCGCGATTGAGGCGGTGATCGTGCGGTGGGCTGTGCTGTCGCTCCGCAACGCTCAACCACTGAGGATTTACTTCGCGGTGTGAATCGTGCAGATTCGGGGGTTGCGCCTTGATAAGCTCAAAAACCACGCGTCGCCTGAAATGGCGACCAGAGTAAAGCCTAGCCAGCGGCTCTGTACCGAGTCTTGCGGGGCCGGAGGTAACTCCGGCTGCGAAGCGTAGACAGGGAAGACGTAGGCCGGAATCGTGTGAACAGGAAATTAGCCCCGAAATCTGTGGGAGTGGAAGTTGCTGATTCTGTCCCCCGAAGGGAGAAGGCTGCATCTCGCTCACCGTACTGGCAAGGGGGGCGTAGAAACTTCCGGGGTTGGTACCTACGGCATGCGTCTGAGGGGGTTTTTGGGAACAAGGGAGAGCCGGTCGGTGTCCACCATGTGGTGGATAGTGGGGGACAAGCCTTACAAAGCAAGGACCTCGCAAGGGCTAACCGGAAGTCTTACTGGCTGATAGTACTCCGCGGTCGGGAAATCCGGCTACATGGGGAAGCGGCCAGCGATGAGAGGCGCGTTCTAAGGCAACATGGTCTCCATTCAATGGGAGAGAGACCGGCCTTCATGCCACGGAAGGAGCACCGTACCATGACAACCGCATTAGAACGCATAGCAGACAAGGCGCGTCGGGAACCGACGCTTCAGTTTACCTCACTAGCGCACCATCTGACACCCGAACGCCTCTGGCAAGCTCTGCACCACATGCAGACAAGCACAGCTCCCGGAGTCGATGGCGTGCCGCATGACGAGGCGGTCGACACCTTTCCGCAATGGAGTCGGGAGGTCCTCAACGCCGTGCACCGCAAAGGGTATCACCCGCCGCCGGTGCGGCGCGTGTGGATTCCCAAGCCGGGGAAAGCCGCCAAGCGTCCGCTGGGCGTGCCGACGATTGTCGACCGGACGCTCCAACGAAGTGTCGCCGAGGTGCTGTCCGCCATCTACGAGCAGGATTTTCTACCCGTTTCCTTTGGCGGACGCCCCGGGCGGGGCGCGCATCATGCGCTGGCGACGCTCCACCATATTCTCGTCAACAAGCGGGTGAACTGGGTGTTGGAAGCCGACCTGAAGAACGTCTTTGGGAGCCTTGACCATGCGTGGATGATGCAGTTCGTAGAGCAGCGGGTGGGTGACCCGCGCGTGCTAAGCCTCATCCGGCGGTGGTTGAAAGTCGGCGTGTTGGAGGCGGGCGAGATACAGCCGAGCCTCCGGGGAACCCCGCAGGGAGGTAGCATCAGCGTGTTGCTGAGTAACGTCTACCTGCACTATGTGCTGGACCTCTGGTTCCAGAAGGCCATCAAGCCGCGGTTGGAGGGTGAGGCGTACCTCGTGCGGTACGTGGATGATTTTGTCGTGTGCTTTGAGCATCAGCGGGACGCCGAACGGTTTCAAGCTGTGTTGAGCCAACGGCTCAACAAGTTTGGACTGGACCTGGAACCCACCAAAACGCGGCTTATTGCGTTTGGGCCGCGAGCGCTCCAGGAGGCCCAGCAACCGGGCCGCAAGAAACCGGAGACCCTCTATTTCTTGGGGTTTACGCATTATTGCACGCGGACCCGGCATGGGGCCTTTCAGGTCGGGCGGAAAACCGAGAAGTCGCGTCTCAAGCGGACGCTCCAGCACTTGCACAGTGTGATGCGGCAGATTCTTCACGACCCCGTCGAGGACCAATCCCGCCGTATTAACGAGCTCTTGCGCGGCCACTATGCCTACTTTGGCATGGCCGGGAACTACCGGAGCCTGAAGCAAGTCTACCGGGTGGTCTTGCGCTACTGGCGCCGCATGCTCAGTCGGCGTAGTCAAAAGAGCCCGGTGACGTGGGAAGCACTCCTGCGCATCCTACAACGGTTCCCGCTGAAACGTCCCAAGCTGTCGCTTCCCTATGTGGCCTTGCCCCAGTACATCATTCTGTGAATCTCTGGTCGAAGAGCCTAGTGCGGGAAATCCGCACGCTGGGTTCTGTGGGGGTTGCGGTGCCCGGAAGACCGGGCACCCTTCTACCCGGACGAAT
>JAJZAN010000119.1 GCA_021799435.1 Bacillota bacterium | reverse complement strand
GTACAACGCAAACAACGGATGGAGCATTATTGGGGACGGGCACCGCATTAAATCCACTGAAGGTGAAATGGGTGGTGGTGCGCACTATGTTCATGGTGTGGGGCATAGCCCTGCCTTTGGGGATGGTTACGGGTCTCATGGCTATGGCGGCGATCCGGTGGGGATAGACAACTCAGCCACGCCGTCCTAAAGGACAGGACTTGTGAAAGCTCCTGGGTTGACCAGCTTTCGTGCCTAGGGTACTTTAGTTATTTCGGTTAGGGCAGCGGGGAATGCTTCTCCGGTTTCCCACTCTGCCGCCCGTCATTAAACAGCGGGCTAGAGGTGCGAGCGGTATGACGGGCCAAACCAGCTGGGATAACTTTGGCGAGGAGAGAGGGTCGTCAGAACGTGTCACCGGGCCCGTAAGGGCAAAGGAGTTTTTAACATGGCCGTATTCGTGTTGGATAAACATCAAAGACCGTGGATGCCGTGCTCGGAAAAACCCGTGCGATTGCTCTTGGAACGCGGTCGAGCCGGAATCCATAAGCGGTACTCATTCCCTATGCGACTGGTGGATCGCGTGCAACAAGGGTCGGTATGGCAAGATATACCACTCAAGTTCGATCCGGGGACCAAAATAACCGGTGTAGCCGTGACCCTGCAAGGGACGCCCAGTACAAAGGCGGTTTTTCTGAGCGACAGGTTTGCCAAGGCCCATATTAAAGACAAACTCGACAGTCGGAGTGGCCTGCGGCGAGCGCGACGCAATCGGAAAACTCGTTATCGTCAATCAAGGTTTCTCCATCGCAAGCGTCGAACAGGTTGGCTACCACCAAGTTTACAAACGCGCGTAAATAAAACGGTTAATGCGGCAGTGAAACTCCGAAAATTCCTGCCCATTGCGGCCCTCAGCGCCGAACACGTTAAATGTGATACGCACAAGCTCGAAACCCCCGAAACTTCAGGGGCGGAATATCAGCAAAGCGTGCCACGATTGTAATCAGGATGAAGATCGCAAAACCGGCGCGGAATTTGGACATCCGGATATCCAAACACGAACCAAAAAAATCGCTGCGAGGAGCAGGGTTCATGAATGCGGCCTGGTAGAAGCTGTAGACCCAACGGCAAGCCACGGGACTCCCCGTGGGAGGCGGGGCCGGAGGGCTTTCTACCAAAATGCAACGGGTTCAGCATAAACGGCCTAAAGAACATAATTACGATGCTCTTTGCGTGGCAGCGAGCACTGCCCATGACTGTATGCGCCTCTTCGCCTATTGTCCAGGTGGGAACCGTGAAGGGCCGAGGGCTACGACAAATATGCCGAAGCGATCAATACGGGTTTTCTATTCGCTATGCGTCGCGCCGTAAAAGAAACAGCGGTTGGGCTTTCAGGCCGGGGATCTGGTCTACGCCGGCATTATTCGCGGAAAGTATGCCGGGGTGTGAAAGGGGCGGGCGAGTGTGAAAGCCGACGGGCGCATCGTCATCGCCGCTGACTCCGATCAGCGTCCCAAAACATTCGGGAAACCCGGACACGTTCTGCAACTGAGTGACGGCCGGCAGTATATCCAACAACCGATCGCATCATGAGAAAAGGAGAGACACGGCGCTCCTCTCCCTCTTCCTGAAGGACGAAGTAGTCCCCGTACCACCGCTGATTTGATGCAGACGGGACGATCCTATATTCGGCATCCTTTAGTAAGGTAGGAGTAAGATCACGAATGGGCAAAAAGTGAACACAAATAGGCCCAAGACGCTGGCTCACCGCCGGATTTGATGGCTGTACTCATAGGATCACATCTTCGGGTTTGAATGTCGGCACTGTAAAGGGGACGCTATTTCGTCGTGTCTGGATTGATGGATGAAAAAGCAAAACCCAGGAAATAGCACTAAACAGGCTCTGTTCTGGCATTTTGTGGAAGTCTGTCAAACATAAGGCTGGGGGTTGTGATCCATGCCTGCAGAGTGTGCTCAAGACGGATTCCAACGACCGGCACAGTTTCAGAAATTCTTTGAGGATGTTTTCAAGAAGCTCTGCCTTTGCCCACTATGGCGCTGTGTGGAAGGTGATGCGTAATGTCTGAACTGGTGGCGGGCTTGGTCTTGGCCTCGGCGCTCCTGCATCTGACTTGGAACCTTTTGGTGCGCCATGAGCCGGGAAGTCTCAAGTTTGTGTGGTATCTTACTCTGGCTGGGGGGCTGCTCGCCACCGTTGCCGCTTTGGCGCTGGGTTTTTCACCGGACTTTCATCGTGTGTGGCCGTGGCTGTTAGGAACAATCATCGCACATGCTTTCTATTTTTCGGGGTTGGCTCACGCCTATAAGGAGGGCGATCTGGGTGACATCTATCCAGCTACGCGGGGCGGAGGCATTCTGGGCACGGTGCTTTTGGCTGGACTGCTTTTGCAGCAGCCGATTCCTCTTGTGACACTGTGCGGGATACTTGTGGTTGCCTTGGCGGTGATGGTGCCGGCTTTTCGTGCTCGTTGGACGCTTTCCCGGATGTCGTGGACGCTTTTAGTGATGGCCAGCATTGCGGTGTATTCAACGACCGACAGCCACGGTGTTCACCTCCTGTCGCCAATTCCCTATATAGCATGCCAGTTCTTGGGAACGGCAGTGGTGTTGACTCCATGGGCACTCAAAGATCGTACAGTGGTACGAGTTCATGTGGCTGCTGGAGCAGGGCTGATGAGTATGATCTCATATCTCCTTATTCTCTACGCGTACCAGCGAACTGCAGCGGCTCCCGTTTTGGCGCTGCGACAGATTGGCATCGCTCTGTCTCCTTGGATGGGATGGCTCTTTTTGCGGGAGCGCATGCGGCGTGACGCTCTGTGGATATCCATTGCAATTGCTATTGGCGCTGCGTTAATCGTCATGGGTTGAGTGTGAAGCGCCAGACAGGTTATAGAGTTTTGGAAACGATATTGTGAGACGGCGCGGCCTCCAGAGGTTCAAAACCGGGTGCGACGTGAAAACCCGGGATGCCGCAGCACCTTCGGGGAACCGGATCTTGATCGCCCCTGCGGTTGTTCCCCAAATTTCTCTCAGGGGCGGGTTCGCGATATTGGGACTGGAAGATGACGATAATGTCCTTTATTTAGGGACATCCGGATTCGGAATCGATCCCGTGTCGCGTTCGACGTCCTTGCTGTTCTTTCGCCGCAACGGATCCGGTAATGGATCCGGGCCTCATAGTGGGTGGCAGAATGCTCATGAATGATGGGCAACCTTTTCACGAGAGCCTGCACTCGTCGACACAAGCGTACACATTGATCGCTTTCGCCTAGCCGTCACCGCCTCGCCTGCAGATGTTTTCTGTTTTCGTGACAATCGTGGGGGTGAGAAAAAAGCCTCCGCGGATATTCAGACAACAAAAGGGAATTCGCCAAAACACGTTAAGGGTATAAGCCTCTTGCGCAACGCATGCCGATTTAGAACGATGATAAACAACGTGACAGAGCCGAGCATCATTTGACGGCCATTGCTAGAGAGTGTAATCGTCGATCTTCTCTATTAACCTTCAACAGCTATGATCATCGGTTCGTTCAACGTTAACACTCGAGGCAGTATGATTGTCACTATGCCCGTGTTCGGATCCCACTTCCAAGCAGTAAGCCGACCGTCTACACGTGCTGCTTGGGGAGCAGTAGTGAAATATCCTATGAGTACTCTAAAGCGGCCAAGCGGCAAGGGTGCATCTAAGGATCCGTTCACCATGCTAAGATGTACGACCGTGGATTTCTCAATGGATTGTACGCGTACATATATTCTGCGCCAATGTCCACGTTGATACAAGAATGTCGTGCCATCGTCGGTGTACGCAGTAAAATGTCCGGTGCCTGATACAATAAATAAGCTCTCGATATTACCGGTTCCTTCCCGGCCAAGTTCTTCCAGGTGTTTGGTTGACGTCACGGGAGGTCCCAGTGGGATAATAGCTCCTGATCGCACGAAGACAGGAATGCGGTTTAATGGAGCGTCTGCCATGATGTGAGTCGGTCCACCGTGACGGTGGCCGGTCCAGAAATCATACCACACTCCGTTCGGCAGATAGACGGGGCGCTGACGAGCATTCGGACGTGTAACTGGCGCAATAAGAAGCATATCCCCGACAAGAAATTGATCATCTACGGCATACGCCAGGGGATCATCAGGATTGGCCCAAAACAATGGTCGCATGATTGGTGCACCTGTTTGATTAGACTCTGCAAACAAACTTTCGAGGTAGGGCAGAAGACGGTAGCGATACCCAATGAACTGGCGAGCAATCGACTCGGCTTCCGAACCAAAGCACCAAGGTTCATTGGGAGAAGCATCTTTATCCGTGTGAGCACGGAGAAACGGGAAAAAAACTCCTGCTTCCATCCAGCGAATAAAGAGTTCTGGTTGGGGATTGCCAAAAAATCCACCCAGGTCTGGTCCTACGAACGGTATGCCAGACATTCCCATGTTCAAGCACATCGGGATAGCCATAGACAAATGCTCCCATGAACTATTATTGTCGCCCGTCCAGACCGCTGAAAATTGTTGGATACCGCTAAAACCTGACCGACTAAGAATAAACGGCCGAGATCGTGAAGGATCGGTTTCCATCCCCCCCAATCCCTGGTAGGTAGCTATCGCTTCCAAAAGGGCGTACACGTTGTGAACTCCGGCATGAGGAAGCAAGGTGCCCGCATCCGTTCGATGGACCAATCCTTCATCATTACTCTGTCCCGTTCTTGTGGGGTCCCCCAACTCGTTTCCCCACAAGGCAGGTTCGTTCATGTCGTTCCAGATGCCTGAAAGTCCCATCTCCATCAATTGACGATTTTTCTCTGCCCACCATGTGCGTACATGCGTTTGCAAAAAATCTGGGAACACGCATAATCCTGGCCACACGTGGCTTCTAAACAAAGTGTCGTCGGTGTAGCGTACAAACGCGTCTTGAGATAATCCTTCATCATAGACGCGGTATCCGGTTTCCGCCTTTACTCCGGGGTCGATGATGGCCACGATGTGAATTCCCATGCTGTTGAGTTCTTTAATCATTTTCCCCGGATTCCGAAAGGTGGTGGGATTCCATGTAAACACGCGAAATCCATCCATGTAATCGATGTCTAAATAGAGCACGTCCAAAGGAATATCACGGGCTCGAAATTCTCGGGCAATATCTAATACTTCGTTTGCACTCAAGTAGCTGTAACGACTCTGCTGATATCCTAGAGCCCAGCGTGGGGGTAGAAGATGGTGTCCGGTAACGGCAGTATATTGTTCCAGAACAGCCTGGGGAGTAGGTCCCGTAAACAGATATAACGAGAGGGGGCCATCGTCAGCCGCAATAGTCAGACTGTCGCTCGCACGGCTATCAAAAAATGTTCTGAAAGTGTTCGCCAAGAAAATTCCGCGAGAACCATTTGGGCTTCCCAATAAGGTCATCGGTAAAGCTTGATACATGGCGTCCACGTCGGCGGTATGCGGATGAACGTCGGTGGTCCATTGGGTCGAACACTGACCGCGCTTATTCAGCGAGCCTGTTTTTTCGCCCATTCCATACACGTGCTCTTCAGAGTTTAGGCGGCATTCACAAGAGAGTTTTGTTCCTTCACGTCGCCATTTTTCCAGGACAAATACCGTTTCCCCCGCACATTGAACCCGAAATTGACCGCTTCTTTCAATTCGGATAGTGAGACTGTCACCTTTGATGTTCCATGCGTTTGAACCCAAGGTCATCAACGTCAACGGCGAGGGTTGTGGCCCTCCCCCCAAGAGCGGCAAGATCTGGTCGTGAAAGGTATCCACTCCATTTCGGAGATGCACATGAACAATTCCGCTCATAATGGCAATGGACCAAGTCTCCGTAGGGCTTTCCAATGTGACGGAGCGCCGATTCGCCGACAGGCGTGCAGTCCTAATCTCTTGGACATCAAAATTCTTGGAAAGTGAGGCATCAACTCTATCAGCCATAATTGAACTCCTTTAGATAATCATGTTAACCTTTGACAGCTCCTTGAGTGAGTCCGGACACTACCGATCGCCGGAAAACCAGCACTAAAATGCCAATTGGCACAACAGCCGCAGTGGATGCGGCAAAAATGGTGCCATAGGGGATGACGAATTGAGCGCCAAAGAGAGCAATCCCTACTGGGATGGTTCGAAATTCAGGGCTGGAATTAAATGTTAGGGCCATGAGAAATTCCGTCCATGCCGCGGTAAACGTAAACACTCCCGCGGTAAAAAGTCCGGGAGTAGCTTGCGGCAAAATTATCTGAACCAACGTTCTAAGAGCTGAGGCTCCGTCGATCCTTGCGACTTCCTCCATTTCTCGCGGAATGACTAAAAAGTAATTCCGGAGGATCCAAATGGCAAACGGCAAATTGAAGGCGGTATACGGGATAATCAGCGCTTGATATGAATTAAGCCAGCCCAGTGTTCGCATCAGCATAAACAATGGGGAAATTACGGCGATTTCCGGGAACACTGAAATCATTAAGAGTGCCACCAAGATGCTGTGTTTCCCGCGCACCGGAAGACGCCCTAGACTGTATCCCGCCATGGAACCAAGAGCCAAAACCAAGATCGTCGCTCCCACTGACACAATCACACTGTTACGCATGTAAACTTGAAAATGGTAATAGGTAAATGCCCGAGCGTAATTGTGCAGACTAACGGGGTTTGGTACCACAGTAGGAGGTGAAGCGCCGATCTCGGACGGTGTTTTGAATGACGTAGTAACGAGCCAATATAGAGGAGCCAGCATAAACAGTGCAATGACAATAGACCATAAAGTGGCTATCATTTGCGTGCGTCTGGCACGGCGTCGCATCTTCATCCCAGGTCCTCCTCTCCGACTTGAGCGCGAAATGCTCGTAAGACTAATAGTGAAGCGCCCAAGACAATAAGCGTTGTACTGGCGGCGATAGCCGCGCCCCGACCCATGTTCAAATCTTGAAACATAACTTGCCATCCCAGCAAAGCCAACGATTCGGTAGCGTGACCGGGTCCTCCTTGAGTGAGTACAAACGGCAAGTCAAAAATACCAAAGGCTTGCAACACCCGAAAAAGGACGGATAGCGCAATAGTCGGCCGCAATAACGGAAACGTAATGCGCCAAAAACGCGCCGATCCACTGGCGCCGTCCATCTCAGCGGCTTCATACAGTTCATGAGGAATCATCTGCAGTCCGGCCAATAAGATAATGGCAACGAAGGGTGTCGTTTTCCAGATATCCGCGAACATCATAGAAACGATTGCAATGAATGGTTTCCCTAGCCACACTACCGGCGTGTGCAAGATACCGATTCCTATCAACAGCGCATTGAGCACACCATATACGCCGTTATAGATGTAATTCCACATTTCAGCCGAAATAACGGTAATCAAGGACCAGGGCAGAAGCAGCACAGCCAGCATCAGTCCCCGTCCCGCAATCAATTTATCCAGAACCAGCGCAATGAGCAGGCCTACGACTAATTCAACAAACACGGTGACGATCGTATAAATCACTGTAAAAATCAATGAGTATCGATATAGCGGATTTGAAAAAATCACCGAATAATTATGTAGGCCTACCCATTGAAAATGGTAACCTTGCGATGTAAAGGTAATATGATTCAAGCTGACTATGACAGAGTACAAGATCGGGAAAATGGTAATTGCTGCAATCATTACCAAGGCAGGCAAGGCGAACGCCCAACCTTGTCGAGCTAGACGACGGCTTAACCCTGGTGATCTCTTTTCAGGACGAGGGGATGGGTTTGTCAATTGAGGTTCTAAGAGCTTAGGTGTACCCATAAATAACTCCTTTTAGGACACTAGGTAGGATAGGATAGGCATAAAGCCTTTTATCGGTCTCTTACAGTGAATTCTTGCTGACCGCCCGATCTATCTGTGCCTGGGCTTTTTTGAGGGCTGCGCTCGGTGAAAGCGATCCTGTTAGTGCGCTGTTGATGTTCGTATAGATGGCCTGACTAATCTTAGGATAGGATGGAGTTCCCGAAGGCCGCGGAACCAGCCTTACTTTACTGACGATGTTCAGTACCGGATTCACTCGTTTGACGGTGGGGTTCTTCTGCACCGAATAGTTGGTAGGGATTTCCGAATATTTCGTGGCCAATACCGTTTGCGCTTGAGTGCCAGTCATCCAACGAATAAAGCTTAAGTCTTGTGAGACGTGCTGGCTGTGGGGATTGACGTAAATATCCCATCCACCGATGTTTGAGTACCCCGGGTATTGCGATTGAGAGAATGTCGGGAGAGGGGCAACACCCACATGGCCCACGACCTTGGAGACTTTCGGGTCATTAGAGTTAGACCATGCATAATCCCAGTTGCGCAAAAATGCACTTTGACCAGCGTCAAAAACAGCCATCGCTTGTGGTTCTTCAAAGGTTGTTACGGATGAAGGGCTAACTCCGCTGGTAATTAACTTGCGCATAAAGGTCAGGGCTTTGAGTGATGCCGCAGAGTCAATGACGGAATGGGTTAACGACGCGTTGCTGAAAATTTTGCCACCGGCATCGGTCATAAATTCCATCCAGTCGCAGGTGAGACCTTCGTAGGAATTTCCTTCCCAAACATATCCATAACGCACCAGTTTTTTCTGTTGAAGGATTCGTGAATCTTGATATAGCTGATTCCAAGTTTTGGGTACCGGCAGATGTGCCTTAGCCAAGAGATCCTTGCGATAATAGAGAAAACCCGCATCCATAAACAAAGGTGCCCCATATTCCTGCCCTTTGTAACTAGCACCGGCAGCGAGACCGGGAGCGAATCGCGTAAAGAAACTCGCGGGCAAATGGTGTGACAAATCCAGGGCTAGATGCGCATGCCCGAATTGTGCAGGCCAAATCACGTCGCCGTCAAAGACATCAGGAGTCGTCGCCCCGCCGGATATTTCGGCCGTAAGGTTAGCACGGTCTGTATTGGTGCTCGTCGGCGCTGAAATCAACTTCACACGGATGTTGGGATGAGATTTTTCAAACAAAGATATCAGGGTCGAACGAACCCCCGTGCCTGTAATTGGGCCCGCGTACCAGGTTATGGTCACCGGTCCTGACGATGGAGCGGAAGCGCTTTGAGCCGATGTTTGTCCGCATCCCGCTAGCAATAACGCAGATATTGCAGTTGAGGAAGCAATTAGAAGGGAAGTCTTAGTTTTTCGCATATCTTTGTCTCCTTTTCATATTGCGCAGCTTCGCTTACGCGTATTGTTACAACAAAAAATCCCCACAGCGTGTCAACGCTACCAGGGATTGTCTCCAAATTCTCTTTCCACCAAGTAGAACTACGATTAGTCTAAGATAACCATAATTATAAATCAACCCAATTATGCAATTTATCTCAATAATGTTTGGTATTTCAACCTTAACGGTTAAAGCAATATTCGAGATCGGACTACGTGGTATGAGCTAAGATGTGCCAGCGCTTCGCGACAATTTTGTCGACAATGACCGAAGGTACGACTTTATGGAATACGTGAAATTCCAGGGTGAGAAGGGTCGA
Organism: Bacillota bacterium; assembly: GCA_021799435.1. Lineage (GTDB taxonomy): Bacteria > Bacillota > Sulfobacillia > Sulfobacillales > Sulfobacillaceae > Sulfobacillus_B. The sequence goes on along the minus strand of JAJZAN010000119.1, from coordinate 428 downwards.
GAGGTTTCTTGTGTGTATCCAAGAGAGATCATCTAAGAAGTTCAGTCCCGATGTCGAATGAAGGCTGAATAGGCTATCAGAAATAAATTGAGGATACTTCAGGAGTAGAACACAAAGTGGTGAATCTTATGCGTGAGCAGTATTGGGGCGCGGCAACAAACTTGTCCATAAGGGACAACGGGGAACAGTATCCTACGAAATAGTAATAGCACGTCCGGACCAGCAGTGAATGGTGTGTCGATATGGCCCACCACGGGGTTGGTATTCAGGTTTTAATGATCTGCCGCAGGCACTTGGGTATCCGAACCTCCTGAATCCTATAAAGCTACCCGTTGTTTACGCAGGGAAGGTGGATTATGAAGCTATTGATCATCGGTTTTTCTGCAGTCTGCGCACAGTCCATGAAATGTGACGGCAACGTTGTCGAT
>JAJZAN010000118.1 GCA_021799435.1 Bacillota bacterium | reverse complement strand
GCCTCGGCCCGGGCGGCGAGGGTCGAGCGCACGGCTCCATCCGTCAAAGTGCTCAGCGCAGCCGGCACTACATCGGGTAATGCAGCAGAATTCTCGCGCATCACTCGTTAATACCCTCGCCGCGGCTCACCCCGCGAATAATGTGGCGCTGGATGAAGAGAAACAGGATGACCAATGGCATGGTGGTCATAATCCCTGCAGCCGAGAGGCGCCGCCAGGCCACAGAGTGAGCCAGCATCAGCCGGGATACCTCCACCTCCAGGGGTTGAACGTTATGACTGACTGTCACGATCAAGGGCCACTGGAAGGAGTTCCACGACCCAATGAAGATGTAGAGCGCAATCGTGAAGAGGGCTGACTTGGCCTGCGGCAGTGCGATGGACCACAAAAAGCGCAAGTGGCTGGCCCCATCGATGCGGGCTGCGTCCCAATAGGCTTGCGGCATCGAGAGGAAAAACTGACGAAGCAGGAACACCCCGTACACGGAACCCCCGAAAGGCAGAATCTGCGCCCACAGCGTGTTGAGCAGATTCATTTCATGCAGGATGACATAATTGGGGATTAAGAGCGCCTCGCTCGGCACCATCAACACCAACAGCACCAGCATAAATACCACGTTGCGTCCCTTAAACTGAAAGAAACTCAGCGCATAGGCCCCAAACACGCTGGTGGTCAAGGCGATCACAATGGTGGTGAACGCAATGAAAACCGTGTTGCGAAAGTACATCATCCACCGACCCATGTGCCACACCCTTACATAGGGGTGAAAATTGAAGTCGGGAATCAGATGCGGTGGGTACACAAACACATGCGCCGCCGTATCCATGGAGGTGACGAATGCGATATAGAGCGGAAACAGGAAGGCCAAGCCAATAGCCAGACTAATGACTACTCGCGATCCCTTAAGCATCAGCCGGCGTGACGGCCCTGAAGCCGAATTCATTGATAAAACACCCACCTCTTCGAAATCCAATTTTGCACCAGGGTCAGCCCCAGAATGAGCAACACCAGCAAAATCGCCATGCTGGCAGCATAGGAGAAGTGAAAGTACTGGAAGGCTGTCTGATAGATCAAGAGCAGCAAGGTGGTGGTCGCATACTCGGGCCCCCCTTGGCCGCCCGACAGCGCGTAAACCTGGCTGAACGCCTGCAAGGTGGCAATCGTCGTCACGATGACGAGAAAGAACAGGGTGGGCGACAAGAGCGGCAACATAATCTTGCGAAACCGGGTCCATGCCGATGCCCCATCAATGGCAGCCGCTTCCAAGACCTGGCGAGGGATGTTGGACAATGCTGACAGCACAATCACCACATTGAAGCCCAACCCATGCCAGAGGGTGTATAGGGCCACCGACGGCATGGCCATGGACGGACTCAATAGCCACTGCGAGGTCGGCAAATGGAGTGCATGAAGCACGGCGTTCAAGACCCCATACTGTGGATTGAACATCCACAGCCAGCCGATGGAGGTGGCGATGACCGGAGTGATGTACGGCAAAAGGACAAATGTGCGAATCATCCCGTAGAAGCGGCTCTTTTGGTCAATGAGAACCGCGATCGCGACAGCTAAGATAATCGTCGTCGGAATCATGTAGAGGGCATATAGCAGCGTATTCTTCAGAGCTATCCAAAAGACGGAATAAGACACGGCTTCCTTAAAGTCTGACAGGCCTCCGAACGTCGTGTTGACGCCCAAGAGATGGTAATGGAAGAACCCGAGCACCAGTGATACGCCGGCTGGCAGGTACGTGAACACCAGCAGAAACGCAAACATGGGCAGCAAAAAAAGAACCGCCTTGATCACATCCCGCCGTGATCGCGAACGTGCCCTCTGAGACGCAGTGCTCAAATTCGGCATCATACCGGGTCCGGAAACTGGGTTTTGCAACAAACTCTCCCCTTCCGTGAGCCGGGCACCTGCCCGGCTCACATGTCCAGAATGGACCCTATCCCTTAATCTTGCCGGTCAGGTATCCGGTACCTTCACGGTCCATCTCATTCAAGGCGGCGCCAACGCTCAATTGCCCCATAAGCGCTTTGTCATAGGGCGACTCCATGGCGCCTTTGGCGGCTTCGTAATTGCCGTTGCGGGGCTTGAACCACCAGTCTGCCGGGTTGGAGAAGCTGGCGGCTTGGGCCGGGTGCTTGGCGTAAAAAGGCTTCATCATCTGGTACTCTTGCGGACCGAGAGGAAGGTAATTGGTGTGCTCGTCCCAATAAACATTGGTCTTTGGCGAGGAGAGCCACTTCATGAAGGTCCATGAAGCCTGCTTTTGAGCTTGATTGCCCACGTTAAACATCACCAGCGAGGCGCCATTGATGTACTGCGATGAGTGTCCCGACAAACCGGAGGGAGTCGGGATGCCGCCCATCTTAAACTTGCCGCCAACCGAGCCCTTGTCGTAGGTGTAGCCAGCCGACGCATCAATCAGCATGCCAACGTTGCCGGTGCCGAAGTCCAACTGGTACTGATATCCGCTGGTCAAAATCATGCTGCCGCTCTTAACCCACGAACGCAGCATGGAAAGAGCGGTCTTGGCCTGGGAATTGTTCAAGGCGAAATGGGTGCGATGGGTCGCGCTGGAGAAGACGCGGCCGCCGTCTGCCTGCACAATGTCCAGATACTGATGGAGCGAGGGCGTCCAGGCAATCCCGTGATACTTGGATCCCAACTTGGTGATCTTTGCCGCATCTTGGCCGACCTCAGCCCATGTTTTAGGCGTGGTGGTAATGCCGGCTTTCTTGAAGAGCGATTCGTTGTAGTAGATAACCAACAGCGACTTCTTTTCGAGGGGCATCAGATATTGCGCGCCATTGGGTTCCTTCATGTCCTGCCAGACCACTGGATAGTACAACTTTTTAATCTCAGCCGATGTCAGTCCTTGTTTCCCGCTAACCCAGGAGTTCAACTTCACAATCGCGCCAGCTTGGGCCAACTGCGGCACAATGTAGCCGCTGACCATTCCGACGTTGGGCGCTTGGCCAGCTTCAAAGGCCGCTAGCCCATGGTGGGATGCGCCGATGGCATGGAACGTGACATGGATGTTGCGATGAGTTGCATTGAATTGCCGCACTTCAGCCACCACCGCCTGATGCAAGGCACCCGAAGAATGGCCTGCCCAGTAGGTGATATGTACCACCTTGTTGGACCCTGCCGGGCGGTGGGCGACGGACGCAGCGCTGGCGGCGCTGCCAAACCCGGCCAGGACTAACGACAAACCGGCGGCCGACAACAACATGGCACCGGCTCGAGAACGCGAGCGATTCATCAATATGCCTCCTCAAAAATCTGGCTATTCGACGGCAAATGACCTGCCTGTGGGACAGACTCCCTCTAATACTTTAGCAAGTGCATGTTAAGGTTTCATTTAGAACTATCGAACATTTAGAGAAGGTTTCTCAAGCTTTTGTACGGATTTACCCCAAATCCAAATTCCGGGGTGGTTGGAAAGGTCGCCCAGCGCATATACTAGGAGGACCAGGCGAAAGGAGGCTTCGCAATGTCACGGGAAATCCATTTGGCCGAGCATAAGTGTTTCGACTGCGACGAGGTGTTCTTGATACGGTTTGGAGGCAAGGCGAAACTATGCCCACGTTGCGGCTCGGACCGGATTCAGTTCTGGGGCGACACGGTCATGGTCCCTGTCGATAGCGAACGCGCCCCGTCCTAAACGAGAGGCCCCCAAGGGCCTCTTTCCTTAAGAATTATTCCGGGTTGGCTATGTAGGAAGTTGGCGCTGGATGTCGAATTCTCCTGTAATGATATCAGGGGGAGTGGATCCATGCCGAAGAAGATTTCCGTCAGTCAACTTAAGTCCGGCATGTACATTACCGACGTCGGTTCCGACTGGATGACGCATCCCTTCTTCCGACAGCAATTCCTCATCAAAGAAGACCAAGTCATTCAGCGGCTCATCAAAGCCGGCATCCACGAAGTGTACATCGACCCGGACCGGGGGCTGGACGTAGTCGACGCCCCATCGGAAAAAGAGGTCCAGCAATCCATCGAAACCGAGTTGGTGCGACTCGCTTCCCGAGTCTCTGGCCACACGCCCGTGGTTGCGCTGGGGGAAGCCGCGTTGGATGCCCAGAAAGTGTATGACGAGGCCACCCGCATCATCCGGGGCATCATGCACGACGTGCGATTAGGTCGGCAGGTCCAGGGCGAGGACGTGGAACCCGCTGTCCGCAACATCACCGCCACCATCATCCAAAATCGGGATGCCCTCTTGTCCTTGTGCCGCGTCAAAACTAAGGACAACTACACCTTTCAGCACTCGGTGTCCGTCGGCGCCTTAGAGGTGACGTTTTGCCGTGCATTGGGTCTCGACCCGGAGACAACCCGTCTAGCCGGTATCGGCGGCTTGTTGCATGACATCGGAAAAATCTGCATACCTGATGAGATTCTAAACAAGCCCGGCAGGCTGACCGAAGACGAGTTTTCCGCCATGAAGCGCCACGTTGTTGAAGGCAAGCGGATTCTGGAAGAGGCCGACCAAATCGACCCAGTTTCCATCCAAGTCGCCTATGAACATCACGAACGCGCCGACGGGTCGGGATATCCGGAAGGACGCCGCGGCACCGATATCTCGCTCTTGGGGCGCATGGCTGCCATTTGTGATGTCTATGACGCGCTGACGTCGGAGCGCGTGTACCATCGGCCCATGATGCCTAATGAAGCGCTGCGCAAGATCTTCGAATGGAGCAAGTTCCACTTCGATGCTGAGTTGGTCCATCAATTTGTCCGCATTATTGGCATCTACCCGGTGGGCACGCTGGTCCTGCTGCGCTCCGGACGCATCGGGGTGGTGGTGGAGCAATCCGAGCAAAGCCTGTTGACCCCTCGGGTGCGCGTGTTCTACGACTCAGTCCACCAAGTTGCCATCCCCACGGCAGACATCGACTTGTCCCGACCGATGGGCCATGGCGGCGCCGACGAAGTTGCAGGTCCAGCCGATCCAGACGCCTGGGGCTTAGATTGGACCAAAAGCATGGGCTCAACGTTCTGGACCCCATAACCGATCACGACACCGGATAGGTCGTCACGATGACTTCCGTGACACCGGATCGCTTGGTCGGATCGGAATTTATGGCCCGGCGGGCTGGCACCACTTGAATGTATAGTCCCCGATAGAGGTCGTGGATGGCGGGCACATCAGCGTTGGACGTCATCACAAACACGCCGCGCCCTCCCAATTCTCGCACCATGTCAGCCATCAGCTCCTGATCGGCCCAATTGAAACCGTGGGCCGTATAACTGGTAAAGTTGGCGGTTTTGGATACCGGGACGTACGGAGGATCGAGGTACACCCAGTCTCCCGGCCCGGCCACCCGGGCTACCTCTTGATAATCGGCTTCCACAATGGTTGCTGTCTGGAGGACAAGGTGAGCGGCCCTCAAAATCTTTTCTTGGACGATGTCGGGGTTTTTATAGCGTCCAAAGGGTGTGTTCATCTGCCCGGCCGCGTTTTCGCGCCAAAGCCCGTTGTAGCATACCCGCAGTAAAAACAAGAGGCGCGAAGCGCGTTCCAACGGCGAGAGATGGGCGGGATTCTGAGCCCGAACCGCGTAATAGTAGCTGGATTCATTGCGATGACGCCCCAGGTGTTCGATGAGCGCGTCAACGTTGTCGCGAAGCACGCGATACATGTTCATAAGCTCGGCATTGGTATCGCTGATATATGAATCCGGCTGCCCCAGCGCAAAAAAGAGTGCGCCTCCCCCCACGAAGGGCTCCAAATACCGATTCCACTGAGGGGGCCGGGATGCGATGAGATGGGGCAGCAACTGTCGCTTGCCGCCACTCCACTTGCACACCGGAGCCGCAGCCGGTTTCCATTCCACACGTGCCGCCATGCCGTTCTCCTCCACTCTCACACAGGGTTTCGCCATCCGATCCGGCATTCCTTCCAGGGTTTGAAGGGCGGGGAAATGTGGATCAGACGGTCTTAGGTTTGTCTAGTATACTGAAACGAGCGCAAAATTCGGGGAGGCATTTTGGTGACCATGAAGGGAAAGCACTGGCTTTACGGCGGAGCGGCGGGCATGATGACTCTATTCTTGGCAGGTTGTGGGGCCACACCCACGGCGAACATTCCTGTACCGCCGGCTGTTAAAGGCGATCGCACCATCCAACTGTTGCCCAATCACCGACTGCCATTGTCGGTCGCACCGGTCAATGGAAAGAGGGCCGTGACGATCCTTCAGGAAATGACAGGCCCTGTCAACAGCACACCTCCCGCGGTATTTGACCACCATAAGGTCGCCATTCGGCAAGCGTACAAAAGCTTGCCCCAGGGCACCATGCGGGGCCTGAAATTCACTGACGGCACCGGCTTTCTCATTGCCAAAATTCCGGTAGAAACAAGCCTCAGTCAGCTCGCCAGTCTTACAAGCCAACCGGTTCCTCAGTTGGGCGGACTGCCATCCGGATACCAAATGACGCAAGCCACGGCCATTGGCACAGGAGTGGGCGACCTCAATGAACTGTACCAGCTGCCGGCCTTCGCCGCCCTTACACCTCCGACTTACCAGGCCTACACCTTGCCGTCCTTCTCTCCCCCGGTTGGGAACTACATCCACCTGCAGCTGCAAACAACCACAGGCCTTGAAAAAATGAAGGTGGTTGGGGCTTTTCGCAGCGTGCATAGTATCCACACCGCCCATGGCCAAGCCGTCTTTCTGCAATATCAACCGTGGTGGAGTCTCTATCCCGGCATGACCCAGGTGGAAGTCGGCGTCCAAGAAAAAGGGCATGCGTACCTCATGACGCTCACCTCTCGGGGATTTACCTTAAAGCAGCTTATCGGCATGGTCCAATCTCTCAGCTGGACCACCTGAGAGAGACCATATCCAGGGCACCGGCGACCGATGCCTCCTCTTCCAAATATCGGGAGACGCCGACCCGGTGGTGGAACATACCATGGAGGCGACAACGTTGTTGGTCCCGTTCACCGTGTGCCATGGTTGGCGGAAGGCGAGACGATAAGGCAGCCCATCCGTGCCTCAACGCCGGCGATGGTGCTATGATCAGAGGCGTTGGCGATCCATCGCAAGCCATAGAATGAAAAGAGGCGCGCCGTGACATCAAAGCGTGCTCCGCAACTTTTGTCTCTCTTGCTCATTTGGCTGGCGGCTTTATCCTGCCGTACAACCATCGTGACCATCGGCCCCATGCTCCCGCTCTTTTTGAAGCATCTGGCCCTCAGTCCCTTCTGGGGCGGCACGCTAACCGCCTTGCCTCTCGCTATTATCGCCGTGGTCTCCATTCCATCCGGGCGCGTGGCCGATCGTGTGGGGCAACTGCCCACCCTCATCATGGCTCTGGGTGTCCTCTCGGCGGGTTGCTTTGTGCCCCTCCTCCTGCCGACCCAAATCGGACTCTTTGTCGATGTCTCGGCTACCGGCGTCGGCATCGGATTGGCCCAGCCCACCCTGGCCAAATTAGCGCGAAGCCTCAATCCCCAAAATCCAACCCTGCCGACCACACTGTATGCCAATGCCCTGGTCGTGGGTGGATTCATTGCCAGCCTCACTACCGCCGCCCTCCTCCTCCCGGCATTCGGATACCACTGGCCACGGGTCTTTGCCTTCTGGGGCAGCATCGCGTTTCTCACGACCCTAGGATGGCTTGGGCGCACACGGCATGGCTGGGCGGAACGAACGCCTAAACGCCCGACACCGCGTCTTCAACCCCTGCTCGCCAAACGTCGTGGCTTCTATCCTATTGCCGTCGCGTTTGCGGCTCAAGGGGCGGTTTTTTATGCCTTGGTGACCTGGCTTCCGGATTACTATGTTCGTCAGGGATGGAGCTTGGCCCACGCCTCCTTTCCTCTCGCGATAGTTTCGCTGGGCTCCATCGTGGGCGGCCTAACATCCCCCTGGCTCCTTCGTTGGGGCCAGGGATTCCGGAGACCTTTTCTCGGCGTCTCCCTAGTCATGGCGGGTGCGATCGCGGGCGTCGCCGTGCTGCCGGCTTGGGCCTATTTGTGGTCCCCTTTAATCGGCGCTACCACCGCTGTCATCTTTACGCTAGGTGCTTGTCCAGAAATTAACGAAGGGATGGGACGCAAAAAGGGTTTTGCGAGGAGAACGGTGAATCCTTCATCTATCAACGTGACGGATGTTAGGGGAGATCGCATGCAGTTTCGTGGGCGCGTATCGAGTGACCATGTCTTCTTGTTGCCACCGCGTGTGGATGAGTGGCTACCCGCCGAGCATCTCGCACGGGTCATCGATCAGGCGATTGATGTGCTCGATTTGTCGGCCGTCGAAGCCACCGTGCATCAAACCGGGGCGGGCGCCCCGGCGTACCACCCCAAAACCTTGCTCAAACTGTTTACATACGGGTATCTCACGCAACGGTTTAGTTCCCGCCGGATTAGCGCGGCGTGTCGCGAGGACTTGGCCATGATGTGGCTGGCCCGGTTGGAACAGCCTAAGCACAGTGCCCTCGCCGAGTTTCGCCGCCGCCATGTGGACGATCTGCCCGGATGGATGGCCCAAATTGTGCTGTTGTGCGCCGATTTAGGGATGGTGGGCTTGCGTTTGGGTGCCATTGACGGAACGAAACTGAAGGCCGATGCCTCCAAGCATAAGGCCATGTCTTACGCGCGGATGCAGGAAGTGATTCCGGAACTCGAAGCGGAGATCGCGCAATGGGTGGCGGCCCATGGCGTGGCGGATGATCAAGAAGCGACGCCCGCGGATCTTCCCGCGGATCGCCTCGAACGGCTCCAGGAGAGATTGGCCCGCATTCGGCAGGCGAAAGCGGAGTTGGAAGCGCGGTGGGCGGACGCCCACCCGCAGGATCCGACTCCGCCTGACCAGACCCAAGAGAATTTCACGGATCCCGAATCCCATATCATGGTGACCAAGACGCAGGGGGTCCAACAAGCCTATAACGCCCAGATTGCGGTGGATGCCGATGAGGGCGTCATCGTCGCGCAGACCCTGTCCGATCATCCTAACGACATGCAGGAACTGATTCCGACGCTGGAGGCGGTGGTCGACGTCATGGAGGGTCGGCAGTTCGACCAAATCACCGCCGATGCGGGATACTTTTCCGCGAACAATGTTCGGGCTGCCGAAGAAGACTACCACACGGATGCCTACATTGCCGCCGGGCCCGATCAATGGCGCAAAGCGTCGGGGCAAACGCTGTTCGGCACGGGCCAATTTAGCTATGATGCGGAGGCCGATGCCTATCACTGTCCCGCGGAGCAGACTCTGCCCTGGCATCGGGTCCGGACTGAAGCCGTGGGCGGCGAGGTCGTGCGGACCGTCCATGTCTACCAAGGCGACCGCGCCACGTGTGGCGCGTGTCCCCTCAAAGATCAGTGCCTGACGCCCAAGCAATCGGTCAAGGTCATCATGCGGGGACCCGATGACGCGGTGCGCGATGCCATGAAAACCAAGATCCGGACCGAGGACGGCGACAGGATCTATCGGACGCGCAAAGGCCAGGTCGAACCCGCCTTCGGAATTATCAAGGAAACCCTCGGGTTTCGGCAGTTTAGTCTACGGGGCCAACAAAAAGTCCGCGGCGAATGGGCGCTCGTCTGCATGACGTACAATCTGCGAAAAATCGGCCAAAAAATTGGCCGCATTTTCCGGGAAACGGGAGAGCTCTACACAATATCGGAGTTAAGAGCCGCTCACGCGGCTCAATAAGGGGCATCCGGACCCGGATCCCGAATACAGGGGGCCCGAATCGCGGAGGTGTGGTAAAGTCTACCAATGCCAAACAGGGATGACCAAGATTTGAGGTCCGATCTTTCCCGATGATTTTCGACAGGACGCCACCAACAAGAAATTTCCGGACAAGCACCTAGAGGATGTGCTGTGGTGCGTGGTCTACCATGCCAACCACCCGGGCAGTGACAAAGTCTGGTACGACTTCAC
>JAJZAN010000117.1 GCA_021799435.1 Bacillota bacterium | reverse complement strand
ACGCCAGGGCCTCTGGCAGCGGGCGGCCCAAGTCCAGGTAGATCCGGAGGAGCAGTACCAGGGGACCAAGATCGCGATTTAACACGTGCCGCCTCCGTTGAAATTGCTGACTCACGAGCCAACTGGGACCTTTCCATGCCGCCAGCCCACCCAGCACGACGGCACCCGGGATGCCATGTATGAGGTCAAGCCCCACAAGCCCGCCACCGAGGCCCGCCGCGACATACAGCACCACCACCTGCCACGGCGGCATTTCCAAAATCTCCGCGTGTTGCCGCGTCACCGGCGCCCATCGTGCCCGTAGCCAGTGGTCCGCGCGCACAAGCCATCGGTCAAAGGACGGGTTTGGGGGTGTCCATCCGATGGCCCGCGGTGGATTCGTAGCCCTCCAGACCATGAGCCCCACCATCGCACCCACACAGCCACACAGCCCCCATATCACTGCGTTCATGATCCCCCCGCCTCCGCCCGTCGACTGACGGCATTTTGAATCCATCCCACGCCCGCCAAAATCCATGTCCCAACGCCGGTCGTCCAGAAACCCACCCCATGCGTCACGCCCTCGTGGAAAGCGGGGTTGCTCGCCCAAAGAACCCAAAAGATAGCCAACCCACCACCGACAATCGCGTACCCTAGCGTGGTGGTCGCGGCGATCGTCCCACGGCGCACGGCATCCGCCCGAATGCGATGGGACCACAGAGTCACCGTGCGAGCCACAATCGGAGCCGTCAGGCCACTGGCGCGCTCCACCGCCAACACATCAGCTAATGCCGCGAGTTCGACGTGTTGAATCGGCTCCGCCCGTTCCTTCAAGGTCACTTCCAGTGGGGTCCCTTGCGTTTCCCGGGTTAGACAAGGCTCCACCCACGTCCGAAAGGGTTCGTTGGCATCCTCAAACAACGCGCGAAACGCTTCCAATACGGGTACGCCCAGCTCCAGCTTCGCTTGCAGCATGTGCGTGGCCCCATACGCTGCCATGTCCAGACGCCGCCATTGCCGTCGCGATACGACACGAATGATCGCTTCCGGCATGATGAGGCCCACAAGCCCGAATGCACTACCCACCACGGGATTATGTGTGACGAGGCTCAAGAGTACCGCGGCCAATCCACCGACCGCCCAGCCTATGTGCCGCACATTCATAGGCGTTAAGGGAAGCCCGGTGAGCGCCAGCCATCCTTGCTGAATGCCACCCACCGTCCGGCGACGCCCTTCCACGACCACATCGGGAATCAACCTCACGGGGCGTGGCGGGTGAAGGGCTAACCAGGCCACCCGGGCCACACCGAGCGCGAATACCCCCATGAGTCCTTCCTGAACCCATACGCGGACATCCATAGCACTAAGCCCCCTTTGCCTGAGGCGCCCCTGGCGCGCGCGTATGCTCAGCGATCCACGCCTGTCGGGCATCCGAAAGCTCCCCGACGCACGCCAGTTCGCGGCGATCCGGGTCCCACTGAAACAAGGGGCGCATCGCGCCATCACGCTCGACCTCGACAATTTGACGGACATGGCGATGCCCATGGGTGTCCCGTTCCACTTGAGCAATGAGGGCCACCGTGCCGAAGACCATCCGCTGAATGAGGTCGTAGGGCATCCCCATCTGGTACTTGTGGCTAATCTGATACAGCCGGTCCACCAGCAGTTCTGGTGTATATAGGTGCATCGACGTCAACATGCCGCCTTCTGACGACATGGCCGCCTCCAAAAAGTCCAAAGCTTCCGGACCCCGCAGCTCGCCGATAATCAATCGGTCATAGCGCATGCGGAGGGCGTTGCGGAAGAGGTCTTGAATCGAGACGGCACCGCGTCGGCGCTCCTCCTCGGTCGGTCGATCCGTTTGCCCCACCAATGACACGAGGTGCGGAAGAGGCAATCGCAATTCGGCGGTGTCCTCCAGCGTGATGACCCGCTCGGTCGGGGTGATCCCGCGAATAGCCACTGCCCGGATGAGCGATGTCTTACCGGCGCCTGGCGGTCCTGACAGGATGAGATTAAGGCGGCCGGACATCGCCTTTTCCAACAGGTCAGCGGCTGCTATAGAGAGCATCCCGGCTTCTAAGAGGTCGGGCATATCCAGAGCCCGTTCCTGATTGCGCTTGCGAATCGAGATGGCCACGCCGGACGGCGCTTTTTTGTGGTGCACGATGTTGACGCGACTGCCGTCTGCACTCCACGTGAAGTTCATAAAGGGGTCGATGTCCCGATATTCAAGGCCCTCCATCCGTGCCAGATGTTGCGCCACCTCAATGCCCTGCTCGGCTGTGCCCAAGGCCACGCCCGGCCGAAGACGGCCATTGCGTTCAATGAACACCTGACCGCCGTTAACCAGAATTTCTGTCACGGAGGGGTCGCGAAAGTACATGGCCAACGGTCCTGCCCCCAGCAGGTGGTCGGCAAGTTGCTCGGTCAGGGCTTCCGCTTCCGGCTTTCTCAGGTTTTGCGCCATGACCGCCTGGTGAATAGCCGTCCGCACGACCACCCCGTCGACACCGCGCGGATTGGCCAGGAGGCCCCGGTGATGCGCGTCCAACCATTGGAATGCCCGATCAAAGGGGCTCTGCCCGACAAGCGGGCTGTCTGCTTGAACTGTCGGCCCCACGTTGACCCCGGAGGGCGTCTGCCGTTCAATGCTCTCCCACGGGTTAGTCCGTTCCCCCTCGCGGAACGGATGTCCGCCGCGCGGGACCATCGGGGATTCTATCGCCATTCACACCGCCTCCTTTGTCACTTCTGGCATCGCCAGAACCTCCGGCTCTCCCGGGCTAACTCCCCGAGAGCCGGAGACACCGCCGATGCACCCAGTTAGTTCACCGGGGTTGGAATGGGACACCCTTTGGGGTCGTAGTATGGCGCACTCCATCCGGAACAGTCAGTGAAACCGCCCGTCGGCAGCGTGAGGCAGCTCTGCCGCTCCGCGTAGCCGGGTTTATCCGGGGCACATTGATGCTGCACCACGGTCTGACAGGTAGCACGCGTGTTTTCCGTCACCGATCGTGAGAAGTTGGACTGACTGGACGGGCACGACGTGACGGTACTGCAGGTCTCCGTACCCGTCGCCACACCCGCACTGGCGCAACCTGTCAGGATGGGATTACCACACGAGGTGGACGACGTTTCGGTGCAACTCGGTGGCGGAGTCGTCGATGCGCATCCTTGCGTGCAACTAGAGGCCGGGGCTTCTTTGTCCGCCCCATTCGCGCCTCCGGTGCAGGAGTTGGTGGGCTCAAACAGACCGACCCCACAACTCACACACCCGACGAAAACCGACGGCCCCTGGCACGACGTCGTATTGCTCCCGCAGGAAAAATACTTCACCGACGGTGAGCATCCCGCCGGATAACTGACTTCCTGCTGGCCATTCGTGCAGGCGCCGACGTCCGTGCCGGTACAGCTCCAGTTGGACTGCTGGCAATACGTCGGCGGACTCGCACTGGCACAGGGATTAGATGACCCGGAGCTCCCAGTACCACTGCTGCCGCTCGAGGTCCCGCCAGTGGTTGAGCTACCGGTACCGCCCTTGCCCGACGTGCTCCCGCCGGTTGGGGTCGGCACGGGCTTGGGTTTCGGTTTGGGCTTGGGTTTCGGTTTAGGTTTCGGCTTTGTCCCGGTGGTCTGACCTCCACCCCCAGAGATAAACATGGCGTGGGCCACGGTAGGTTGCCAGAACGCCCCTCCGTTCCAAGAAAGGCTTCCGCCGAAAACCACCAAGCCCAGCGCCAACATAATTCCGAACGCCGTCCGCAACCCCCACGCTCTGCCATTTGGCGGGCGCGGGGACATATGACTCACACACATCCCTCCTCACGTGAAACCCTCAGGTTTCGGCTATAACGACTCTAAACCACCCCCTTTTCCGGCCAAGAAAAATCGGAGACCCTCGTAAGAGTCTCCGCATCTCGGTGTGGCTTGGCTTGGATTACTGAGCGGGTCCCGTCCAATAAATGGCGGCAGGAGCGCTCGTCGACCACGTGGTCTCGTTATCGAAATACCAGCGTGTGAGCGATCCGTCTTGAATCAAGTCCAAGTCCACCGTCAAGTTCGGAACGGTAAACCGCCCGATGATTAAGCGGCCGTTATGAATCGCAGACATCACCATGTTGATGGTAATTCCATGGATAGCCATGCTGCTAACCACGTGGCCTGCCGGCTGACCGGGCGGAGTGTTTGCCGTCACGGTGACATGAGCGACGGATGCCCAAGTCCGATAAACCCACACGCGGCCGGGTAGAATGCCCTTATCCCAGCCAGCTGTGGCTTGCGCGACCGAAGTCTGGAGGTGAGGTCGCTCCGTCACAAACAAGGGGTCCTCCGCATTCGCCATGAACGTCGAGAGGCCCGTATTGCCCGAATTGATGATCGCATAACGCGCCGCCGTTCGAACCGCGGCGAGCAGCGTGGGGGACGACAGCAGGTTTAGCAACGACACATGCTGCGCCTCTGCAACCACCCGAACCATCTCGGCACGGGTCAATCCGATGATGGCTTGGTCCGCTGGGGTGTTCGGAGAAATTCCCGCTGCCTTCAGGGACACCGGCAATTTCGGACCGCCATAGGTCGCAATGACCGACGGGTCGTTCATTAGCGCCATGGTCTGCCCATTCGCCCACGGGCCTGTCGCGGGGACAATCGGGAACGCCGCGTGGATCAGCTTCGCCCCTTTCAAGAAAAAGGCTTGGTTCATCGCATCGAGCGTCGCAAACGCCGTCCCGCCCGCATCATGAGCAACCGCCTGGACCGTCGGATTCGGCAACATCCCTAGATTCCCCACGGCGACCGGCATAAAGCTACCTGGTGCCAGCGACGACAGGAAACTATGGCCGGCCGCAGGAACCGACGTTCGAGACACCAAGATAATCGGAGCTAGCTGACTCGCAGCATCGGGAGCCGCGGCCAACCCGGCCGCGACCCCGGCGGGCGTATTCGCCGCGACAAACACCGACATCGGCCCATAAAAGAAATGCCAGTCAATGGCGGCGTTTGTCTGCCAGGCGGTCGGCCCGCTCAAGGACACGACATTCGTTGTGCCGGGCAAGTTGGTGACAGTGCCGGTGGCGGTCGGGCCCAACGTATAGGCGGTGGTTGCCTGCCGCGCCAAGGCCGCTTCGGACGGAGGTAAGGTGGATCGGGCATTCTTACCCGGCTCCGTTAAAAGAATCGGACTTTGCATGCTCGTCGCCGGACTCACAGCCCCCAGCGCACCGGGAATGGCGGCCGGATTTCCTGTCATGATAAAGACACTGGAAAACGCCCGCTCCCCCGTCGCCTTCAAAAGATGTTGGGCAACCTGGGTGGCCGTGGTGTAGATATTTGTTGAGCCAATACCCCAAACGTGACGTCCTTTCACGGTAACCGCCTTCCGGATACGAGCATTGTTGTCCGCACCGATCAGAATCACCTGATGGACATGCCACTGGGCGAGGAGTTGCGCGGTCACCCCGTCCACCGCCCGCGGCGTGCTGGTCAAGACAATCGGCACGTGGAGCGCACCGGCCAAGGGTCCGGACACTAAAGGATCGTAGAGGTCATGTCCGTCGGCGGGGGCGAGTATGACCGTCCCGGTACCGTGCGGGTACTCCGCCCGCGCCGTTGCGGCGGCTATTGCGGGTGCGTTCCCACCGCCCAAGCGCTGAATACCGGGAGTCATCGTTGCCGCCGTTCGCGCAACGGCATGCTGGGCGGCCAATGCCGGACTGCCAAGGGCCGCCATGCTCACGATCCCGAGACCGGTCGCGGTCAGCATCGCGACAGACCGCTGCCAAGATTTCCACGTCATGTCCATTCCTCCTACACATATAAGACCCCCACCACCACGCACGGCTGGGGGGGATGCCATTATCTCCATTTTAAGCAGATGCGGGTCGCAGACCGCCATTCTAATGTCGGCTATCCGCCCACCGCTTGCGTCAGATCCACTTGCGCTTGACTGAGTGTTTGGGCTCCCAACGGAGCCACCGAGACCGTACCCTGAGTACTCATAAAGGCCATCGAGGGGAAGTTCGTCACCGCCCACAGGGACTGTGTGGTCACCGGCGCCACATACACATGAATGTTCGGGGCCGAGAGCGTCCCGAAGGTCTTCACATATTGGCGCATCGTCTGGGCCATTCCGGCGACGGTGAGTGGTCCCCCGCTGCCATCGTGCCCTGAGAATGCCGGTGCTTGTGGGCCCGGCACGCCGATGCCGCCTTGCGGGGAAACATCGACGACATCCACCACAACGCCCGGTGTCTTGGCCAGTTCTGGCACCACATACTTGTCCTCATACGCACAGTACAAACACCAGCTCGCCATTGCCAGGACCACCGTACCCTTCGTGCCACGGGCCAACGTCGTGGTCTTACCCGTGAGCGCCTCGACCGGTGTTTGGAAGTTCCACCGGCTTCCCGTGATAAACGGGCTCGTGCTCGTCGTCGCGGCGGCTATGCTTGGAGTGGTGCCAGGATTCCCGGTCGTTTTCGTCTGCGCCTGAGCCGGCGCTCCTTTGGTCGCCGATCCCGGGTGCGATAACAACACCCCCAACCCAAAGCCCCCCATCACCAACCCCAACGCAGCCGTGAGAAGCACGCCACCGATGGTTCGCGTGGATACAGTCATCTCGATTCCCGATGCGGTCATGGTCATCCCCTCCTATCCTAACTGGGATCGGACCCGTCGCCGGACGCGGAACGGGTTCGCGTGGTTGGGCCGATCCGGTGCCAACCCGGTCATTTTCTCGACAATTCCCATCCAAAACTTCCGGTGCTGCAACGCCGGGGGACGATGCAACCGCCATGCTTGATGCCACAGCGCTGGATTGTCAGGAATGACTGCCAGCAACGGCAACGGGAGTTGCGTTTGCGTGATCTCCGCGGTGGAATATCCGCTCTTTCCCCGGTGGCTAATCACGAGCCATATCCGATTGCGCGGGATCTGGAGTAAGTCGAGCTTTCGCAGCACGTCTACGGACTCGAGAACAGCGGCATAATCCGGTGTCGTCACGAGCACGATCCAATCAGCAATCTGCACCGCCTCCACCCAACTTTGCTCCATGGTGGACCCTGGCGTGTCGATCAAGGTGAGACGTGCCGTCCGCTGGCTGGCCGCAACCAACGCCGTCACCAGACCTGGGGGGACAGTTGGCAACACGTCTCGTGCGCGGCTCGGCCCAGGGATTAACCGGACACCATCCCGTACCATATCGGCCTGGCGAACCCAATCTCGAACGATCTGTTCATCCCGAGCAGACCATGCCTCATCTCCAGTGCCGCCCTCCAAGGCCGCCAGCAACTGATCCAGTTCGTGACCGATTCCTGCATCAGGCGCTTGAAAGGCTAAGGGCAACGTCGGTTTAATGTAATCGGCGTCAATGCCGACTGCACCCCATGGAGCTGAGGCGACCAGACAATTGGCAACAAAGCTGGTCTTGCCTACCCCACCCTTGCCACTAATCACCGCGATGGTTTGCGCGGCTGCGATTTCCGGATCACGGGGCGCAACGGGCCCCCGTGATGGACTCGCATCTAACGGTTCGGTGCCTAAGTGCCATCGAGCGACGTCACCATACTGGGGATGGGAGTGTAAGACCTCCTGCATGGTGCGTGTCGGTGGAACCAAATCATAGATGCCCAAACTGACTAACGCCGAGACATCCGTATTGGGCGGCTCGAACCGATCGGGCACTTCCACAACCAGACGAGTCTGGCCCCGGATCACGCGGAACTGTCGAATCAACTCGACGTCCGGGGATCTCAAAGTGTCCCACACGCACCAGACGACATCCGGGGCCAGTCGATTAATCGACATCCATAGCAAAGCTTGGGCGTCTACGTCATGCGGCCCTTCGAGCAGCTGTACACTGCAGCCCAGCGCTTCGGCCTCTCGGAGACGTGGGGTCCCCGCGGGGCCAATAATCACAATACGCACTCTGTCACTCTCCTCTCAGGCTCGATTGCGGCGGTTCGCCGCGGCCATCAACCGATAATCGGGTCCTGTTAATTCCCATGTGGGAGACATCCCTAGCAAACGACTCACAATGCGATCATCAAGCCGCTCCGCTAAGGCATCCGGCCTCCAGTTTGTCGTGACAACCAGCGGCTTCTCCACCTCGTACCGCGCATCCACCAACAGATACAGCCGATCTAACGTCCATTCAGTTGGCCGCTCGGCGCCGACATCATCGCCTATCACGACGTCCGCTTGACGGAACGCCTTTAGCACGTCGGTCATCTCCATCGCCGAAGGGCCTCGCAGGCGCTCGAGCAGATGAGGGACCGACACATACAGCACCGTCACATCCCTCGCACGGAGCGTATGAGCGATTGCGCGCATGAGATGGGTCTTCCCACATCCCACTGGCCCGACCAGAAGAAATCCCTCGGCTCCCGGGCGTTCTGTCCACTGCCGAATCCGCTCCACCACACCGGCATTGTCAGGAGTGATACGAAATGTCTGGAAGGTTTGGTCATCCACTTTCAGAGACTGGGCCCACTGGAACAAGGCATCCAGTCGGCGTTGGCGGGCCTGCCATGCCTCGTGACGCGCAGCTCGTGCCTCCGCGTCCCGCCGCCGTTCCGTCGCAAGACCCACCGCTTCCGCCATACAGGCACAGTAATGCCAGTGCCATAGACGGAGATCCGTACCGGGTATCGTCTGAAGCTCGCCATCGATCCGGGTGCCACAGCACGCTGCGGTAAATGGCGCCGGAGGATCAGCTTTCAATGAGGGCGTCGAGGGTACCTGAATTGGGGTGCCGTCGCGGCGTGGCAACACGTGAAATTCGAACCCCATCCGATTTTCCTCCCTTCTGTTGCATCTGCCATTGGCCCACCAGATCGATGACCTTATCCATCGTGGTCACCTTATCCGACCAGAACTCATGGGCCATGCACCAGTCAATCACGGTCTGGAGATCGGAAGGCGTGAGTCCTGCCTTCAAGATGGTCTGCGCTTTTGTGGCCGCCTTCAGATGCCAATCGCGGGGAAACACCGTCATCCCGCGCGCCCTCAGTTGCTGTTGGAGATATTGGGCAGCCTCATTGGCCGCCGGCGACACCGCCGCTGGTTTCGGACGCCGGCGTTGAGTACGCGGTGTGGGGTGAGCAGTATCATCTGACTTTATGCCTGGATTGGGTATCGCTTCATCGGGGTCGGTGCGATGCGTTGTGAGAGACTCGTGCCCAAGACTGGAGACCGGGTGTTCCTGGCTCTTGTTAGAATCCTGGATCTTGTTAGTAGAGGTCAAGAGATCCCCATGTTGGAGAGCGGCCATGTTGGTCGCAGACCACGTTGGTACATCACCATGTTGGACGATCTTGACCTGGTCGCGCTCGACCACCACGTCAAGATTTCTTAACATGGCGGGATCCGAAACGTCCGGGCCATCCCTAGCGACCGTGGGTGAGCGCGCGCCGGGGCCGAAACCCAACGGCACAACAGGCAAAATCGTGTAAACCTGCCGGCCTAGAGTGCCATTCGCGAGCCGCGTGCGCATTGCGCGCACCAGCGGTTGGCCGTTCCAACGCACATCGAGCAAACTTTGAATGCGGGCCGACGCCGTGGTTTGACTGACCCCGAGCATCTTGGCTATGCGGCTACGGGATGGGTAACAGCGACCCTCCGCATCCATGTGCAGCGCGATGACACAGAGCGTCTTCCAATCCCGGTCGGACAGGGCCGCCAAGAATCCGGTTTCCAGAGCCGTCGTGTAGAGCTTAATAAAAATCTGATGGTCCCAGCTCTGCTGCACCGGATCATAACTGCGATTCACCTCGACTGTGAATGGCGCGGATCCCCCGGGTCCGCCATGGACCTGTTCGCGATCCGGCATGACGTCCTCCTTACTGAATGCCTTCGGTCAAAATGCGTTCGACTTCGTCAAGCGGCACCCGGACCGCGGTGTTCAAGCGAACGACGCGAATGCTCCCTTTTTCGATCAGCTGATAAATAAAGGCCCGGCTGAC
>JAJZAN010000116.1 GCA_021799435.1 Bacillota bacterium | reverse complement strand
ACGACCGGTTAACTTCCATTTTGGGCGCCAGGTGGCCGTTCTCGGCTGACCTCGTTGGGTTCTCTATCAAAGGCCCGACTCCCGAAAATCACTATGGCTTACGTCACGACTTTGACGTTACCCTGGGATTTTGAGGTCGCGGCTGGAAACGGCACAGGTGCTGAGATATATTAACGGGATCGGTTACAGCCTGACCGTGAGGCCATAACGCTTGAACCAGTGTTCGATGGCCTGCTTGGAGGCGTTCGCGTACGGGCCGTGCAGACCGTGCTGCCCTCCGGGATAGAGGATGAATTTGACGGTCTTGTGCGCTCGTTTCATTTGCCCAGCAAACATTTTGACCGTCTGCCACACCACATTCTGATCGCCGGTGCCCTGCAGCAGAAGCACGGGTGCGTCAATCTTTTGCGGATCCGGTGACCGTTCGCGATAGGCTGAGCTGTGAATGTTGGGTCCGTAGAGGTTGGCGATCATGCGAAACTTATTCGGATCGATGGCGGGGCCGGTGACGTGCGGATGGCTCTGCATATAGGCGACTTGGTCAGCGAGCCCCACTGAAGGACTCACCGCGGCCACAGCGCGTACCTGATGGTCCCAGCCCGCCGTCATGAGGGCCAAGGCACCGCCGAGCGAGTAGCCCAGGAGATAGGTGTCACGGGGTGCCACCGCCCCAAATTCCCCGGCGATCGCGACCGCCTGTTGGATGTTCATGAAATCCGTCCGAATCCCACCCGTCGGGCCGGGACTGCCGAGGTACCCTTGATACTCAGGGTAGAGTTCCACCACCGCGGGCGACGCGAGCGATGCCGCGTCGAACGCCGTGTAGCCAAAATTCCAATGGGCGGTCGGCAGCGGACCGCCTCCATGGAGATTGACCAACAGCGGGTAACGGCCGGCTTTACGGGGTTCGGTCAGCAATGCTTCGACCTGCACCCCCCGGCTCCAGTAGTGGATTCGGTACATCCTTACGTCCGCGGGCAGACCCGGGGGGTGCAGGCGGTGGTAGCTTGCCACCATGCCATTCTTCGGCGTGGCACTCGTGGGGATTTTTGGAGGCCCCGCAGCAACCAGCCCGCATCCCGCCGTCGACATCAAGGTGCCAACAACCATCCCGCTGGTCAGTGTCTTCAGACGATTCATTCATATCACCACGTCAATCGTAGCACTGAGTCCGAAAATGCTGGCTCCGTAAGAGAATGTCGTAGTACGTATCCGGACATCGCGGGCTGATGATCGACGTGGGGTTGCCGCGCATTCGCCCCCTAGAGTTCGTTAAGCGAATGCTCGATCCGTTTGACCCAGACCCGAAAGTAAGACCGGTCCCCGTCGGCCTCGGGCCACGCGAATATCTGAAACGTGGGGTCCCCAAGCGTGTTGAGCTGCGTCAGCAAGTACACCAAGGCTGCCGCCATTTTTTCATCGGCCGTCCGGAATCCGTCGTACCGATTGCCCCCAATGGCATTATAGATATCTGAGGACACCCACTCGTAGGACTCCCACCAGGTGTCGAACACGGCCTCCTCCTCATACCACCGGATGTCGTTTGGATAGGGTCGCCTCTTCCTCATCTTCGTGCTCCTCTTTGGTTTTACATTCGGACAACCATATCAACTACTCTTCTTTGTGTTCTAGTCTTTTGTCGGAGCGCGCCCACTGAGTCGCTCTCGCCCCCGAATGCCGGCCATTCGCTGCGTGAACTAATGGCTTCGCAGACGACCATTACTTCGCGGTCAGCAATAAGTACCCCTTACTGGTCTGGAGGCATATGGCTTGCGACGGAGGTTCACCGGGCACAGCAAATATGTTGTAGTCGGGCATGGCAAAGTTAGCCCAGGTGCCCAGCTGTCTTCCCGGATTGCGCAGGTACGCTTTGCTCGCTACATAGGTGACGCGATGCCAGGCGATCCCCGAATACTGGTAAGACCACGCTGACAGGTTCGAACCACAACCGGCGGCTACAACCGCCATGGACACGAGTCCAAGGCCTAAGAGGGTCCATCGCCTGAGAGTCCGCATATATAACCGCTCCCTTCTTCACCAGCATGTACGGAAATCTTCCCATCGATCTTTCGGTCCCGATACCCAAACGCAATTCGATTTGTCTGTGCTTCGCTCCGGGAGATACGCCCTCGAAAGTGCGGACTAGTAACGACAACGTCAAACCCGTGACTGACCTGCCAATGCTGCTTGGCCCCCATGCGGGACACCGACCGCTTGGCCCAAGACATTCCAAAGGCTTGGTGTGGCAAACCGTCTTCTTCGACCCAGTCCCGTAACATCACCGCACCCTCCCATGGGCAGCGTGATGACGGGAAACGGGTGAGTGCCTCGATAGAATTGCATGGAATACACGATGTCCGGCCCCGCCGGCGGACAATGGTAGACCTCCCCAGGTACGCGGGCCGGCAAGGTACAGAGAGTGGCAGCGACGCGCTGAACCTCTCGCGGATTCCTCACCCGTAGCTCTTTGGGAAACGCAAAGCGCCGGTTCAGGGCCGTCAATTGCGACACTTCCCGACAGGCGGCGACGGTCGACACCACTTTTGCGGGATGAACAAAGAGTCGGTCGTAGTAAGCCACGGCCACGGGGCGCACACGACCGCCGAGCCCACTGACAAGAAAGGCCACGATGACCCCGGATATCCCGTAACGAGCGATTCGGCGTATCATCCACCCGCCCTCCATCCACCTGACTCTTTTCTAGAGCATTCCCGTCGCCTGTCATAACTCTTGCCTAATATATCGTCAAAACGTCGCTACCCCGGTAAATGTTTCTAAGACCAGCGAAGGGGCCGTCGTTTTGTGCGTCCCGCATTTGAGGTTTTCGGGCGCGCCGGGAGACGTCGGCGAGCAAGTATGTATCCTCGGGAAGATTTTCGACGGTCGACTACTTTAAGTAACGAATAATGAACTAACCGGGCCAAATGCGACGCATTCCTTGCTGCGCTTACGCCCCCGATAGGAGATCATTGACGAGGGAAAGTATGCGCCTCGCAAAAAGGTGTGTCTGGGGTTGACGGGGGCATTTGGCGACTGTAAGATCAACAAAACTTGATCGATTAGGAGTGGATGATATTATGGACCACGAATTCATCCTCAACACCCCTGAGCATTTGCAAGCTTTAGCCCACCCCACCCGTCATCGTATTCTGCACTATCTTGTCGACCATACCGCGACCAACCAACAAATTGCGATCGCGTTGGGCGACCCCCCGCCCGAGTGCACTTCCACGTGCGGGAACTCTGGTCCGCGGGGCTTGTCATGCTCGTCGAAGAGCGCGCCAAAGGCGGGATACTGGAGAAGTACTATCGGGCTGTGGCACAGTCCTTCCGCCTCGGTGAGGCCTTTCAGTTCGGCCCGGGGGCGCGCGGTCACGCCACCGACGCGCTGGGACTCTCGTTATTGTCCGCTGCCGAACAAGATCTCCAGCGCGCCGTGGCCCGGTCGGCCCCAGCGGATCTCCATCCCTTGATTAGCGCCCATTTCCAAGGCCCGTTATCCCCGGAGGCGGTCGAGCGCGTGCAACAGTGGGTCGCCCGGATCGGTCAAGAATTTGACCGCGAGGCGACCACCACCCAGGCCGCCCCGTTCACCCTGACGCTCCTCATCCCCTCCCCGATGCACCCGAAGGCATGAACGGCGATGCGCCACCTCTGGGCTAATCGCGCCTTCCGTACCCTGTGGGTCGGCCAGCTGGTGTCCACCGTCGGCAACAACCTCTATTATCTCGCGTTGCCCTGGTACATTTTGACCGTGACGGGATCCCGCATCGATCTGGTACTGACCGGCATGGCCCTGCGTCTGCCCGCCGTCGCCCAGCTGGTGGTGGGCGTCTTCGTGGATCGCTGGCCCAAAAAAACGGTGATGCTGGCCGCCGATGGCGTGCGCTTGCTCGTGTCCGGGAGTCTGGGCTGGGCTGCCGCCCAGCACGCCCCCGTGGGTGTCCTGCTGGGCGGCGTGGTGCTGTTCGAGTTGGCCGGTACGTTCTTCTCTCCCGCCGACAGTGCGGTGCTGCCATTGGTGGTCCCGCCCGAGGACCTCCGTGCGGCCAAGGGCGTCCAGCAATCCAGTGCCGCCATCGCTGGATTGGCGGGAAAGCTCCTCGGCGGACCACTGCTGACTCTCCTCGGGGCGCCGCTGCTTTTTCTGACCAATGCGGCCTCCTTTGTAACCTCGCTGGGGAGCTTGTGGGGGGTGCGGGTCGACGAAGAACCCTCCGGGTCCCGGGACCCGCGTGCTTCGTTCCGAGCCGAATGGACGGCCGGACTCCGTGCCATCTGGCAGTCGCCGGGCTTGTCCCGCCTCATCGGGTCGGGATTGCTCGTCAATTTTGGTGTGTCCTCCCTAACCATCGTGTTGACCACCTGGGTGAAAGTCGGGGACCACGGTACGGCGGTACTCTTGAGCGTGGTGTCCGGGGCGTTTTTGGCGGGTTCTGTCGTCGGGGGCGTGGCGTTTGGGGGACTCTCGCGACGCTTCCCCACGGGGGTGCCCCGGTGGAGTACCCTCGGGTTCGGCGTGTGTATTGGGCTGGTAGGCGCCGTCCGGCATCCCCTCTGGACGATCAGTTGTATGGGAATGGCGGGTCTCTGTGACGCCCTCTTCAATAGTTGGGTAGGCACCTACCTGGTGCAACAGACCCCGGCTCCCCTACGCGGTCGCGTCTTTAGCACATTTGGAGGACTCATGCTCGCCACGGGCCCCGTGGGCCTCGCCGTATTCGGGGCGGTTCTCACGTCTGGGATCGCGCTTCCCTTGATCTTCGGCATGATGGGGGCGTTTGCGGTCGTGGCGGGCCTGGTGACCCGGCCGGCCCGGCCCGACGTGGTGTCGGACCATCTAATCCAGTCCCACTAGACAGCTTACTGCGCTCTCGCCCCCGTATGCCGTGTATTCGCACCATAAACAATTGCGGGGATGAAATAAGGTCGTCGGTACCCGTGCCGCACCTGTGAGTTGTCTCCGTCGACCGGTTCTCGCGGTGGACCGGTCGCCTCGCACGCTTTCCTCTGGCCCGACAGTGGCGAGGTATGTGAAGCCATGCACAACCTAGAGGACCCCTCGCGTCATCATTTAGTCGAGCGGGGTGTTCTCGCGGGATAGGGAATACCTATGGGCGCGAAGAACCCCGCTGGTCCAGCAAATTCTGTTCAGTATGAGCGGGATTTGGCTTTGAACCAATAAGCGCACGCACCCGTGTACCCGAGTGCTGTAATGGCAACCCAGAGTCCAACCATGAGACCCGGACCGCCGTTGATGGTGAAGACGCCAGGAAAAAGTCTAAACTGGGCCCCCACTAAAATCAGCGGTGGCCACACGATAGCGAGACCTCGGATGAAGCGTTGCCCCCATGACCCGCCTTTCTCGGGGGTCGTGGCAGCAATGACAATTTGCATAGGCCGGTGAACACGACCGCGTACCATATCAATCCGCCGATCCCCGGTCGGGGGAGGAATTTGGGGGTGGTTCGGTACCTTATCCAGATCATTAAGAGGCCAAGCCAGGCAAGGCCAATATATTCTAGAGTCTGCCGCCACTGCCGTGAGTTCATGCGTAGACCTCCTCCGTACATCCAGATGATTCGAAAGTTTCAACAATACAATTACATTCAATACTACCTCACTGACCCACTTCGCTTCTCCCTACGAAAGGTGTCATTCGTGGGGACGGCGTCCTCTTATGACGGTGTGGCGACACAGCGTTCCGGTAAGATGTGCAGATTCGGGCTATGCGGCAAATGCCATGCACCGGAAAGGGTATCACCCGCCGCCGGTGCGGCGGGTCTGGATTCCCAAGCCAGGGAAAGTGGCCAAGCGTCGCCCTATCGCGCCGGAGGCTTAATGCACTCTCGCCCCCAAGAGTTCCTTAAGGATACGTGCCTATGTCAATTCCTTCAGCGCGACTCGGGCTAAACAACACCCGTTCTCGGAGTTGCATTCGTCGGCGCAATCGACCGCGTGAATGGCGACCACGCCCAAAAGATTCAGGTGCAATTCGCACCGCACATGAGGGATGGGCCGTGGCGAATCGCAGTTGCGGTGCAAACCACGTTGTCCCACCATCGACCGTGCACCACAACTGGGTGGTCATTTGGGTTTGGCTCGGCATCGCCGTACATCCGGCCCGCGCGCTAGCCTGCGCGAGTACCCCCAGCATCCCGAGGAGCGGTTTTCCACGGAACTGCCGCCAGTGACGGCCGCCATCGGTGCTACTTTCGATCATGGTTTGGTTGTGCTTCAACGAGTACAAGGCCACCCAGCCTGAGGTCGGCGAACTGAAGGACAAGGCCGTGACTGTTCCCACGCCGCGGGGTGTCGGTAGCCGCAGCGCCTTCCATGTGTGGCCCTCCGTGCGCGTCTGGAGTTCCTGAAGCATGGGCACCAGTTGCCCCTGCGCGTTGGTCCGCCAGTAGGCATTGACGAGGAAGCCATCGCGGCCCGAAGAAAAGACGGCGGTCGTGGCGCTCAAGGGATAGTCGATGCGTGACGACGAGGGCTTCGGCATCGGAACTCCGGTCCAATGCCGGCCGCCATCCTCCGTCTTCATCGCGCTGGCGGGCGTTCCCGCCCCGGTACCTCCCACGATAAGACCGCGATTGACGCTCGAAAAAGCCATGGCCTCGGGACCGGACACCCTCCACAGGGTCTTGACCGGGTTCCAGCTGCGCCCCCCGTTGGTCGTCCGCAGGAGTTGGTACTTTGTGTATCCCAGGGCCACCCCGAGGCTCGCCAACGCCATCCCGTGATCCGCCCCCGTGAACACAAGTTGGGAGACACTGGGCAAGGCGGACAAAGCCGCGCCCTGTTTCGGATACCGAGCGACCACCTGCCACTGTCTTCCCTGGTTGGTCGTGTGGTAGAGCACCACGGACGTGACGTCACCGCGCCGATTTAGTCGGTCTATCATCATCCACCCGTGGTGCCCGGATACCCAATCCATGGCCGCCACTTTGCCGGGGACAACCGCTCCGCGCACCAGCTTTGGTGAAACCGGTTCGGCGGATGGATGGGGTCGTGCCGCGCCCGAACCACAAGCGACAAGCGCGACCGCCATCCCGCTAAGTCCCACCATTTGAATGGCACGACGCATTCCCGATCACCTCCAAGGATTGAACGCCATTCCATGACGACCCGTTACTCAGGGAATCTACAGCTCAAAACGGTAGTTCCGACGACCGAGCGATCGTAGGTTCGGACGGCCCCTCTCATGTGCAAACGACCCCCGTCCTCAGCTCCTATACTTTCGGGACTATTGCCCCCAATAGTCCGCCACGCCCCCGGTGCTTTTTGCCCACTTACGGCAATGCTACTCAGCGGCTGCGCCCAACACTACGGTTCTCATCGAACCGCACTGTCACCACCGACTTAGGGTGCGACCAACTCCACCTTGATTCGGTCCGGGTCCTCAAAATAGAGAGCATAATGGTCCGGTCCCCCGGCAAAGGGATGGCGATCCTCATAGAGAACCCGAAGGCCGCGCGCACGTACCTGCTCGGTCAACACATTGACCTGGTCTCGCGACTCAGCCCACAAGGCCAAGTGGTTCAGGCCCACGCGACCCCGGTGGTACGGCACATCCGCATGCCGGTCCAGAGCCTGCACGAACACCAAGTAGGTATCATTCAATCGCCAACTGCGTCCGGTGTCCCATTCTTGGAACGGGACATACCCGAGCTCCGTGAGAAACCATCCCCAGAATTCCGTAGAGCGTGCAAGGTTGGAGACATAAATTTCGACATGATGAAGACCCTTCAAGAAATTTGGCCTCCTACTCTCATTAATTCCTCAGGCAGAGCCGTCCCACATGGACTTTACAGGAGAGACGGATAGGGAGACTACCCCATGGCCATTTGCACTCGTACAAGCCTTGCGGCGCTTTCGCCCCCAAATGTCCCCCATGGTGAATTCCGCCACCGCAACGGCGCATATTGCCAATGTAGCGACCGGCCGTCCCATGGGCTTCGACGCGCGGCATCTCTTCTTCGTTTGAGTCCATTTCACCCCCGTCCATTCCATGCGATATCATGACGACGACAGGATGCTTTATCAGGAGGGCGTAAGATGACGATTCCAGAGCCTGATTGGCGGGTATTCAAGGAGGTTCGGGTGGTCGCACTGGACCGACTCTGCCATCGAATCTTGAGCGAATGCCGAACCGTATGCGACGACGACGCCCTGACGGCGCATAACCGCTATCTGAAACTGTATGAGCTCATCCATAAACGGGATGAGGACATACAATGGGCTTTCGATGATTTCAGTCGAACGACGGCGCTGGCCTGCCTCACAGCCATGTGGCAGCTCGGATTGGTGACCCAGGCGGAATTGGACCGGTTCAGTCTCGACACCCGCCATCGGGTGATGCGCGACGACTAACGCGCAGTTTTGCACGACAGCCAAGGGCTCCCTTAATGCGCACTCGCCCCCGTATGCGCGCTAGGGGAGGGTCCAACGTGTGCTCTGAGGAATGCCACGGAGCTCGAAGCGGCCGGAGCTTGTTAGGCTTGTTGGCGGAACCGGCTAATCCATGCCGTTAAATCCGCGAGTTCTTGGTCGTTCAGGTCGTGCCCCATCGAATAAAAATGCTGATCCACCGCAGCCCCCAGAGACAGAAACAGATTAGCCGTATCGGCCGCGAGCTGAGGAGGGATGAGGGGATCCGCATCACCGTGGGCGACGAAGACTGGTAAACCCTGCAGGGACACGGATGCAGCAGGCCGCGGAACAAATCCGGACAAGACAAACAGCCCGTCAATGAGGCTTGGTGCATGGAGGGCCACGACCCCGGCAAATATCGCGCCTTGGCTCAGACCGCCTAATATGACGGCCTCTTGAGAGACCAATTTTAGCTCGTGAAGCCAATGCCCAAACTCCTGCACGTGCTGCATGAGCAGATCGCCATCAAGCGTAAGCTCCGTGCTGTCAAGAAGGCGCACCCAATCATAGCCCCCGTTTTCGGAAGCGATCGGGCCCGTGGGGAGAATGAATCGACAATCCCGGAAGTATGGCGCGAGCACCGCCAACGATTCCGGCTGACTGCCTCCCCCATGACACCAGACCACCGTCGTGGTGCCACCGCGTTCGTCGGTGGGTTCATAAATCTGATTCAATTCGGGTCGAAACATTCCGCTGGCTCCTTTCGATGGCATCCGCATGGCCCATAACGCGACGTGCACCCAGAATCGTACCACCGCCTCGATGGACCTACCAAACAATAAACCGCCGCATCGCACATTCGCCCCCGTTTACTGCCTCTGGGCTGGCGGTTTATGGCGGCGTCTGGATTGGTTCGCCTGTTGTTATTTAGCCAGTAACAGGGCCATGATCAACGAGTCATGGTAGCGCCCGTGCTGATAAAAAGCGTGTTGTTTTCGTCCTTCGATGGCGAATCCAAACTTTTCGTAGAGGCGAATCGCGGGGCGATTTTCTGCATAAACCTCCAGTTCGACCCGGTGAACCGACGGTGACTGCCGAGCCCAAGTAAGTCCAGCTGACAGGAGGGCGGCGCCCACCCCCTGGCCGCGGTATTCTCGCGCCACCGACATCCCGAACTCCACCGCATGCTGAAGAGCCGGCCGCGCGCTGCCCATGCAATCCCACATGCCCACGATCCGGCCATCCGCCGTAACCGCGATGAGGGCCAAGGCATTGTCCCGGGCCTCGTGGCGGGCAATCATGCGTTCTTCATCGACCACAGTGAGCCGAAAATCTTCCACAACCATAGGGAGAAACAAATCCGGTTCCTGGGCCAAGTTCTGCATGTAGCTGAGCATATTCGGAGCGTCCGCGACGTTCGCCGGACGGATTACCCAGGACCTGTGGGCCAGTTCAGGCATCATTTTACCCTCACTTCTCTGAGGATCTTCGTAACAATAGTACAATGGCCATTACGGCACTCTCGCCCCCGAATCTCGGTCATTAGCTCTACGAACATTGTCTGCTTGCAACCAAAAGATTGGGCGGGGCGGTTGGCCCATGAAGAGCGGTCATTGGACCGTGGGCGATGACCTCGGTGGTCACTGCATGCGCATATGCTTGATCGCTTCAATATAG
>JAJZAN010000115.1 GCA_021799435.1 Bacillota bacterium | reverse complement strand
GCCGGTCTGGCCTTGCAGAATCCTCGTCACGGAGGATGCGCACCCGCCTCAGGACATCTCCGGGATATCCAGTGTCCACTGTTCGATCATGATCGTCTCTCCTCTCGCAGGGTGTCCGTAGCGGGCTTACGCTACGGTGTAGCCGGCCGCAGTCACGGCCGCCTTGAGGTCGTCCTCCGACGCTTGCGTCGGATCGTAGGTCACTTCGGCGCGCTCGGTTTCGAGCGTCACCTTGGCGACTTTGACCCCCGCCACCCCTTTCAGGGCCTCGGTGACCGTGTTGACGCAATGACCGCAGGTCATGCCCGTCACGGTCAATGTGGTGCGTTCCATGCGGATATCCTCCTTGTCGACATTTTTAAGAGCAACGAGTTGGTGACCACGGTGACGGAGCTGAACGCCATGGCGGCGCCCGCAATCATGGGCGACAACACACCGAACGCCGCCAGGGGAATCATCAACACGTTGTAAAACAGCGCCCAGAAGAGGTTCTGCCGCACCTTGCCGATGGTTTTTTGCCCCACCGCCAAGGCTTGGAGCACCGCACCCACTTCTGAGCGCATGAGGGTGACTTCGGCGGTTTCGGTGGCAACATCGCTGCCGCTCGCCACCGCCATGCCGACGGATGCGCGCGCCAGCGCCGGCGCATCATTAATCCCATCCCCGACCATCGCCACCGACCGGCCCTGCTCTTCGGCCGACGCGATAAAGGCCGCCTTGTCGTGCGGGGAGAGCTCCGCGCGCACGTCGGCAATGCCCACCTCGTGGGCCACCCGCTCGGCGGTCGCCTGCCGGTCGCCGGTCAACATCACGGTGCGGATGCCGCGCGCGGCCAATGCGGCAATCGTGGTCCGCGCATCGGCCCGAATCCGGTCCGCGATGACTAGGGCGCCGAGCACCGTGTCGTGCTGGGCCAGCCAGACCACCGTCCGGCCCGCTTGCGCGTCCGCCTCCAGCGGGGCAGCCAAGGCCTCGGGGACCGAGACTCCATAGGCGGCCAGCAGCTTCCCATTGCCCAGGACGACGGTCTCCCCATCCAGAAAGCCGACCATGCCCTGGCCTTCCTCCATATATACATCCGCCACCGCGACCGGCTCAACCCCGTCCGCGGCCCGGACAATGGCGCGCGCCAAGGGATGGGAGGACGCCCGTTCCAGGGCGGCGGCCAGACCCAGCATGCGCGCTTCCGACACGGTCCCGTAAGGGACAATCCGCTCGACGTCCGGATGGCCTTCGGTAATGGTGCCGGTCTTATCGAGGGCCACCAGGTCCACTTTGGCCACCCGCTCGAGCGCCTCACCATTGCGGAACAGGACGCCCAATCGGGCGCCGATACCGCTGCCCACCATGACGGCGGTTGGCGTTGCCAATCCGAGCGAACAGGGACAGGCGACCACCAGCACGGCGACCGCCCGCAGCAACGCCGCCCGATAGTCGCCGGTCACCACCCCGGTGCCGACGAACGTGACCAGGGCGATGCCGAGCACAATGGGTACGAATACATTGGCCACGCGGTCGGCAAACTGCTGAATGGGGGCCTTCGCTGCCTGGGCCTCTTCCACCGCATCCACGATATGGGCCAACACGGTGTCGCGCCCGACGCGGGTCGCCGCCATCTGAAAAGCCCGATCGCCGCGATGCACCGTTCCCGCCGAGACGGTCTGGGCCGCCGTCTTGGTCTGCAGGTCGGGTTCCCCGGTCAGCATGGATTCATCGACCAGGCCCTGCCCGCGGACCACTTGACCATCCACCGGGATGTGATCGCCGGGGCGAATCTCGAGGATTTGTCCCACCGTGACGGCCTCGACTGGCACCTCCGTCACGTGCCCCGCGGTGTCCACGACCCGCGTGGTTTTGGGCCGCAGCGCCAGCAATTGGCGAATCGCTTCGGACGTTTTGCCTTTGGCCACCGCCTCGAGATACTTGCCCACCAGAATCAGCGTAACCACCGTGGCCGCGGTGTCAAAATAGAGCGGGGCGTGGGCGAATACGCCATAGACGGACACCCCCCAGGCCGCCAGCGTGCCGGTCGCCACCAGTACATCCATGTTGGCGTTGCCGTGCCGTACATTGAGCCAGGCCCGTCGGGTGAAGGAATACCCGGGCCCCCACTGCACCACCGTAGCCGCTACGAATTGCATCCAGGGGTTGGTGAACCAGAGCGGCCCGACGTCGAAAAACATCCGCCCCATGGCGGCCCACAGCGGGAGCGTAAAGAGGACGGACACCGCCAGGCGCCGCTGCGCCTCGCGCGCCTCCTGCGCCCGCACATCTACGGCCGCGCCGTCGTCCAGCAGCGACGGGGACAACCCGGCTTGGCGCAGGGCGTCGAGGACGGCCCCCACTTCCCCGACCCCGCGGATCCACTCCACCGTCAGGGTGCCTTTGGCCGGGTTGCTGTGGGCCCGGGCGATGCCTGGCGTGGCGCGCGCGGCCCGCTCGGCGCGATCCCGCACCGGGGCTTCTTCCAATCCCGGCACCGCCAACACCCGGCTCTCCGTGCGTACGGCGTAACCCGCTTGCGCGACCGCGTGCACAAACGCGTCGGCGTCGACCGTCGTCGGGTTAAAGGTCACCCGTGCTTTTTCCAACGCCAAGTTGACGTTGGCCGTCTCGACGCCGGGCACTTTTTGAAGTGCCTTTTCCACATGGGCGACACAACTCGCACAGGTCATGCCGGCAATTTCCAGCTGCAGCTCGGCAGCCGTACCGGGCTGTGGTGCCTGTACCGCGATGGCGTCTGCCATCGAAAATCCCTCCTTTACCGCCGGATGACTTTCCGGACGACGGCGATGAGGTCTTCAATGCTCTCGTCGCCCTGATGCTGTTCGATGGCGTCGCGCACGCACCCATTGATGTGGGATCGAAGTAAGATGAGGGAGACCTCATCGGCCGCAGCGGTCATCGCCGCCACTTGCTGCAAAATGTCGGGACAATAGCGGCCGTCGTCCACCATGCGCATAATCCCTTTGACCTGGCCCTCAATGCGCTTCAGCCGCGCCATCAAGTTCTCTTTATCGTGCTCATACTGGTACAAGATAACCGCCCCCTACTGGTACTCCCTAGGTGTATCATAGACCACAAATCCCGCGCTGGCAATGGTGGGCGTCAGCGCGGATCCGGCTGAAGCCCGCCATCCTCCGGGGCACGCCGCACCACGCTCCCCTGCTCGGGTCCTCATTGGGCGGGATCCCGCATAGCCATCGGCAGTAGGCGGGGATGGGAAGGCACCACGCATGGTGGCTCGCACGCACGGGCACGGGCCGCTAACGATGACACGCCCACACTACGATTCCTTGGCCGACATCGCTCCGGGTGGCACCCTATCCTGAGGCACAGGATCCGTGAGCTGGTATCCGCGTCATCATTCCGTCGTGGGAAGTCGCCATAACCGTTCGAGGACAGCACCATCTCCGAGACCATCACGGTCTAGGATCAACCGGGATGACCCTCTTGTGATCGCGAGATGGCGTGGCTACCTCAACAAGGGGTGGCTTTTGAGAGACAAGTGATGGCGCAGAACAGCGCGTAGGTTTTGATGAACTGGCGGTGCTGGGCGCCCACGCGACACCCATTACCGTCGTCGGGATCAGGCGAGCCGCAACACATCATCGTTGGCTTTGATACCGCGACAATCGAGCGCCTCCTCCTGGCTCCCCGGTCCCGATAAGATGGGGAATCCACCCACCTCAGCGGACTCGTGGGTCCCACATGCGTCGCAGGCCGCGCCTCTCCCGGCCGGAAGCCGTCGGGGCTGGCGTAAGAGGAGTGGACCGGCTGGCGCGCCGCACCATGGAAAATCAATGGTCCGCGCGCTCGGTGTTTAACAGATGGTGGACGACGTCCTCAAACTCCTCTTTCGTGATGAGCCCCTGCGCATAGCGTTCGCGGGCGAGGGCCAACGGGTCGGAGGCGGTGAGCGGGCGATTGTCACGTCGAGGGTGGGCCAACCCGTAACGCCTTGCCACCCAAACCAACCCGACGATCCCGGGTACACCCCAGAGCAGGAATGCCCATCCCCCAGCCCCGCCCATCATCATTGGCATCGGTGTCCTCCTCCATTCCCGTGATTCCCGGATAATGGCCGAACGATCGGCTGTTGAGCACTCAATCTGCTTGTCGATACTAGGATATCCTGGCGGGAACTGCGCTACCGAATGATTGTCGGTCCCATGCGGAGATCCCGGACATGCATTGATGGATCGGGGGGACGCAGCTGTCCACAGCGCTCCATCGGATCTCGAAGGAGTCCCGCTGTGCTGATTTTATCGGAGAACCTGTAACGTGCCGAGGTCCACTCGCCCGCGATTCGATAGCCATTGGACCCAAGACGCCCGATGATAGGGTTCGGGTAGAACGAAAAATGCAGTAGGCGGAAGTGTGCTCGTCGCGCCAATGCTGACCAACATTGCGCACCAACAACCAGCCAATCGTTCGGATAGTCCTTGACTGCATCGTGAAGTGATCGGGGTATTAGTGTTATGGATAGCCCCAGCGCGACACCTTGACACGGCGTACCAGAGTGAATACTCTACTATTCAACAGAATAGTAGAGTATTGGAGGAACCGATCACATGGATGACCATCGCCCCTGGAAAGACGCGGTGTACGGACAGTTTGCCCGGATTGGCAAGGCGCTGGGGCACGCCCGGCGCCTCGAAATCCTTGACCTGTTGGCGCAGGGTCCCAAAAATGTCGAGACACTGGCCCAAGCGTTAGCGGCCAGCAGCGCCGCCATCTCGCGACACCTGCAAATCCTGCTGGAGGCCCATCTGGTGACGTTCCAGAAACAGGGCACTTATGTGGTGTACCAGTTGGCGTGCGACTCCGTGGCGGATCTCGTGCGCCAGATCCAAGTCGTGAGTGAGGACGTCCTTGCGGACGTGCGCGAGTTGCATCACTGGTATCTG
Organism: Bacillota bacterium; assembly: GCA_021799435.1. Classification (GTDB taxonomy): domain Bacteria; phylum Bacillota; class Sulfobacillia; order Sulfobacillales; family Sulfobacillaceae; genus Sulfobacillus_B. Next base: position 5,186 of record JAJZAN010000115.1, on the reverse strand, counting down.
ACCCAGCAGGATGCCTTGGACCCCGTGAATCTCGAGGAATTGCAAGCGTTGATGGCAGCGGGGACGGTCTATCTCATTGATGTGCGGCCCCCCGCCGAGTTTGCGGCGGGCCACTTGCCCGGGGCGGTCTCGGTGCCGTTGCCCGAGGTGGCCGACCACTTTGCCGCCTGGCGGGACGACCGCCCCATCGTGGCGTATTGTCGCGGACGGTATTGCCTCTACGCGCGCGATGCGGTGCATCTGCTGCGGCAGCAGGGCCTCGTGGCCCGGCGGAGTGAAATCACCGTGCGGGGGTGGGGCGGCGCTCGCCCCAGTGCCTAAATACCGCTCGACGCGGGACGGGTCACCCTGCTTCAAGGAGGTGTTCGGATGATCTTTCGCCAGTTTCTCCACACGGATCCCGTCGTGGCGGCGTCGTATCTCTTCGGGTGAGGGGGCCGCGGCATCGCGGCAGTGGTGGATCCACTCCCAAACTTGCGTCCGTATCTGGATACTTTGCGCGAGACCGGGCTGCAGTTGCAGTACGTGATCGATACCCATACGCACGCGGACCATCTGAGCGGCGCCCGTGCGTTGGTCGACGCGACCGGCGCCACCTACGTGCGGCACGCCACCGCCCCAGTGCGCGACCCAGTGCTGCGGGTGCGGGACGGCGATCATGTGGACATGGGCAATGTCGAGGTCGCCGTGTGGCATACGCCGGGGCACACCCCGGATCACATCAGCCTCGTGGTGACAGACCGGCGCCGGGGGCCGGAGCCGTGGTTTGTGTTAACGGGCCACGCCCTGATGATTGGCGACGCGGGACGCCCTGACTTGACACCGGTGGAGGGTGCTGTCGAGCTCTACCAGAGTCTCGCGAAGCTGATGACCCTTCCGGACTACCTCGAAGTGTATCCGGGGGCGTTTTCGGGGTCGACGTGAGGGCGCGATCTTAGTGGAAAGGTCGTTTCCACGATCGGCTTCGAACGGCGCTTCAATCCCGCGCTGAAGCCCCGGACGCAAGCAGACTTTGTACGCTTTATTCTGGAGACGCTCCCGCCCAAACCCGAGCACTTCGCGGCCGTGGTGGCGGCCAATACCGAAGAGGAGGATTAGGTCATGGCGACATCGGACCAGACGGTCGGCCCTACCCTCCGTGCGAATCGATGGCCATTCATCTGGCTCGCGATCAATGTGCTACTCGTCGGCGCCACCCTCGGGGTCGAGCGCACGGTGGTGCCCCTCTTGGGGCACCATGTCTACCACATCGGACCGGCCGTGGCGCTGACGTTCATTACCTCCTTTGGGTTCACCAAGGCTCTGATCAATGTGGGGGCCGGCCGCTGGTCCGACCGCGTGGGGCGCCGGCCCATCCTGCGCGTGGGGTGGGCGGCCGGCATTCCCCTGGTCGTCTTGCTGATCACCGTCCATCACTGGTGGGCCGTGATTGTAGCCAACGTGTTTCTCGGCGCGAATCAAGGGTTCGCCTGGACCATGACGGTCACGGCGCAACTCGACCTCGTGGAACCGGGGAAGCGAGGCCTGGCCATGGGCGTCAACGAAGCCATGGGCTATCTCGGGGTGGCGGGCGCCACCGTGGCCGCCGGGCTATTGGGCACCCACGGCCATCTGGCCACGCGACCGTTTATCTTCACAGCGGGCGTGGTCGTGGTCGGTCTGGCGATGAGCCTGGTGGTGATTCGCGAAACGCGGCCCCAGGCTGGGCAGAGTCCGGCAGTGCCCGCGGCTCAGACCCCCTTTGCGGCGATTTTTCACGACGCGACCTGGCGGCATCCAGCCCTTGCGGCGCTGACCGCCGGCGGGTTCCTCAACAAAGTGGTCGACACGGCCGCGTGGGGCGTCTTGCCCCTCTACTTGGCGCGCCAACACGAATCCCTGGCCACCATCAGTCTGATCGCCGGCCTCTATGGCGGCATCTGGGGGTTCGCGCAGTTTGGCACGGGACTGTTATCCGATTACACGGGCCGTAAACCCCTCATTGTCGTGGGCCTGGTGCTCTTGGGCGGGGGCTTGGCCGCGATGGTCAGCCTGCACGGGACGGTGGGCTGGAGCCTGGCCGCCGCTGTCATGGGGCTGGGAATGGCGCTGGTGTACCCGGTGCTGAATGCCGCGGTGGCCGATGTGGCGACTCCCCAGGATCGCGGCGCCATTTTGGGGGTATACCGTCTCTGGCGGGACGGTGGGTATGCCGTGGGCGGCTTGGGCATCGGGCTTCTGATGGCCGCCGTAGGGATGCGGTGGAGTCTCGGGATCGTGAGCGGCCTCGTCCTGGTCGGCGCCCTGTTCCTCAGCATGCGGCTGCCGGAAACGCATCGCAAGCCGGGTCCGCCGCCGTAAAGTGCTGTGTGGGGCCGAAACGGACCCTGGAGACAATACATCCCTGTGCGCGCATGCAAGGGTTTGCCGACAAGTGGTGAACGGGGAGGCACTCGGCCACGAGCCGCGCTGCGATCAAAAAACTATCGCGCAAGAGACGGAGACTGGGCCCCATCCGCAGGGGCGGGCGGTGTCGCATATAACACGTAGCCGACCCCAGTCTGGGATAGTAAATAACGCGGGTGCTGGGGCACCGGCTCAATATATTGCCGCAGACGGCGAATATAGACGCGGAGATAGGCCTGGTCCCGCACATGGTCCAGGCCCCACACGCGCCCCAGCAACTCGTCGTGCGCCAGCACCTCCCCGCAGTGCGTGACTAACTCCCGGAGCAACCGCCATTCGATCGGCGTCAGCCGAATGGACTGACCCCGCACCACCACCCGCCGCGTGCGCACGCTGAGCCGCAGGTCTCCACAAGTCAGCTCGGGCCCGGTGCCCACGAGCCCGTGACTACGCCGGATGAGGGATCGGGCACGGAGTAGAAATTCCGTCGCCGCGTGCGGTTTCACGAGATAGTCATCGGCTCCCGCCTCAAAGGCGGCCACCAAGTGCGCCTCGTCCGGGTGCCTGGACAGCGCCACAATGGGTACGCCACTCCATTGCCGGATGGCGCGACACAACGTGACACTGCACATGTCCGGCAGACCGTCTCCCAGCACCACCAGATCGGGTTCGTGCTGGACCAACTGGTCTAGCGCGGAGCGCCCCTGTGCCGTCTCCACCACGCGATACCCCGCGTTCCGGAGTTGCGTGTAAACCAGGATACGATAGGCGGGGTCGGCCTCGACCAGCAGGACGCGCTCTTCCACGGCGTGCTCCATGCCGCACCTCCTCGGATCGCCCGGGTTTCGGTGGACCCTTTAGCCGTGGGTCGCCCGATACACGGCCAGGTTGAGTTGCACCACGTTGACCAGCGCGCGCCCGAAGAGCCCCCATTGCGGGCCGCTGGTCGCCTGCTGCACCAGGGTTCGGAGAAAGCGCGGCGAGAGCCCTGTCGCCCGGGAGACGCGCGGAATTTGGATGAGCGCAGCCTGGACACTGATGTTGGGATCGAGCCCCGATCCCGAACCCTCGACTAAATCGGGCGGAATCTGGCGGGTCTTCAGGCCGGGATTGGTTTTCTTCAAATAGGCAATCCGGGCCTTAATGGTGGCGACTAACGTCTGATTGGTAGGCCCGAGGTTGCTGGGGGCCGAATTATAGGCATTATACGGTTGGGATTTGCCCGTGGTCGTCGACACGGTATCCGAGGGCCGGCCCCAGAAGTACCCCTTTTCGTTAAAGTACTGGCCGACATGGGCCGCAGCCACCACGGTCCCCTGCAGCGTCACCGGGCTGCCGTTCGCCTGATAGGGAAAGATCGCCTGACTCAGGCCCGTCATCGCCAGCGGGTATGCCAAGCCCAACAACAGCCACAAAAAGAGCGTCACACCGGCCAGCGGTTTCAAATATTTCATCGTACGCCACCTCCTCCTATGCGAGTCCGAATAATCCCAGCACGTGGTCAATGCCCCAGATGCCGACAAACGGGATAATCACGCCCAAGACACCCCAATTGAAGATGTTCCGGGCCAGCATTTTGTCGGCCGATTCCGCCCGATACTTGACACCCCGGATGGCGAAGGGAATCAAGGCCGGGATAATCAGCGCGTTGAAGATGAGGGCCGACAAGATGGCGCCATGCGGGGTCTTCAACCCCATGATGTTGAGCTTGCCCAGCACCGACAACGCCGGCACCGCGGCAAACATCGCGGGGATGATGGCGAAGTACTTGGCTACGTCATTGGCGATGGAGAAGGTTGTCAGCGCCCCCCGCGTGATGAGCAACTGCTTGCCCACCATGACCACATCTAGCAGCTTGGTGGGGTTGGACTCCAAGTCAATCATATTGCCGGCCTCTTTAGCCGCCATAGTTCCCGTGTTCATCGCCAGACCGACATCCGCCTGCGCCAACGCGGGGGCATCGTTAGTGCCGTCGCCCGTCATGGCGACTAGTTTCCCTTCCCCCTGCTCCTTTTTGATGACCTCGATCTTGTCCTCGGGCTTCAGTTCCGCGATGAAGTCGTCGACACCGGCCTCCTGCGCGATCACCGCGGCGGTGATCTGGTTGTCACCGGTCGCCATCACCGTCCGAATGCCCATCTTGCGGAAATCGTCAAACCGCTCCTTGAGTCCGGTTTTGACAATGTCCTTAAGGCGAATGACGCCGAGGGCCTGGCCGTCGACCTCCACCGCCAGTGGAGTCCCGCCCTCGCCGGCCACCGCCTCGGCGAGCTTGGTGAGTTCCTCCTTGGTCTCGGGGGCAGTAATTTCCACAATGGCGCTGACCGCCCCCTTGCGAATTTGCCGGCCGTCTTTCAGATCGATCCCGCTCATGCGGGTATGTGCCGAGAACGGGACCGGCTCGCCGTCCGCCGCCGGCAGTTGATCCATCTTCAAGACGTCTTGGGCCAACTCGATCACCGAGCGACCTTCGGGTGTCGTGTCCGCCAACGAGGCCAATAACGACGCTTCCGCCACGTGCTCCGCCTTCACCCCTTGAATGGGCATGAACTCGGTCGCCATACGATTCCCGATGGTGATGGTGCCCGTCTTGTCGAGGATAATGGTGTCAATGTCGCCGGCCGCTTCCACCGCGCGCCCGCTCTTGGCCACCACGTCGACCTGCGCCACCCGGTTCATACCCGCGATACCGATGGCTGACAATAGCGCGCCAATCGTCGTAGGAATCAAACACACCAACAAGGCCACCATGGTCGTGATGTCGGTCGCATGCTTCCCAAAGTAGCTGGCCTGCGGCACCA
>JAJZAN010000002.1 GCA_021799435.1 Bacillota bacterium | reverse complement strand
TGGTGCCGGGAGGGGGACTTGAACCCCCACGAGTTGCCTCATACGCCCCTCAAACGTACGCGTCTGCCAGTTCCGCCATCCCGACAGGATAATGGTGCCGAAGGTGGGACTTGAACCCACACGAGCTATCGCCCACGGCGCCCTGAACACCGCGTGTCTGCCTATTCCACCACTTCGGCGGGACCAATTGCACGGATTAGTGTATCAGCTTTAGGGACATTTTGCAACCTCGCCCGAGAGAACTTTCCTCACGAAAAATTGGATAGGACCACCAGCCATGGGAAATCACTAACCTCAAACCTTGCAGTTTGGGGGTCGAGCGTTTGTCGAAAAAAATGCGTTTGCAGGTGGGGGCGCTGGCGATTGTCGCTGCCCTAGTCTATATGGTACTTCAAGGCGCTCACAATTTCTCCAGTTACTTTGTGACGGTGCAGGCATATCACGCCAATTTGGCGCGTTTTCGCAATCAAGTCATTCGCGTGCAAGGCACGATGCTGGCGCATTCTGTTCACTACGATCCGGCTCGTGGGACCTTGCAGTTCACGCTGGCATCAGGTGGAGAACGACTCCCGGTGGTCTATCACGGGCCCATGCCGAATGAACACTTCAGTCAAGCGCAAGCCATCGTCAAGGGGCGATTGGGACCACACGGCACCTTTATGGCCCAAAAACTTGAGGTGCAGTGTCCGGACCATTACGCGCCAGCCAAGGGGGATCGCGCATGACCATGGTTTGGGTGGGACGGTATGCGTTGTTGGTAGGCCTTCTGAGTTCGTCATGGGCCGTATTTGGGGGCTGGGCGGCCAATCGCATGCGCAAACTGCGATGGCAGGAGAGCGTGCGGGGCGGGGTAATGGCGCTCACTCTTTGCACCACCACCGCCGTGTTTGCCTTGGAATACCTCTTGATGACCGGCGATTACGCTGTACGAGCCGTATATAACCACAGTGACCAGGCGCTTCCGATGCTCTATAAACTTGGCGCGTTATGGGGCGGGGATTCGGGCTCCGTTTTATTTTGGGGTTGGATTTTGAGCCTCTATGCTGGCTGGCTGGCGTGGCGCAGCTGGTCGCGCGACCGAGTGCTCACGCCGGTCGTGATTCCCTTAGTCGGGTCGGTCAGTATCTTCTTTTTGTTGCTGTCCAATTTCGTGGTCAATCCGTTTTGGCCGGTCGGGGGGCATCCTGCCAACGGAGTGGGGTTGGATCCGCTTTTGCAAAATCTGGTGATGACCATTCATCCGCCTGCCATGTACACGGGACTCATTGGCCTGACGGTGCCAGCCGCCTATACCATGGCGGCATTGTGGACTCGCACGCCCTGGGCCGAATGGATTGGGCCGGTTCGTCGATGGACGCTCTTCTCCTGGGGGTGTCTCTCAACAGCCCTGATTTTGGGGGGCATGTGGGCGTACATGGACTTAGGCTGGGGCGGATATTGGGCCTGGGATCCCGTTGAAAATGCCGCCCTTCTGCCGTGGCTCACGGCAACGGCATTTCTCCATGCCGTGCAACTAGAGCAAAAACGCGGGGTGTTTCGGGGATGGACGGCGAGTTTGTCGGTGGGGACCTTCCTGCTGACGTTGGTCGCAACCTACATCACCCGCAGCGGCGTGCTGAAAAACTCGGTCCACTCATTCACAGGAACCGGGGTGGGACCGTACTTTGTGGTGTTGTTTTGGGTCAGTGTGGCGGCGTTCGGCTGGGTTTTGTGGTCGCGCCGGGATATGCTGAAAGATCGGCGTGCGCTGGACTCGGGTCTCTCCAAAGAGAGTCTGTACTTGTTGATTAACATGACCTTTGCGGTCATCGCTGGGATTGTGTTGGTGGGCACCTTTTTCCCCGTCATTTCAAAGGCCCTGGTGAAACAGTCAGTGGTGCTGAACGTCTCGTTCTTCAATCTCAGCACCGCTCCATTATTCGTTCTCGTAGCCCTTGTCATGGGAAGCGCACCGGCGGTTCGGTGGCATGGAACTCGGGTAGGAGTGGCGCTGCGGTATCTGCGAGCTCCCATCGCTGCAGGCGCAGTGACGGGATGTATCTTTTGGCTTGCAGGATCTCGTACCGCGATGGACGGGGCAGGGGCCGGCGCGGCGGGATTTGCATTGGTGTCGATGCTGCAGGAATACCGGCGTGGCGCCCTGAGTGAGCGGCGGGGTCGTCACCGACCCGCGGTGGTCGCGCTGGTCGCGGCGGTAGGGCGCAACCGCCGCAAGTTTGGCGGATACCTGGTGCATATGGCGTATGCCGTGGTCATGCTGGGTGTCATTGCATCCCACACCCAGTCAGTGAGCGTGGTGAGAACGGTTCATCCCGGTCAGACCATCGCGGTAGCCGGATACCGACTGCACTATCAGGGACTCAACGTTGTGTTGCATTCGGGACACCAGATTACGGAAGCCCGACTCGCTGTCGAGAATGGAAGTCAGCGCTGGGAAGCCACCCCAGGAATGTCATTTTTTCCCGGTTCCCGACAGCCGGTCGCGCAGATCAGCATTCACGAGGGCCCTCTCAAGGATCTCTATGTGGTATTGGAGGGCACGTCCGGGAACGGGACTATTTTGCTGGACGCGATGGTCAACCCCTTGGTGACCTGGATCTGGGCCGGCATGTTTGTGGTCGCGGCAGGAACGTTAGTCGCGCTGTCAGCTCCGGTCAGCAGACGGAAGGCGGGATTGTCTCGCGATGCGCACTCTGGACTGACCTGGCAAGCGCGGAATCGGCATGCGACGGAAGGACGTGATCCCTTGTGATGGTAGTGTTGGCGATTTTGTTGACAGCGGCGGTAGTGGCCCTCATTGTGGCGCCGCTGGTGTCCCAGTCTCCGGAAATTCCGTACGGGGTCTCCTTCGCTCGCGGCCCTATTACGCCGGAAGTTCTGGATAGAATGCTGGACAGCCGATTTTGCCCCGTATGCGCGTCCCCTTTGGCGGGATACCCCAGTGAAGCCTGCCGTGTGTGCGGCACGAGGTGGGATTGATGCGGCGGGCGGCACTCATCGGGGCGCTGGCGGCTGCGCTCTTGGCTGGCGGAGGTGGGGCGTACGCGGCCGTGTCCGCCCCGCGTGTGTCGATGGAAGTGGTGATTGTCATACCGAAAGGCCGAACACTTGCGATCTTTCAGCAGGTTGTGTGGCGATCCTCAGCCACGTCGGGAGTGGTCGCGACGCTGCCCCATGCCCGCCACCTGCGCGCCATTGATGCCAGCCTTCTGCACCAGGGGTCCTCGAGTGCGGTCATTCAATCTTCGACTGGCCGCTTTGCCTTACGCTACAGCGTGCCCTGGAATGGACATTCCGCCAGTGTGACGATGGCGACGCCGGCCTCTGTGGGGGGACTCTTGGTGCTGACGCCGCGCTCTCTGGTGCTGCCGCCCGTATTGAACCCACTTATGCAAGGGTCCGGCCAGGGCCGCATTCCCGAAGTGCCCAACAGTCCGGTCTTTAAGGAGTGGGGAGCCTCGCACATCGCCGCCGGCACGCCGGTCATGATGGTGTTGGAACAGGCGGCCCCACTGGCCATGGCACGCCAGTTTGGAACGTATCCTGGGGTGGCGCTGCTCTTTCAAATCAGCATGGTGCTGACGTCCATCGGAGCACTGGTGGTGGCTCTCAATCGACGCCCCTGCCCGGTCTTGCCGGAACCCATGGTGCGACAGTTGGCGGAGATTCGCGATCGGTATCGACAGGGCGTCATTTCGGGGGTTGAGCTCAAAGAGGCTGTGCAGGCGGCGCTGGATCATCCCCCGGCGGGCGGACTTGATGGATAGGGTTCTCGTAGAAGCTCGAGGACTATCACGGAACCTGGCCGGCCGTCCGGTTCTCTCGAGCGTGAGCTTTTCGCTGCGAGCGGGACGGTCTCTAGTGGTGATGGGTGCCAACGGAGCGGGGAAGTCCACGCTCTTGCAGGTGCTGGGAGGGATCTTGGGATACCAGGGCGGCGTTTTAATGCGATTTGGGACTCCGGCATGTGCCGAGGGGATCCCAGACGGCCGCATTGGATACCTGGGGCATAAGTCGCTCATGTATCCCAATCTCACGCTGGCGGAAAACCTCCAGCTCTATGGCAGGCTTTGGCGCATCGTAAACGTTGCCCAGCGCATCGACACGGTGGTCCGGCGGGTCGACCTGGCGTGGTGGCAGCACGAGCCTCTCAAGCGGTATTCGCAGGGCATGCGGCAACGGGCCGCCTGGGCGCGGCTCTTGCTGATTGATGCGCAGTTGTGGCTTTTGGACGAGCCCTGGGCGGGATTGGATCCGGACGGCCGTCAGATTACGGCGGGTCTTCTGAGAGACCACCTGGCCCGGGGCGGAGGAGCAGTGGTGACCACCCATCGGTGGGAAGACGCTCAGCGGCTGGGTCATATGGCGGCGGTGTTGGAAAGTGGCCGACTGGCGCATTGGCGGGAGTTAGCAGGCACACTCGCGGCGGAGGAGCAGGGGTGATGCAAAAGATCTGGACTCTGTTCGTCAAAGACATGCGGCTCGAGGCGCGCCAGAAGGACATGGGCTTCTTAATGCTGGCGTTTGCCATGATGGAAACTTTGGTGTTTGGATTCGCTCTTGACAGCGGAGGACGGATGCAGACCGACGAGGTAGCAGGGATTTTATGGATGGGATTCCTGTTTGCGGGAATGCTAGGCATCGTGCGTTTGTTTGGCCGGGAAACGGCCGAGGACGTCATGGTAGGCATGGCCATGGCGCCTGGGGGCCGTCTCCCAGTGGTCATGGCCAAGATGGCGGTAGCCTGGGTGTTTTGTGCGGCCACCGCTTCCATCGCAACGTCGGTGGATGTGGCTGTCTTCCAAGTTCCCGGAACTCGGGTTTCCGTCATCGTGGTGTTGGTGATGTTGCTGGGGGCCCTGGGACTGGCCTCGGTCGGAACCTTGCTCTCCGGATTAAGTCTCAATCTATCCGGGCACGAAGTGCTCTTGCCGGTGCTGACAATGCCGTTTTTGGTGCCGGTGGCTATTGCCGGAATGGAGGCCACGGGAGCTGCGTGGCGAGGCGGCCGGCCGTGGCCGTGGATTCACGCCCTGATGGCGTATGACCTGATCTTCATGGTGCTTCCCTTGTTGCTGTACGAGTTCTTGTGGGAGGTGTAACGATGGCACGTTTCCGTTCGTGGGGGCTGGCCCTGCTGGGTGCGGGCATGGTGGCGGTCCTGTATCTCATCTTTTTGGGGTCCCCGGATGACGCTGTGCTGGGACCCAGCCAGCGGATTTTCTATGTGCACATGGGGGCGGCTGCGGTGGCAGGGGTGGCTTACACCATCACGGCTGCGGCCAGTTTGCTGTATTTAGGGACTCGACGCCTGTCATTCGATCAGTGGGCGGCGGCATCCGCCGAAATTGGCACGGCCTTTACTACCATGTTGCTGGTGAGCGGCGTGTTGTGGGGGAGGGCGGCCTGGGGCATTTGGTGGACCTGGGACCCACGGCTGACTGCCACGGTGATTTTGTGGGTCCTATTTATGGGATATCTGATGGTGCGGCAGTGGACCGATGGCCGCGAACGCCGGGCGCGTGTGGCGTCCGTGCTGGCGTTGGCGGCGTATGTGGCCGTGCCGATTGATTACATGACCATCCGCTGGTGGAAGTCGATTCATCCGGTGGTGATGACCTCCCATGGCTTCAATATGGCGCCATCCATGGTGGTGGCCATGTTTGCGGCCATGGCCGGGATGCTGTTGCTGTTTGCAGCGTGGATGCAGATTCGGCTGGCCCTGATGCGGGTGGAATGGGGTATGGAAGATGCCCGCAATCGGATGCGAGGGATGGGAAGGAGGTAGAAAGATGTCGCCGTTGGAGCATCAATACTTGCTGTATCTTTTTGTGGCATACAGCGCCGTGTGGATCGTAATGTTCGGATTCTTGTACCGGATGTCCCAGAAGGCTCGGGAGTTGGAGCGGGAGGTGTTTCTGATGCGGGCGTATTGGGACGGATTGGAGGAACCGCGTGAGTCCCCGTTGCCCGGGGACGGCGGAGTTCCCGGACCGACCGTGTAACTTTGCCCAGAACATGGTATGCTGTCTGGTGGACTGATAACGAGGCAGCGGCGATGGGGTGGTGCGGGTGGACTTGGCGCGGGGATGGCAGGGGGCGTTGTCCGAGATAGTCTTGTCACCTCTCCAAGCGGGGTTGTCCGTCGGCTTCATCGCGTAACGACCCTCAAGCGTATCCTGCCAGGATACGCTTTTTGTTGATGTCGTGGGGGCGTGACGGACATGGCGGCGGCCTCGGCATATCATGGTTAGAGGAGGGACCCATAGTGATCCGCGTATTAGTGGCCAAACCTGGATTAGACGGACATGATCGCGGCGCCAAGGTGATCGCGCGGGCGTTGAGGGATGCTGGGATGGAGGTTGTGTATACGGGTCTGCATCAAACACCTGAGCAAATCGTGGATGCGGCACTGCAGGAGGACGTAGACGTGCTGGCCCTGTCGATTTTGTCAGGTGCCCATCCCACGCTGGTTCCACGCATTATGGACCTGGTGCGGGAAAATAAAATGGACAATATGCTGGTTTTGTTGGGAGGCATTATTCCGGACGACGACGTCGACAGCATGATTGCGGCCGGCATTTCCCGTGTCTTTGGTCCGGGAACAGACACCCAGGACATCGTCGATTACATCCGGGAACGAGTGGCGGATGATGACTGAGATTCAGGACCTGGTTGAGGGCATCGGGCAAGGCGAGAAGCGGGCGGTTGCCCGTGGACTGACTTGGATTGAGCGGGACAGTGAGAAGGGCAAACAACTGGTCCGGGCCCTGTTCCCGATGGCTGGGAAAGCCCATATCGTGGGCATAACCGGGGCCCCCGGTGTTGGAAAGTCGACCCTGGTCAATCGCCTGACGTTGGCCTTGCGCAATCACGGGTACCGCGTGGGGATCTTGGCCGTTGATCCGTCCAGTCCATTTACGGGTGGGGCCATTCTCGGCGACCGCATTCGGATGCAGGAATCGGTCATGGATCAGGGTGTGTTCATGCGCAGCTTAGCCAGCCGCGGCCATTTGGGTGGCCTTTCGCGGGCCACATTTGGAGCGGTGACGCTGCTGGATGCGGCTGGGTTCGACTATATCCTGATTGAGACGGTCGGTGCCGGCCAGTCGGAAGTGGAAATTATGCAACTAGCGCATTCCACCATGGTGGTACTGGCACCCGGGTTAGGCGACGACATCCAGGCCATCAAGGCGGGTATTTTGGAGATTGGGCAAATTTTCGTTGTCAACAAGGCCGACCGGGACGGGGCGGACCACACGGCGCGCGCCATTCGGGGGATGTTGACCCTCGGCATGCAGCATCTGGAATGGTTTCCACCGATCATCAAGACCGTCGCAGAGAACGGTGAGGGCATGGACGATCTGATCGCGGCGATCGCAAAGCACCGGGAGTTCCTCCAAGAGTCGGGACGCTTGGACAGTATTCGCGAGGGACAGACGCGGCATCTAATCGAACTGGCGTTGCAGGATTGGTCGCTGCGGGCGATGCGATTAGCCGAGCAGGATGAGACGTTTTGGACAGCGCTCCGCGAGGCAGTGGCCCATGGGCAGGCGGATGCCGCGGATGCTGCTCGGAAAATTGTGGAGTCCGCCCAAAGGGGAGGTGCCACTGTTGGCTCTTAGCATTCTCAACGAAGAGGAAAATGCTATCCGAGATGCCGTGTGTGCCCTGGTCTCGCGGGAAATTGCCCCGAGATCGCAAGAGTACGACGTACAGGAGATCTACCCACGTCCGAATATGCAACTCTTGGGGCAACACGGTTACCTCGGCATGATTGTCGATCCGCAATACGGCGGTGCTGGCACTTCCTATCTTGCGCAAACGCTGGTGGTGGAAGCCATCGCGGAAGCCGATCCCGCCACGGCCGTCATTTATGAGGTGCACAATTCCCTGCACATCGAGGCCATTTGGCGCTACGGAACCGAAGCGCAGAAGACGCGATGGCTGCCGGATTTGTGCGCAGGACAACGCATTGGCGCTTTTGCCTTGTCGGAGGCCGAGGCCGGCTCCAATGCGGCTGCGCTGCGCACGCGGGCTGTTAAGGTCGACGGCGGATATCGCCTGACCGGTCGAAAAATGTTCATCACGAGTGGGGGCGAAGCGGATCAGTACTTGGTGTTCGCCACCGTCGATCCCAATCTCAAGTCGCACGGCATCACGGCGTTTGTGGTAGAAAAGGACGCCCCCGGACTCAGCTTCGGCCCTCCTATGGACAAAATGGGCATCCGCGCTTCACGGACATCCGAAGTCGTGCTCGACGATGTGTTTGTTTCGGATGACGAGCGGTTAGGTGCTGAGGGCGAAGGCTACAACCTGGGGCTGTTTTTGCTGGATGGCGGTCGCATTGGCATTGCCGCTCAAGGGGTGGGAATCATGTCCGCGGCCCTGACGCGCAGCCTTCAGTATGCCCGGGAGCGCCATCAGTTTGGCAAGCCCATCGGCACGTTTGAAGGCGTGCAGTGGCGATTGGCGAACATGGCGACCGATTTGCACGCCGCTCGTCTTATGACCTATGAAGCGGCCCGCCACCGAGAAGAAGGACCCGCCCAGCGGCCCTTGTTTGCCATGGCCAAGTTGTTTGCGTCGGAACACGCGGTGCGTCATGCTGAGGACGCCATCCAAATTTTCGGGGGATACGGGTACATGACTGAATTTGGCGTGGAGCGTTTGCTGCGCGATGCCAAAATCACCGAGATTTATGAAGGCACATCGGAAATTATGCGCTGGGTGATTGCCTCCCATTTGCTGAAGGACTACGACTTGGACAACATCTGAAGGGATGGTCATGGACACCGAGGCAGGCAGAATACCGGTCGTTGTCGCAGGAATCACCGGAAAGACGGGAAGCGCGGCGGGACGCGCGGTCCATCAGGCGCCCGACTTAGAGTTGGCGGGAGGCTTGTCCCGGAACCACAGTGGTGAGAATTTGGGGCCACTGTGGGGGTTGGGCGATCTCCCCTGGGTTCTCAGCGACAGCCTGTCGGCCCTGCCTTATGCCGTGCTGGTTGACTTCACGGAACCGGACTCGGCGCTGCCCCGGTTATTGGAGGCGGCGGAGCGTGGATGGGACATTGTCGTCGGCACCACGGGATTTTCCCCGGCTGGGCGGGTGGAATTGGCGAATCGGGTGGTGCAGTGTGGCGTTGGGGCCGCGGTGATAGCCAATTTCTCACTGGGGGCATGGGTGGCGGAGCGCCTTGCGGCCGAAGCCAGCCGATATTTCTCTGCAGCCGAAATTGTCGAAGGACATCATGTCACCAAGCGCGACCGCCCCTCCGGGACTGCCCGAGCGATGGCCGAAACGCTCGGGCAACGCATGAAGCGGTCTCCTGACGACATTCCGGTCCATTCGCTGCGGCTGCCGGGGATGGTGGCGCATCAGACGGTGGTGTTCGGGTCGCAGGGACAACTGCTCAGTATTCGCCATGATGTACACGACCGCACCGCCTATGTCGACGGTGTGCTGGCCGCCATCCGGTGGGTCCGGCGGGTCCAGGGGCGAATGGTCACTGACCTGGGGGAGATTCTGGATTCTGAGGCTGTTCCGCACGAAGACGTTCGGCTTTAGCCCGCGCCAGGGACAGAAACCGGTCGCGGTAGGAGTGGGGAGTTTGTGACTTCATCTCCCTCAGCAACTCGTTTTTGAGTGAGTCGAGGCCGTCGCGCGCGTTCTCGACTAATGGTTTTTTGCGGGGCATTCCGCCACATCCCTTCGGACATACTGTGGGCGCCGCTCCACCAATTTATGCAGGGTTCCCGTACCTTAGCGTGGAACCAATAAAGATAACCTTATGACAGGCGGTGTGATTAGATGAAAACGCTGGAGCATCTCAGCATTGATGACATCATTCAAACACCTCGGCCCGGGAATCGCGTGCCCACATCGATCCGGATTTCAGCGGATGGCCGAAAGATCCATTACTTGTTTCCCGCAGCCGACGATGTGCTGAGTTTATGGACCTATGACGTGGAGTCCGGGAGTCGTCATCTCGAAGTGGAACCTCCGGAGACCGAGTCGGGGGACACGTACGAGGAAGAAATGCGTCGACAGCGGGCGCGGCTGCAATGGCAGGGAATCACCCAGTACCAATTCAGCCAAGATGCACTGCTCGTCCCTCAACACGGACAGTTGTATTACCGCCGGGGTACCGACGCCTTAGTGCGCGTTCCATTTGATCAGGAAGTGGTGGACGCGCAACTGTCCGTCGATGGGCGTTGGATCTTTGGGGTGGCCGGAGGCAACCTGTGCCGGATGGACCCAATGACGGGCGATGTGCAGTGGTTGACCGAAGGCGCTGAGGAAGGATTGTTTTACGGGCTCGCCGAGTACGCCGCACAAGAGGAGCTGGAGCGGAGCCATGGATATTGGGTGAGTCCCAACGGTGGCTTGATCGCCTTGACCGAGGTGGATGAGCGGCATATCCCCCGCTACCCAATCGTGCATCAGGCCGAAGCGCAGGTCAGGGTGGAGGAGCACCGTTACCCGTTTGTGGGCCAGGCCAATGCCAGGGTACGTTTGGGAATTCGCCACACGGAAGGGGCGGGCCCGATCCACTGGCTGGATTGGGGAACGGAAGAGCGCTACTTGGTGGATGTGGTGTGGGAGAGCGAGGCGCATGTGCTGGTGCTGACGTTGGCACGCACGCATCAGCACCTGGCCTGGGATCGGTATGATGAGTCAGGCAAACACCTGGGCCGCGTGTACGAAGAGTCCTCACCCTACTGGATAAACAGACCCTCTTCGAGCGTAGTCAAAGACGGGTTGTTGTTTACCACCAGTGAAAGCCGTGGGCTCCGGCGACTCATCATTGTGGATCCGGCCGGGACGGTCCGGCAGGCGGCCGCGGAGGGACAAGGCGGAGCTGCCGAGGAGATTCTGGGGATTGACGTGGAGAACCGCCGAGCCTATCTGTGGGCAACCCGTCATCGAGGCATGGACAGGACCCTCATTGAATTGAATTGGGAGACGGGGCAATGGAACGATTTGACCCCCGAGCCGGGCTGGCATGCCGTGACGTTGGCCCCCGACTTGAGCGGCTGGGTCGATCAGCATTCGACCTGGGACCATCCGGCCTCTGCCGTGTATCAGCGCCGGACCGGTGGCGAACCACAGGTTGTGGTCGCCAACCAAGGAGACCGCATGGCTCTCAAACTTAAGCGGCCCGAGGCCTTCCAAGTGACAGTCGGTGACGGCATCGAACTGAACGGGATTGTCTATCGCCCTTCGGGTGAAGCCCCTGCTGGCGGGTGGCCCTTGATTGTGTCCGTGTATGGCGGACCGCACGCGCAGATGGTCGTGTCGGGATGGGGAGAGACGATCGACCTGGATGCACAGTTCTTGGCCCAGCATGGATTCTTGGTCATGAAACTAGATGGCCGAGGGAGCTACCACCGGGGACCGGAATTTGAGCAGGCCATATTTCATCATTTTGGCGATGTCGAGTTGGCCGACCAACTGCAAGGGGTCTCGTACATGTGCGAGCACTTCGGGGCCAATGCCCGGCGTGTCGGCATCTATGGCTGGAGTTACGGGGGCTACATGACCCTCAGAGCATTGTTGAAAGCGCCCGAGGTATTCAAGGTCGGCGTGTCTGGAGCCCCCGTGGCCGATTTTCGATGGTATGACACCACGTATACCGAACGTTACTTGGGCGACGACGCCACCAACCATGCTGGTTACGAGAGTACGAGTCTCATTCCCCTGGCAGGCCAGTTGGAAGGAAAGTTGCTCTTGATACATGGGCTTGCGGACGAAAACGTGCACTTTCATCACTCTGCTGCCATGATTCAAGCGTTCATCAATGCGGACAAGGATTTTGACCTCATCGTGCTGCCTATGTCGCGCCATATGGTGCAGGGAACGCCCAATCAGCGCTACCGTACCAGGCGGACCTTGCAGTTCTTCCAGGAAAACCTGTGCGAGGACAGCTCTGGTTCAGGGGAGCGTGCACTTTGACGCGTTAGGGTACATGGCCGAGGAGCGGACCTCAGGGCCGGCTCGCGGCTGGATAACCGTGTGCAAAAGTAGGAATCAGGGTTTCGCACCTGACACATCCTATCGCACAGCATTTTCGACAACACCGCCCGCAACAGGCCGTTGACGTTTGCCGTCGCGGATGTTGCGCGAAGGACAGGAGGGTTCTTCTTGCATCAAGAATTGATGTGGCCCGTCACGCTAACCGTTGTCAACGCGGACCTTCAAAACGCTCCTAACGTGCCTTCCGGCGTGGAAGTGCGAACGTCCACCAAACTTCCAGACACCTTTCCTTGGGACTGGTACCCGCGCAATATCCCGCATTTCGGGCTGGCGGGCGCGGAGCAGGAAGCGCCCCGAATCTGGTTTGCGGGCCTTCCCGAAGCCCAGGAGCGCGGCGCATTCGAGACGCTGATCACCGCGATTGGGCGCCGCCAAAGACTCCTAAGCTCAGTGACCGAAGCCGCGATGGAGGGAATGAACTGGCCCCTGGCGGTGGCCGTACTGACTACCCCCGCGTGACCGCGCTGCGCGCAGGCCGTGCGCCTGGCAGGGGGAATGGCTTTGGCACATCCGGGAGTCACGGTGAGCGCGATTATGCTGGATGCGGCACGCGATCTCATTGCTCAATTGGGCATAGAAACCGTTCCGGTACTGTTTTTGAACGGCAAACGCCAAGATGGGCCGGTGCTGGAGTGGGCCATGCCCGGCCTTTGGCAAGCGAGTGCGCCCACACGCGATCTATAGTGCGCAAAATGAACGAGCGGCCTGCAGGGATGCAGGCCGCTCCACCAGTACTGTCCAAAATCGGGCCTCGCCAATCGTTAAACTTACTCGCCGTCTTTGGTGTGTGCTGCCTCTTTAAGCTTTTCAATCTCCAGTGTGAGATCGTCGACTTTGGCCGCATAACGGATGGTAATGATCCAATGGATGATGCCCGGAATGATGATGAACAGCACCAAAATCATTACGGCAATGTATCCCGGAAGCATCGATTCACCTCCGTTTGCAGACGCGACTCGGCTGACGCAACGGAATTAAACACCTTTGTACGCCGAAATCATCGCAAAAAATAATGGCCGCGCACCGGTGTCGAGTGCCTCAGGCCAAAAAAATGGTCGGAGAGACAGGATTTGAACCTGCGACCTCCTGCTCCCGAAGCAGGCGCGCTACCAAACTGCGCTACTCCCCGACGACCATAAACTATTATAGACGTGAATCGCACAACAGTCAATCGCTCAAAACCATTCCATGGAACCCCATGGGGTTGGCTTGATATCGGTCCCTCTGACAGCCACAATGGTAACATTACGATCGCAGATTTTCACGGTGTTCGACAGACGAGCGTTCCTATCTATGACCTCAGGGGGAAACATGCGGGAATGAATATACGTCTTCTGGCGGCGGTGCTGGCAGCGCGCTTAGTAGGATGGGTGAGCCGAATGAGCGGTCGCGGCGGCAGTTCGCTTCCAGGGCTGATTGCGCGCCGTGTTTATCCCTCGGTGCTGCGCGACTTGGCGGCAAAACTGGAGTGGGGCGCGATTTTGTTGACCGGTACCAACGGCAAGACGACGACGGCGGCCATGGTCCGGCACATCATTGAAACGGAAGGACGTCCGCTCTTAAGCAACCGTGCCGGCGCGAACCTCATATTGGGGCTGACGGCAACGCTTGTACAAGCTGAGCGTTGGCGCATTCGGCCAAGGGCCGACATTGCTTTACTGGAAACGGACGAGGCGACCATGCCTCGGGCAGGTGAGGAAATCCAGCCCCGCCTGATTATCGTGACCAATTTTTTTCGAGATCAATTAGATCGCTATGGGGAACTCACCACAACGGTCCGCTATGTGGCGCGCGGCATCGAGTCGCTGGGTCCTGGCGGGGTTTTAGTCCTGAATGCCGACGATCCGCAGGCGGCCCAGTTGGGTTACGGTCGGCCGGACGTGCTGTATTTCGGTCTGGAGGGCGAGGCGGCAAAGACAGCCGAGGCCCAAGGTTACGATGCCATGGATGCTCGCTTTTGCCCGCGCTGCGGCACCGAACTCAATTATGCTCGGCGTTATTATGCGCACTTGGGACATTATCTCTGTCCCGATTGCGGCTGGCGCCGTCCCGACCCACATATAGCCGTTGTGCGCTGGAGCCGCAAGGACCATGAAATGTGGGTTCGTATTCACGGACAGGTGGAGAGCTTTCAGTGGCGGCTGCCCGGCATCTACAATTTGTACAATGAGGCTGCCGCCATTGCCGCTGGAGCGGCCATGGGATCCCGGCCGACAGCCATTCGAGAAAGTTTGGCGACATTCCGGCCAGCATTTGGACGAATGGAAACGCTCATGGCCGGCGATACCCGCCTATGGCTGGCTCTGGTTAAAAACCCGGTGGGCTTCAATCAGGTGCTTAGTGCGGTCTTTGAAGAGGCGCACGAAGGCGGGTTTTCTGTCATGATAGTGATTAATGACCGCTATGCGGACGGCCGCGATGTGTCCTGGTTGTGGGATGTCGACTTCGAGCACTGGACTGAGAAACTTTCACCGCGCCGGTGGTATGTCAGTGGCCTGAGAGCCCGCGATATGGCGGTGCGGTTAAAGTACGCAGGGGTGCCTTCTGACCAGGTCACCGTGGATGAGAACGTGAATCGCATTTTGGGAAAGGCCATGGATCAAACGGGTGGCGAGACGCTGTACATTTTGCCGACCTACACGGCCATGCTGGAGGTGCGGCAGGAACTCACCCAATTAGGATTGGTACGACATTTCCGGGAAGGGTAGATATATGGCAGAGAAGACGTTTCAATCGGTCATTGTGGGGACCGCCGGCCATATTGATCATGGCAAAACGACCCTGGTCAAGGCGCTGACCGGCCAAGATGCGGATCGCTTGCCGGAAGAGAAGTCGCGGGGCATTACGATAGACTTGGGATTTGCCCATATGACGCTTCCTTCAGGTCAGCCCATGGCGTTCATTGACGTGCCGGGACACGAGCGCTTTATCCGCAATATGGTAGCCGGAGTGCACGGTATGGACGCTGTCATGCTGGTGGTGGCGGCGGACGAAGGGATTATGCCGCAGACTGAAGAGCATTTGGCCATTCTAAGATTGTTGGGTGTGCAACGTGGGTTTACGGTCATCACCAAGAGCGACCTGGTCGATGAGGAGATGCTCCAGTTGGTACGGACCTTGGTTGCGGAAGCGGTGGCTGGGACCTTTTTGGAAGGGGCGCCGGTGGTGGCCTGTGATGCGCTCTCGGGTCGCAACATGGGTGAGTTAATTGCCGAATTGGAAAGGCTCACTCACAGCGTCAAGCGTCCGACTGGGCACCAATTGGTACGCCTTCCGGTGGACCGGGTGTTTAGTGTCAAGGGATTTGGCACAGTGGTGACTGGGACGTTGGGATCCGGCCGCATCCGGCTGGATGACACGCTGGAATTGGTGCCGGCGGGTGTGAAGGTGCGGGTCCGGGGACTCCAAGTTCATAGTCGCTCCGTGGAGGAGGCTGGGGCAGGCCAGCGGGTGGCGGTGAATCTGGCCGGGGTGGATCGCGCCGACGTCGATCGCGGTATGGCTGTGGCGACCCCTGGGAGTCTCCATGGTGTGGATGTCGCGGTCGTAGATTTCGAACTGCTGCCGGGCAGTACGGCGGTGGCTGAGCGGACCCGAGTGCACGTCCATGCTGGCACGGCAGAAGCATTGGCGCGCGTTCACTACTACGATCGAAGCCAATTGGAGCCTGGTCAGAGGGCTTTTGCTGAATTGCGCTTTGAAACGCCCATCCCTTTAACACGGCGCGACCGCGTGCTGGTGCGGTCCTACAGCCCAGTGGTGACCATCGGGGGCGGTGTGGCGTTAGAGGTGGGGGTCCATCACCGGCGCCGCGAATCGGGATTATTGGCGCGATTGGCGCGCCTCGCGGATGGGGATGATCTCGGCGTGATTAGCGAGGTCGTGGCGGTCGCGGACCAGCCTATGGAGGTGTCTGCGGTGGCTCGTGCCGCCAACCTCAGCGAGGAGGAGGTGCGCCTCAGTTTGCCTCAATTGGATGGCGTGGTGGTCATTGACGACCGGTACTTATGGGACCTCAACAAACTTGAGAAATGGGCGGCCGAGGCTTACCGGCAAGTCGAGGGCTACATAAAGGCCCATCCCATCAAGCCCGGGATGCCCAGGGATGACCTCAGAGCCAAGGTTGCGCCAAAGTGGTCGCTAAGGGTATTTCAAGCGGTGCTGGTTCACGCTCAATTTGTCTTGGACCGCGAGTGGGTGCGGTTGACCCCTGAGTCCGTGGCGCTTAGCGAAGCCCATCGTCAACTGATCGATCGGATAGAGGATGCCATTGCCAGGGGTGGCTTGAAGGGCCTCGAATATGGTGACATCCAGCAGGAAACCCGCGTGCAGGGCCACGACTTCGAAGACATCGTGGAGCATCTTTTCCTGCAAGGGCGCATTCTTCGCTTGGAAGATGGGCTGGTCATTGCCCGGGCTGTCTTTGAAACCGGTCGACAGATGATTGCGGAGGCCATCCGATCCCGCGGTCCGCTCAGTACGGCCGAACTGAAAGAGGTGCTGGGTATCAGCCGGCGCCATGCGGTCTTGTTTTTGGAATTGCTGGACCGAGAGCGGATCACACGCCGTGTGGGCGACAGCCGGGAGTTGGTGAGCTGATGCAGCGCGTCGAAGTGGCTTGGAGCAAAATGCCCAAGGGAGGTCTAGGGCAGAGCGGGGATAGTATTGAACTGGTGGAACGTCCTTTGGGCGGTCTTAGTTTAATTTTGGCAGACGGGCAAGGGTCTGGCCCAGCGGCTCGCCGCATTAGCCGAATGGTGGCCATGAAAGCGGTCCAACTGATCGCTGATGGGTCCCGCGATGGGGCGGTGGCGCGGGCCGTGCAGGATATGCTATACACCGCCCGTGAGGGGCGCGTGACCGCGACGCTGGCTTTGTTGACGGCGGACTGGCACACCCGGACCATTGTTGTGGCGCGCAATGCGCCCTGCCCGGTGCTGGTCCGGCAAGAGGAGCATGTATTTCGGCTGGAAGGCGGGGCCGAGGTTATCGGCACCTACCGCAAGACCCGCCCAGCGATGACTGAGCTGCCATGGACTTCCGGAACGGTCCTCCTTACATACTCTGATGGCCTGATGCAGGCGGGGCGGCGCTACGGCCGCTCCATTGATTGGGCACCTTGGGAAGAGCGTCTGAAGTCGCTCCCGGTCGAGGAGTTGGGCCGTCTGGTCGACGATCTGATGGAACATGCCTTGGATTTGGATGGAGGGCGGCCTCATGATGATGTCAGCATCATGGCGCTGGGGGTGAGAGGAGAGGATGAGTCTGCGCTCCGTCGACTATACGCCAGCATTCCCTATTAGCCGACTGGTGCTCGTGGGCGTGTGCGCCTCGGGAAAGAGCACCCTAAGCCGGCGGCTGGATGAACGGGGGATCGAGGCCCGTCCGGTAGCCCAGGAACACTCGGGGGTACAGGACTTGTATCGGAGGCAGGGATCGTTGGTGATCCTCTTGGCCGCGAGCTGGCAGACCGTTCACCGGCGCCGCAAGCTCAGTTGGGATCCCCAGTTCTATGGGGTGGAGTGGCTGCGCCTGCGCCAAGCCCGCCAGGATGCGCGGCTTATTGTACATACCGACAGTCTCTCGCCTGATCAAGTGGCCGACGTCGTGACCGAGTGGTTTGATCAGTGGTTTGGGTTGGACCGCTGGTGGCGTGAAAGTGGTGTGGAAGAAGCAGAAAAGCCCCGTCTTCGGCGGCAATTGGCGGACCGGGCGGAGTCCCGCAAGGTTTGACAGCATTTTTGGACGAGGTTTATAATGAGTCGATTTTCTGACAGGAGGCGAACCCATGCGCCAACGCAGCATTTTGACGTTGGTCCTGCTGGTGGCGGTGCTTATCGCCGGCGGCAGCTATTTGTCCGTTTTTAATCCCATTACCAATCATTTGAAGTACGGGCTCGACCTTCGAGGCGGGATCGCGGCAACCTATCAGGCAGAGCCCCGACCCGGTGAACCGGTTGATTCCAAGACAATGTCCAAAGCTATTCAAATTTTGTCCTTCCGCATTAACAAACTGGGCGTGACCGAGCCCGTCATCCAACAGGTGGGAAAAACCCGCATTTCAGTGCAGCTCCCGGGGGTTAAGAACCAGGAACAGGCCCTGAAGTTTCTCGGGGAAACGGCGCAGTTGGAGATTAAGAGTCCAACGGGCCAGGTGCTGTTGACTGGGGCGGATTTAAGCAATGCTGTGGGGTCGATTCAACAAGGTCAATACGGGGTCAGTTTGACCTTCGACAGCAAAGGCGCGGCTATCTTTAAGGCGGCCAGCATCAAGTATCTGCACCAAACCTTGCCCATCTACTTAAACGGCAAGCTGGTGGAAGCGCCGGTGATTAAGCAGGTCATCGCGGGCGGACAAGCCTTTATGTCCGGCAACTTTACCAGTTTGAAGCAAGCTCAAAACACGGCTCTCCTGTTGCAGTCAGGCGCCCTGCCAGTCCCATTGAAACGGATTAGCCTCGTGACGGTGAGTGCGACGCTGGGACATCAGTCGATTATTGCGTCCGAGCGTGCTGCCGCCATCGCGATTGTACTCATTGCCCTGGCCATGATTTTCTGGTATCGGCTGGCTGGGCTGTTGGCCGACATTGCCCTTGGGGCGTATGCATTTTTGCTGGTGGGGGCGCTGTGGGCCATCCATGCCACGATAACCATACCAGGCATCGCGGGCATCATTTTGTCTATGGGCATGGCGGTGGACGCCAACGTTATCATTTTCTCGCGTGTCCGGGAAGAAATGGTGAATGGCAAGACGCCCCGGGCGGCCATTGAAGTCGGGTTCCGCAACGCCATCCGGGCCATTATGGACTCTAATGCCACAACCTTTATCTCGGCTATCATCCTATTCTTCCTTGGAAGCGGGGATGTGAAGGGATTTGCCTTGACGCTCATGATTGGAATTATTATCTCGCTGTTCACCGCGGTCTTCTTGACCCGGGCATTCATCCGCCTGGCGGCTGATGCGGGATGGGCCCGCATTCGCGCCGTGTTCGTGGGTTAGGGGGGGATTAAACCATGTCCATGAAAATCGACTTCATCAAGCACTGGAAGCGCTGGTTTATCCTCTCCGCCGTGGTCACGGTTATCGCACTCTATGGCATCTTCGTGCGGGGCCTAAACTACGGTATTGACTTCACCGGCGGCACTCAGATGAACTTGAAGTTCTCGCACACCATCACCACCCAGGACGTAACCCGGGTGTTGGACCAGGATCGCTTAAGTCAGAGCACCGTGGTGATGATTGGCTCCACCCATCGCCAAGTCCTGGTCACGACCCCGACCATTAGCGTCAGCCAGCGCAGTCATCTGTTGGGCCAGCTGAAGACGATAGGGTCCTATCAGGAGATTTCTACGAGTCAGGTTTCGTCCATCATTGGCCAGCAGACAGAACGCACGGCGCTTCTGGCGGTCATTTTGGCCACCGTGGCAATCATTCTGTACATTACCATCCGCTTTGAGTTTCGATTTGCGGTGGCCGGGATTATCGCCCTGCTATTAGACGTTATCATGGCCGTGGGAATGGTGGCCTTAATTCATGTGGTCCTGACCACCTACTTCATCATGGCGGTCCTCACAATCTTTGGATACTCCATGAACGACCGCATTATTGTGTTCGACCGGATCCGGGAAAACCTGCACCGACAAAAGAAGAATGAACCTATCCAAGAGGTGGTTAACAGAAGTTTGAATCAGGTGCTGGTGAGGTCCATCAACACGTCCACCACGGTGATGCTGGCCCTGGCCGCGTTGCTGGTCTTGGGAGGGGCATCGCTCCGAGATTTCTCTCTGACGATGTTGCTGGGAGTCTTCTTCGGAACGTTTACGTCGCTTTTTATCGCCAGCCCTGTGTGGCTCCTGTGGAGACTGCGGGACGATGCCCGGCGCAAGGCCAATCCCAAACCTGCCAGGGCGGATTAAAGAGCCGCTCCTTCGGCCACAATAGCGGCTGGAGGCGATGTAATGGATCGGGATATT
This sequence comes from Bacillota bacterium, assembly GCA_021799435.1. GTDB lineage: Bacteria > Bacillota > Sulfobacillia > Sulfobacillales > Sulfobacillaceae > Sulfobacillus_B. Next base: position 108,400 of record JAJZAN010000002.1, on the reverse strand, counting down.
ATTCGGCAGTCTGCGGTGTTCTGGAACAGTCCGTGGGCCATGTCGAGCACATGGGAGAACGGGCGCGATACGAGCGCTCGTTTTTTCGTCGACAATGCAGCCCTGGTGGTGGAGTTGGAACTATCCGGCCCCGGCCCCTGGTCGGCGGACGCCCGCGATACGGAACTTGTGCTGCATTCTCAGGCATCGGAAGCTGGCGATGTCCGCGTGCCGTTGCCGAATCCGGTGGCGTCTCAACACATTGACCGTCTCTCGCTGAGGGAGGGCCGGGTGAGGCTGGAACTCCTTCGCCAAGGTGCGGAGTCGTTGTCGTAATGCACTGGGAATGGTTGGCCTTGGTGCTCTGCTTGGGATGGTTTCGGAACTGGCCCTGGCTGCTGGTCGTGGCGGTGTTGTCGTGGGCATTGAGTTACCCACACTGGCCCAGTACGGTCTGGCCACTGGTATTCGAAATCGTCGGGGTGTTGGGGGCCGAGACCATCCTGGCCTATGTGGCACGTCAACACACGGAGACGATGGTCGAAGGCACGGTACTGGAGGGGGCAGCGTTGGGAGGCTTTGCCCTCCTGTGGGGCACATTCCCGGGTATTTTGGCCTGGGGCGGCAGCGTAGGACTCGATGCGGCCTCGCGCGTGCACCACGCCATCCGAGTGGCTGGCCGGCAGGCCTTGGTAAGAACCGTGCGGGTTCTTCTCGGGGTTGTCTTTGTGATCCTCTATCATGCAGGAGCCCTTTGAGAGGTTTGATACAATATAGGGGAGGTGCCATCCCCACATGACATCACCGGAAAGCGGCCGCCAAAACCAGGAGGCGGCCCGTTCCAATGTGATTTTCAACTTGGTGCTGATGGTGGCAAAGCTGGTCGTGGGCATTGTCGGCCAATCCCAAGCGCTTATTGCGGACGGGTTGCACAGCGGGGCTGATGTGCTGTCGTCTATTGCCGTGGTGATCGGTCTTGCAGTGGCAGGTCGGCCGCCCGATTCAGGACACCATTATGGCCACGCAAAAGCCGAGGCGATAAGCCAGAAGGTCGTGGCCGTGTTTTTGTTGCTGGCGGGACTGGAGGTGGCCAACTCCGCCATCCAGGGATTGACCCATCCCGGGGCTCGTCCCAGCTGGCTGACCTTCTGGGTGGCTGTCGCGGCTATGGTGCCGAAAGTGTTCATGGCTGTCAGTCAGCGGCGGTTGGCGAAAAGGACCGGATCGCACGGGATTCTGGCATCTGCTGTGGATAACCAGATGGACTCGGTGTCGTCCTTTGTTGCTGCTCTGGGGATTGCTGCCACGCACGTGGGATTTCGGTCCGGTGACAGTTTGGCCGCCCTAATCGTCGCGGTGCTGGTCATGTGGGCGGGCGTGGAGGTGTTCCGCACCGCGGCCTTGGATCTCATGGATCCGGCTGCGGACGCCGAGATGGAAGCAGGGATTCGGCGAATCGCGGCGGGATGCAGTGGGGTACGACGCATTGCGGCACTGCGTACGCGGATGAGTGGAACCGAAGTGCGTGTGGACCTGGAGATTGAGGTTGACCGCCAGTTAAGTTTGGTGGCGGCACATGAGATTGCCCATGCGGTCGAGGACGCCGTGATGGACTTGGACCGGGTGCGCGGTGTGACCGTGCATGTGAATCCGGCGCAGGAGGACGACATGGCGTGAGAAATCAGATGTTCTGGCGGCGCCCTGTGGACGAGAGTGCGATTACCCAAGCCGTGGCAGCTTGGGGGGTGTCTCGATGGGCTGCTGAATTTTATGTGCGGCGGGGTGTGGAAGGCCATGACGCGCTCTTATCGTTAGACGCCAGCTTGCCGCTGACGGACCCGCTTGACCTGCCAGACATGGACAAGGCTGTTTGGCTTATCCAGCGCGCTCTGACCTCCGGGGAGCGCGTGCGGGTCTACGGCGACTATGACGCCGACGGTGTCACCGCGACCGCCGTGCTGGTGCGGGGCCTTCGACTGATGGGCTTCGGCGAGCGGGTCGACTATTACATACCGAATCGTTTTGATGAAGGCTACGGGCTGAATCTGGACGCCGTGATGAAGGCGCATGCGGATGGGATCGGACTCTTGGTGACAGTTGATTGCGGGTCGAGCTCGCCGGAGTCCGCAGATTTGGCAGAGTCCTTGGGGCTTCAGTTGGTGGTAACCGACCATCATGCCTTACCCAGACGCCTCCCCAATGCATTAGCGCTCGTCAACCCGGAACTGAAAGAGCCGGTCGATCGCTTGTCTGGCGCAGGGGTGGCCCTGCAGTTGGTGCGAGCCTTGCTGCGAGACGATGTTCCGGAGGTTCTCTACGGCATCGCTGCGTTGGGGACGGTCGCGGACGTGGTGCCACTGCTCGGCAACAACCGCCGGCTGGTGCGGCGCGGTTTATCCGCGTTGCAGGGCCGCCGGGTGCCGGGCGTGACCGCCATATACAGCGTTGAGGGGCGGGACATCGGTGTGGCATCTGCCAGCGATTTGGGATTTCTGGTGGGTCCGCGTTTGAATGCGGCCGGCCGCATGGGCAACGCAGATGCCGCGGTCGAAGTGCTTCTGACGGATGATGCGGGGGTGGCGCATGACCGTGCCGTGGAGTTGTCGGCGCTGAACCACGAAAGGCGCGACATTCAAGAACGAATGGTGGCGGAAGCCTGGGAACGCCTGCCCGTCGATGCAGAGGGCCATTTGTTCCCCTTCGCGGTGATTGCGGGTGAGGATTGGCATCAAGGGGTTATTGGCATCGTGGCGGGGCGTTTCCGAGAATGGCTGCGGCGGCCGACTGCTGTCATTGCCTGGGAGGGTGCACAGGGCAAGGGCTCCGCGCGGGGAACGGAGGGACTCAATCTCATCGAACACCTGCGACATTCCGGGGAATTATTCTCCAAATTGGGCGGGCATCCGGGGGCGGCCGGTTTCAGTTTGGCCCGTCAAAGCGCGGACAAGCTGTCCACCGTCCTGTCGCAGGGCTTGCCGCCAGAGGTGCTGAGACAGCAATATCGTGGGTTCGAGTTTGACATCGCGGTGGAGGCGCGCGGTTCCGGGGAGCCCTTATGGTCGGAACTAGAGGGTTTGGAACCGTTCGGCAAGGAGTTCCAAGCGCCGCGCTTTCTGGTGAGCGGCACGGTGGCGGCACGAAGCACAATGGGGGCAGAACAACAGCATTTGTCCCTTAAACTCAAGGACCACGATGTGCGTGCGGTAGGTTTTGGATGGGGGGCGCGCAGCCAGGGGCTTGAAACGGGAGACCCGGTACGGTTCTTGGCGGCTTTGGAGCCCAACTGGTATCGCGGACAGCGTTCCCTGCAATGGCGCATCGAGGTGTTGGATGGACCGCATCCCCGGCGTCCGGCACCCATGCGCCGCGGGAGGCCGGAGATTCTCCCAACCCGGGTTTTGTGGGTGGTGGATTCTGATCGAGCGGTCAGAGCCATGGCGGCCCGAGACTCCGTGGTGAAGGGGTACGATATGTCTCGCCCCGCAGGCGAACTGGTGTGGCTGGAACAGCGGGCGCGGCGCGGTTTGGTGAACCAGGTGGCGGTGTCTCAATGGCGCCGTTGGCCCGACTTGCTGGATTGGGCCGATGCCGTGGTCTGGCTGTGCGAACCGCGCAATCAGAAGTCATGGGAGGAGTCGGCTGCCCTGGCGCGGCCACAGGGGACGGTTTGGTGGGCGGAGGAAAGTATGGGAGCCCATGTCAAAACTCGGCGCCTGGCTGTGTCACGCGACATGTTGGCCCGCCATTGGCGGCACTGGCAGGCTGGCGAGGCCGCCTTGATGCCGGGGCGGGCTGTGTTTAACGAGCTGGATCTAGATCCCAGGCGCGTAACGCCCGGGATCAGGCGCCCGTTGGAATCCAGCTTTCTTTACCGTATGGCGGCCAGGGACCAGCAGTGGGACCTGCACCGGCCGTTTGAGTCGCGAATACGTGGAGAGGAAGAGACCTATGGCGTGGACTGACTACTTGCGGGAAATCCCCGACTTTCCGGAACCCGGAGTGCTGTTTCGGGATGTTCTGCCGGTCATGGCGGTACCGGAGGCATGGCGGGAACTGCTGGACGGGTTGGAGGCGCTGGTGAAGCCGCTCGCCCCGGACGCGGTACTAGCCCCGGAAGCGCGCGGCTTTTTGTTAGCGGGCCCGTTGGCGGATCGCCTGGGCGCCAGTGTCGTACCGGTGCGCAAGGCTGGAAAACTGCCGGATCCTGTATTTCACGAGAAGTATACGTTAGAATATGGGGAAAATCAGTTAGAAGTGGAAGTTACCGACCAGTTGAAGGGCCGACGCGTCGTGATTGTGGACGATGTGCTGGCCACCGGGGGAACGGTTCGGGCCTGTGCGAATTTGGCGGAGCGCTTAGGGGCCGAGGTGGTCGGATATGCCTTCTTGATTGAACTTCAAGCCTTACACGGACGAGACAAACTGGGAGGACACCCCGCCCCGGTTCTCACCTTGGTTTCTTTGTAAAACTCTCGGAGGAGGGCGCGCCATGACAGGTTTAGACCTGGTCGAACAGTTTGGCTTCCGTGCGCATTCGCCGGATGCCGACCAAATTGTGCGCGCCATCACCTTTGCCGAGGAAGCGCACCGAGGCCAGAGCCGAGCCTCGGGCGACCCATATTTTGCGCACCCGTTGGCAGTTGCCTCTATTTTGGCGGATTTAAAGATGGACGCCCCGACCATCGTGGCGGCGCTTTTGCACGACGTGGCGGAGGATACCTCCTACACCGTGACGGATATTGAGGACCGCTTCGGTGCCGAGGTGGCGCAACTGGTCGACGGCGTGACCAAGTTGGATAGGCTCGAAGCCCGGACCCGCGAAGAAGAGCAGGCTGAAAACCTTCGCAAGATGTTTTTGGCCATGGCCAAGGATATTCGGGTAATTTTGATTAAATTGGCCGATCGGCTCCATAACATGCGAACCCTGAAGCACCTGACGGCAGACCGGGTGCAGCGCATCGCCAAGGAGACCATGGAAATCTATGCCCCCTTGGCGCACCGGTTGGGCATTTTTCGGATTAAGTGGGAACTGGAAGACTTAGCATTCCAGCATCTGCAACCCGATGCGTTTCAAGAGATGAAGGAACTGGTGGCCAAGAAGCGCCGCGAGCGAGAAGCGGCCGTCGAGGCCGTCATTTCCGACTTGCAAGCACGTTTGGAGTCGGCCGGCATGGTGAGCGAGGTGTCGGGTCGGGCCAAGCATCTCTACAGCATTTATCAAAAGATGTATAAGCAAGGCAAGGACTTTCAAGAGATTTACGATTTGGTCGCTGTACGGGTGTTGGTGGAGTCGGTCAAGGACTGCTACGCGGTGCTGGGCCTTGTGCACTCCCTGTGGAAGCCGGTTCCGGGACGGTTCAAGGATTATATTGCCATGCCGAAGTCCAACCTCTATCAAAGCTTGCACACGACGGTGATTGGTCCGCATGGGGAGCCCTTGGAAGTGCAAATTCGCACCTTTGAGATGCATCATACGGCGGAATATGGGATTGCCGCGCACTGGCGCTACAAAGAGGGTGGCAAGGGAGACCGCGAATTCGAGCAGAAGCTGTCATGGCTTCGCCAGTTGCTGGAATGGCAGCGGGACATGCGGGATGCATCCGAGTTCATGGAAACCCTGAAGGTGGACTTGTTCAGCGACGAAGTGTTTGTGTTCACACCCAAAGGCGACGTTCTGGACCTGCCGGCCGGTGCCACGCCCTTAGACTTCGCCTACCGCATTCACACGGATGTGGGCAACCATTGCGTGGGGGCCAAGGTTAACGGCCGGATTGTCCCGTTGGCCACGGCACTGGAGAGCGGCGATATCGTCGAGGTGCTGGTGAACCGCAAGTCCCCCGGTCCCAGCATCGATTGGTTGTCGATTGTCCACACGTCTCAGGCCAAGACGCGGATCCGTCAATGGCTCAGACGGGAGCGACGCCACGAACACCTGGTGCGTGGTCAAGAGATTCTAGAGAAGGAACTGCGCCGCCAGAGCCTCGTGTTGTCGACGGAACGGCTGGCGGGTCTGGTCAAGAAACTTGGCTACGGCACGCTGGACGATTTGGCGGTGTCGCTCAGTGAGGGCAATGTTCAACCGCCGGCCCTGATGGGGCGGATAAAAGATGAATTGGAGCGTGAGGTCAAAGCAGCCGTTCCCGTCATCCCAACGGCGCCCAATAAAGTGGTGCAGTCAACCGATTCCCATGGATCGGAAATCCTTGTCCGAGGTCAGGGGCGCATGTTGACCCGCTTGGCGCGTTGTTGCCAACCGGTTCCCGGAGACCCCATTATCGGGTTTCTGACCCGGGGACGCGGGGTTTCGGTGCACCGCCTCGGATGCCCCAACGAGAAGGAGTTGGCCCGCGATCCCGAACGGCTGATTGAGGTCAGTTGGGATGTCAACGAAGCGGAGTTGTCACCGCACCCGGTGGAGCTGAGGGTGTATGCTTGGGACCGCCCAGGGCTGCTGGCGGACGTGGCCAATGTGGTGGCCGACTCCAACATTATTTCCGCCAAGGCGCGCGGGTTCCGGGACCGCACCGCCGTGGTGGAAGTCCACTTGGAAGTGCGGAATTTGACTCAGTTGACGCAATTGATTGGGCGGCTCGAGAGTCTGCCTTATGTGCAAAAGGTGGACCGGGTCAGCCGGGAGCGGTCTTAATGCGGGCATTGGTGCAGCGCGTTGCGCGGGCCCGCGTGGTGGTGGACAAGCGCGTGGCCGGCCAAATAGGACGAGGGCTGGTGGTGCTTTTAGGGGTGGGCCGCGACGACGGCCTCCGCCAAGTGGAGTGGACTGCCGCTAAGGTCGCGGGGCTTCGGGTATTCACCGATGCCCAGGGCAAGATGAGCTTGTCGGCCGCTGATGTGGGTGGGGCCTTTTTAGTGGTGTCGCAGTTTACCTTATACGGGTCGGTGCGTCGGGGACTGCGCCCCGAATTCGTGGGTGCGGCTCCGCCGGAGGAAGCGGAACGGCTGTACGGCGCGTTTGTAGAACGACTCCGAGGAAAAGGTCATACGGTCGAGACCGGGGTGTTTCGGGCCCACATGGAGGTCGAACTAGTTAATGATGGACCAGTAACGCTCTATATCGACAGTGACGAGGTGAAAGAACATGGGATTTGAGGAATTTCAGACGCCGCGAGGCACGCGAGACCTGTTGGCACCGTTGTCTTGGCAATTTGAGGCCATGCGCCGTCTGGCGCTCGAGTGGGCGGCACGGTTTGGATATGACTTGATTGAAACCCCCATTTTTGAGAAGAGTCCGGTGTTTCTGAGGGTGGGTGAGTCGACGGACATTGTCCAGCACGAGAGCTACCGGTTCACGGATGCTGGGGGTGATGACTTAACTCTGCGGCCGGAGGGTACGGCAGCAGTGGCGCGGGCTTGGGTACAGCATGGGTTGTCCACCGCGCCTCAGCCGGTGCGACTGTGCTACTTTGGACCCATGTTTCGGCGCGAGCGGCCGCAGGCGGACCGCTACCGCCAACACACTCAATTTGGGGCGGAGTTGTATGGATCGGAGTCACCGCTAGCCGATGCGGAGGTCATCCTTTTGGCTACACGCGTGGTTGACACGGCGGGGTTGCGAAATCCCGAGGTGCGGGTCAACTCGATTGGATGCGAGGAGTGTCGCCCCCGCTATCGGGAAGCCTTGGTACAGTTTTTCACGGAACGTCAGGCGTCTCTGTGCGAGGACTGCCGGGTCCGGCTGAAGCAAAACCCCCTGCGGCTCTTGGACTGCAAGCAGGATGTGGAGATTCGGAAAGAGGCTCCGGATCTCGCGGATTATTGGTGTGATGCTTGTCGGGACCACATCACTGCCGTAATGGGGGCGGTGGGCGCAGCCGGTCAAACCATCCGCCGTGACCCGCACCTGGTACGGGGGCTGGACTACTACACCCGCACCGTGTTCGAGGTGGGACATCCGAGTTTGGGGGATCAGGTGGCGCTGTTTGGGGGCGGGCGGTATGACGGACTCAGCGGGGCGCTGGGAGGCGCGCCAGCGCCGGCGGTCGGATTTGGGATGGGGATTGATCGACTCATATCGGCTCTTCCTACCCCTCCAGAAGCCGAGTCCGCGCCTCGCGTGTATGTGGCCCACCTGCCAGGTTTTGACCAGCAGGCTTTTCTGTTGGCACTCAGTCTGCGGGAGCGCGGAATGGCAGCCGATGCGGACATTCTGGGCCGCTCTCTGAAAGCGCAGTTGAAGGATGCGGGTCGCCGGGCCGTGTTGGCCTTGATTGTTGGAGGCACGGAATGGGAGAATGGAACGGTTGGGGTGCGGGACCTGGCGCAGGGCACGCAGGACAACATTCCGCGTGACGCCTTGGCAGGGTATTTGGCAGAACGACTACAGGGGGACAGAGCATGAACATGGGTCGCACCCATTATGCTGGAGATGTCACAGACGCGTTGGTCGGGCAAAAGGTCAGCGTGGCCGGCTGGGTGCATCGTCGGCGCGACCACGGCGGTCTTGTCTTTGTGGACTTGCGGGACCGGACAGGGATAGTGCAGATTGTGGCACAGCCGGGCGATGTTGGTTTTTCCACGCTGGACAAGGTGCGTGCAGAATTTGTTCTAGGCGTGACCGGCACAGTTCGCATGCGGCCAGCTGGTATGGTCAACACCGATCTCGCCTCGGGAGCGGTCGAAATTGTTCCGGACGATATTGTCCTTTATTCGGAGTCCAAGACGCCACCTTTCAATGTGTCGGACGCGGAGTCGGTGGATGAGCTGCTGCGGTTGAAATACCGCTATTTGGACCTGAGGCGCCCGGAGCTTACCGCGAATATGATGCTGCGGCACCGGAGCATCATGGCCATTCGAGAATTTTTTGACCAACACGGTTTTCTGGATATCGAAACGCCCGCTTTGGCACGGTCTACACCCGAGGGAGCCAGGGACTTTTTGGTACCGAGCCGGATTCAGCCGGGCGAATTTTACGCGTTGCCGCAGAGCCCTCAAATCTTCAAGCAGTTGCTGATGGTGGCGGGACTGGACCGTTACTACCAAATTGCCAAAGTATTCCGCGACGAGGATTTGAGGGCAGACCGGCAGCCGGAGTTCACCCAGATTGACGTCGAGATGTCGTTTGTGGATCGCGAGATGATTCTTGAACTCATGGAAGACATGTTGAAGTCCTTGTTCCGCTCGGTGATGGACGTCGAGCTTGATCCGTTTCCGCGCATGACTTGGCATGATGCCATGCGTCTGTATGGGTCGGACAAGCCCGATCTCAGGGCTGGGCCAGCCTTGACAGATCTCACGGCAGCGGCTCACGGCTTGTCATGGGTCGTTTTGCAGGACGCCCCACACGTTGTGGGAGTGCGCCTTTCCGGTGCTGAGCCTTCGCGGCGTGAGCTGGATCAATGGACGGAGAGCGCACGGTCTTTGGGAGCCGGGGGTCTGGTGTGGATCGTGAACGGGACCGACGGCCTGCGGTCCTCCGCCGCCAAGTGGCTGGGCGAAGACGGCATGCGCGGTCTTTCCGAGGGGGCAGGGCTTGAGAAGGGTGACACCTTGCTGGTGGTAGCCGGTGACGGATGGAAGCCGTTCGAAATCGCCGGCCAACTCAGGTTGCAGTACGCGCGTCAGAGCGGTCGCCTAAAGACAGGGTGGCGGTTTCTGTGGGTGACCGATTTTCCCTTGTTTGAATGGTCGGAGGAGCAAGGGCGGCTCGTTTCTGCGCACCATCCGTTCACTATGCCCAACCCGGAGGATTTCGACAAACTGGAAGCGGACCCGGCGTCGGTGCGGTCGGAGGCTTACGACGTCGTGCTGAACGGAACGGAATTGGCCTCGGGCTCCCTGCGAATCTATCGTCCTGACCTTCAGGCACGAATCTTTGCGGTTTTGGGACTGAGTCCGGAGGAGATCCAAAGCAAGTTCGGGTTCTTGCTCGACGCCTTCCAATACGGTGCACCGCCGCATGGTGGAATTGCCTTTGGACTGGACCGGCTCGTCATGCTGATGGCTGGAGCCGATAGTATACGGGACGTCATCGCATTTCCGAAGACCGCCAAGGGCACCGACCCATTGATGGACGCGCCCAGTCCCGTAGATCCGTTGCAGCTTCGGGACGTACATTTGGAAATTCGCCGCTAGCGAAAACGGAGCCCCCAAAAGGGGCTCCGTTCTGTACCGCATTAGCGGACAGCGGTGGGAATGAACAGGTCGACCAAGCCAATCACCAAGGCGGCAATAAGAGCACCTAAAATTGTCACGTGCATGCCAGGTACCACGACTTGCGCCAAATAGATGACAGCGGCCGAGACGATGAATCCCACGATGCCCCGTCCGTACGGCGAGGCGGACTTTCCAAACAACGCTTCGATGATGTAGCCCGCCAGCGCGATAACCAAGGCCGCCAGCAGAGCGGACCAAAAGGACAGATGTGAAAATCCGGGCACCACGTAACCCAGCAGCATCAGGACGATAGCTGCGACAATGAAACGAACAATCGCACCAACCCAATTCACTTGTCTTCACCTCCTTTGACGCACCGTGGATCTAGTGTGGCGGAAAGCCTGGGCGAATATTCGTGATAGTTTTCTTGCGTCGCGGGAACCCTTAAATCGGGCCTTAGGCTCGCACTCAACCGGAGGAGGGGATCGTTTTGGCAAAAGGCGTGCCGTCATCGTTCCAAGACCTGAAGGCAACCGCTGCGAAACGGATTCAACACGGGGACCACGACGTCAAGCAGGATGTTGTGGAGATGGGCGACGCGATGCTGCAAGCGGGCGTCGAGCCCAAAAATGCCCAGGACCGGCTAGCGAAGAACGTATGGCAGGCGGCCAGTCCGGCAGATAAGCAAAAGCTGGCCGGAATGGTCACCAACATGGCCAAAGATGACGCCGATCCCCAGTAAGGCACTGAGTGAATGTCCAACGGAGGGCGTGACGCCCTCCGTTGGGATTCTTTTCGGGTTGCGGAGCGGCGTCGCACTTCATATAATGGGACCAATCGATTCCCTGCTGTGTTCGGGACCAGACCGATATGTTTTGAGCCAACACCAAAACATAGGGAACCTGATCCCAAGCTGATGGCCGTCCTGCCCCGCATGCAGGGGACTGCGAAAGTCAGCGGGAGGTGCCCACCTGCCAGCGGCAGGTTCAAAACGTCGGGCGTTGCGGCATGGCGGGGTGAGATCGTCAGGAGACAGAGGTGACTCTGTCTCCTCTTTTCGTTGGCAAAGCCCGCCTCAGCAGGTAAGATAAGGGGAGAAATTGGAGGGATTTATTCATGTCGGAGCGCGTCCAGACAGCAGACAGTCAAAATTTTGTATCCGTCATTAATGCGGACCAGCCGGTATTGGTGGATTTTTGGGCTCCATGGTGTATGCCCTGCCGCATGGTCTCGCCGATCCTGGAGTCTATCGCTGAAGAGAAGCAGGGCCAGGTCACCGTGGCCAAGATTAACGTGGACGACAATCCTGCCATCGCAGCCCAGTACGGTGTGATGTCGATCCCGACGATTATTCGGTTTCAGCGCGGTGAGGAAGTGGCGCGGGTGACTGGGGCTCTTCCGAAGGCGGAATTGACCAGAAAGTTGGGATTGTAATGGCAGAAGACTGGGTAGATCTGCGGTCTGACACGGTCACTAAACCGTCGACTGAGATGCGGCGTGCCATGTCCGAGGCCGAGGTCGGCGACGATGTGTATGGCGAAGATCCGACCGTGAACCAATTGGAGGCGGCGGCCGCCTTGCGTCTTTCGAAACAGGCTGGCTTGTTTGTGCCCAGCGGGACCATGGCCAACCAAGTTGCTATTTTAGCCCACACAGAGCGCGGCGACGAGATGTTTATCCATCAAGATAGTCACGCCTACTATTACGAAGGTGGCGCAGCATCGCTGTGGGCTGGTGCGATGTTGACACTGCTGGACGGACCTGAAGGTTTGTTTTCGGCTGACGAATTGCGCCGGCGGGTGCGCCCAGCCAACATTCATCATCCCCACCCGCGCTTGGTCTCGTTGGAGAATACGCATAACCGCGCCGGGGGAGCGGCGATGGCGCCCGATCGCGTCGATCCGGTAATGGCGGCTGCGCACGAGATGGGGCTCTCCGTGCACGTCGACGGAGCACGGCTCTTTAATGCGGCCGTGGCGTTGGGTGTGACAGCGGACCGGCTGGTACGCGATGCGGATTCCGTGTCCATCTGTCTTTCCAAAGGCTTAGGGGCCCCTGTGGGTTCGGTGCTGGTCGGGAGTCGAACCTTTATCGATCGGGCGCGCATGTACCGGAAGTGGCTGGGCGGCGGTATGCGCCAAGCTGGCGTCTTAGCGGCGGCGGGCCTTTTGGCTTTGAACAACGTCGATCGGTTGGCTGAGGACCACGTCAGGGCGGAGCGGCTGCTGAAGAGTCTGCAGGCCATGGGCTATCATGCTTGGGGACCTTCCGTGCCGACCAATATGGTGATGATTGACACGCCCGGTCCGGCCCAGGCGCTTGTTGACCAAGCGAGCCAGTTTGGCGTGCGCATTGGCACCATGGGCCCACAGCGCATCCGCTTGGTGACACATTTGGACGTCAGCGACGCAGGCATCGACCGAACGTTGAATGCCTTCGAAGCGATGAAGGCACAGGGCTAGCATGTCAGGCGACCTATTTGCAGGTTTGGGTGACGAGCGCCGCCGTGAGGCGGCGCCTTTAGCATCGCGGTTGCGGCCTGAGGGGCTGGACCAGGTGGTGGGGCAGGAGCATCTGGTAGGTCCGGACGGCATATTGAGCGGCATGGCGCGGGGGCGGCTGCGTTCCTCCATCTTCTATGGGCCGCCCGGAACCGGGAAGACTACCGTGGCGCAAATTTTGGCATACCAGGCGCATATGGCGTATGTGCCGCTGTCCGCCGTGTCCGTGGGCATCGCGGAAGTACGCAAAGCTGCCGAACAGGCACGGGACCGATGGGGCTTGGAAGGCCGGGGAACTGTCATATTTTTGGACGAGGTGCACCGTTTCTCGAAGAGCCAGCAAGACGTGTTGCTGCCGTTTGTGGAAGACGGGACCTTCATCTTGTTGGGCGCCACCACCGAGAATCCCTGGGTATCGCTCAATAACGCGCTGATTTCGCGGTGTCTCTTGGTCGAATTCCGCCCTCTGGAGACCCGCCACATTATGGCGCTGTTGGATCGTGCATGGGCCCGGCGCGGGGAATGGTGGCATGACGGCGAAGCGGACGCGGGGCTGTGGGAGCAGATCGCGCGACGGGTGTCGGGTGATGCGCGGATGGCGCTTACGGTGCTCGAACGCCTCACGGTATTGGCTGATGGTCGGCAAGAGGCCAACTTGTCGCAGGAACTCTTGGAGCAAGTGTGGGGGGACTTCGCCTACTTTTATGACGCGAAGGGCGATATGCACTACGATGTGGCCTCGGCGTTCATCAAAAGCATTCGGGGCTCTGATCCCGATGCCGCCCTCTACTGGATGGGGCGGATGTTGCGGGGCGGGGAGGATCCGCGCTTCATTGTGCGGCGGCTGCTCGTCCATGCATCGGAAGATATCGGATTGGCCGATCCGCGAGCCTTAATGGTGGCCCACGCGGCTTCTTGGGCATTGGAACATGTCGGTCTTCCGGAAGCCCGCATTCCCATGGCCGAAGCGGTCATTTATCTTGCTATGGCGCCCAAGTCCAACAGTGTTGTGGCGGCGCTGGAGAGATTGGACGAGGCCTTGGAGCGCTGGCCTGATGCGCCGGTTCCGGAGGCGCTCAAAGATCGCCACTACAACCCTCGGATAAAAGAAGCCTACCATTATCCCCACAATGCCCCAGACCACTTTTTGCCCACCGCGCACTTGCCGGCGGATCTGGCTGGTTTAAAAATCTACCAACCGTCCGACCAAGGTTTGGAAGAACCTTATCAGGCCAAGCTGGAAGGGTGGCGAAAGCGGCGCCGAGACGGAGATTCGTCGAAAAATAGTTGAATGTTCCGCCTATGCTGACAGTTCATGACCGCTAATGGGTCTGATGTATACTCAACTTAGGCTGGCCTGTCACAGGCACGGCACTTACGTTTGAGCGGTGGAGGGGATACGCATGGCACAACCCCTGGAATCGAGGTCTCAAGCGCGGCCTCAGGGTTCCGCAAAACCCAAAGCCTATTGGGTCGAGCCCCTGATTACCATGATTATCTTGGGAGTCTGGGTGCTCTACTCACTTTGGGAAGTGTTCTTTCACAATAATGGTACGTACCACAACTATGTTTCGCCGTATTTTTCACCCGGCGTGGGCAAATGGTTCGGATGGCATCTGTTGGACGCATTGTACGTCGCTTGGGTGCCGTTTTTGTTTCGATTTTCCTGCTATTACTACCGTAAGGAATATTACCGCGGATTCTTTTGGGATCCGCCCTCTTGTGCTCAGGTGGACAAACCACGGCCCCGCTACAGTGGTGAGACCAAGTGGCCGCTGGCGATTAACAATCTGCATCGCTACTTCTGGTATTTAGCGGTTATCGTGTTGATCTTCTTGTGGAAAGATGCGGTGCAGGCGTTTTTCTTCAAGAACGGATTTGGCGTGGGCGTCGGCAGCCTCATCTTGCTGGTGAATGCGGTCTTCCTGACCTTTTACACCTTTTCCTGTCATGCGTTCCGACACATGGTGGGCGGCAAGAAGGACTGTTACTCCTGCGATGGTAAGCCGACCACCAGCTACAAGCTGTGGCACAAGGTTTCGCAATGGAACGTGTTCCACGGCACGTGGGCCTGGGCATCGTTGGCATCGGTGTGGGCCGCCGATTTATATATCCGACTCCTGCTGATGGGAGTCATTCATGATGTGAGGTTGTTCTAATGGCACAGGAATCCTACGAGACACTAGATTACGACATTATCGTTATCGGTGCGGGAGGGTCCGGCCTTCGCGCGGCCGTGGAAGCCTCTCAGGTGCCGGGTCTGAAGGTGGCAGTGATCACCAAGTCGCTCTTGGGCAAGGCCCACACCGTCATGGCGGAAGGCGGTGTGGCCGCCTCGTTCGGAAACTTGGACGCGCCTGACGGTTGGCAGACGCACTTTTACGACACGATGCGCAGCGGCCACTTTATCAACAACTACCGAATGGCTGAGATTTTCGCCAAGGAAGCCCCGGAGCGGGTTCTTGAGCTGGAAACGTGGGGCGCGGTGTTCGACCGGACCAAGGAAGGCCGCATTATGCAGCGGCCCTTTGGTGCGCATACGTTTCGACGCCTGTGCCACATAGGAGACCACACGGGGTTGGAACTTATCCGCACGATGCAATACAAGGCACTGCACAGTGGTATTGATGTGTTTCAAGAAGTGACCATGACTAAGTTGTTGGTCAAGGACGGCCGGGTAGCCGGAGCGTTTGGGTATTTCCGCGAGGACGGCCGGTTTGTGTTGTTCCGGGCTCGAGCCATCGTCCTGGCTACCGGAGGTTGGGGCAAGATTTTCAAGGTCACCTCCAACAGCTGGGAGAGCACGGGCGACGGCGCAGCCTTGGCCTTCCGGGCGGGCGCCGACATGATGGACATGGAAATGGTTCAGTTCCACCCCACGGGTATGGTCTGGCCTCCGGGCGTTCGCGGCATTCTGGTCACGGAAGGTGTACGCGGCGAGGGTGGGTTGCTCCGAAACTCTGAGGGCGAGCGGTTTATGAAGACCTACGACCCGGAGCGAATGGAGCTGTCGTCGCGTGACGTCGTGGCCCGCTCCATTTTCAAGGAAGTGCAAGCCGGCCGAGGATCGCCTCACGGTGGTGCCTGGCTTGACATTAGCCACAAGGGCCCTGAGTACGTGAAGGCGAAACTGCCTGGCATGTACGAGCAGTTCTTGACGTTGGCGGACTTGGACATTACCAAGGAGCCCTTTGAGGTGGCGCCGACTTGCCACTACACCATGGGCGGACTCCGCGTAGATCCGGAAACCTGTGCAACCAATATCCCTGGTTTGTTTGCCGCGGGTGAGGTCGCCTGTGGATTGCATGGAGCCAACCGCCTGGGCGGCAACTCCTTGTCCGACCTGTTGGTGTTCGGCCGGCGGGCCGGCCTTGGGGCGCGTGAATATGTCTCAGGAGCGCCCGACTTTGCTCCTGCCGATCAGGCAGAACTGGAAGCGGAGATGGACCGGGTTCTGGAGCCCTTCCGTCGCGAGAACGGGGTCAACCCGTATCACGTGCACGAGAAGCTGCAGGAAATTATGACCAACCACGCGGGAATTATGCGGTCTGGCCCCGTGCTGGAAGAAGGGCTGAATCAGCTGCTGGAGCTCAAAGAAGAGGCGCGGAACATGGGCATCAACGGCTCGCGCATTTACAACCCGGGCTGGCATGCAGTGTTCGACGTGGAAAACATGCTGCTGCTCTGTGAGGGCATTATCCGAAGCGCGCTGGAGCGCAAGGAGAGCCGTGGTGCCCACTGGCGGACCGATTATCCGGACGAGTTGCCGGAATGGCAGACCATTAACTTTGTGGAGAGCTACGACGGAGAGGCGATCCGGATTCGCACCGAGGCGGTGAATGAGATGCCGGAACACCTGGCGAAGCTCTTCACTTATGGCAAGGCACCCGGCTTGGTCCAGCAATCCGGCGGAAAGGAGTCCTAAGCATGAGCGAGGAATTTACCCTTCGGGTATGGCGCGGCGACAAGACAGGCGGCGAGGAAGTTGAGTATCACGTGCCCGCAGAGACCGGCATGGTGGTGCTGGACGCACTGCATCACATTCAGCATAATGATGCGCCCGACTTGGCGGTTCGGTGGAACTGCAAGGCTGCCCACTGCGGCTCTTGCGGCGCGGAGGTGAACGGTCAGCCGAAGCTTCTGTGCAAGACGCGCATGGATGATTACGCGGGCGAGACCATTTCGGTCAAGCCCATGCAGACCTTCCCGATTATTAAAGATCTGGTGACCGACGTGTCCTGGAATTACCAGGTCGCGAAGGAGATTCCCATGCTGGAGCCGACAGGGCCGGCGCCCTTCAACATGCAGCAGATTGACGCCGATCGGGTGCAGGAATTCCACCGCTGTATCGAGTGCTTCCTCTGCCAAGATACGTGTCACGTGTTGCGGAATCATGAAGGTCAGCGTCAATATTTTGGACCGCGGTTCATGATTAAGATTGCGGAATTTGAGATGCACCCCATGGACGGCGCGGATCGAGTGCCGCTGTTGGCGCACGAAGCTGGTGTCAACATGTGCAACGTCACCAAGTGCTGCACGGAGGTGTGCCCGCAGCACATTCGGATTACCGACAACGCCATCATTCCTTTAAAGGAGCGGGTGGCGGATCGCTATTACGACCCGGTGAAGATTCTCTTGCGGCGTTTGTCAGGCAAGAAGAATGCAGCGACCAACACCCATACGGTTTCATAGTAGGAAAGGGTAGACAGCCGCCCCTTCTGGGGCGGCTTTTTAGATAGAAAGGGGATCCATTGCATGTCGTCGCGCATCTTACGTTACACCGTTCCCTTATTGGCCGTGGCGTTGTTGTCGGCGTGTGGTAGTCAGACGACGAAGCCCCAGAGCGCAGGGAAACCGGCGCCTCAGCACCGGGTGAAGAAGCCCGTGCAGCCGAAGTTGTGGAAAAGCAGCGGTCCCACCTCGGTGATGCCCGACGATGTCCTCATCGCGGATTCCCACAACAACCGGATTTTACTGGTCAATCCTCAGAAAAAAATTATCTGGCAGTATCCTAAGCCGGGACAGCCGTCTCAGCTGCACGATGACGACGATGTCTTCTTCACCCCCCACTTCAACCAGATTATCACCAACCAAGAGGGGTACAATGTTGTCTCGATTGTGAACTTCAAGACCCGGAAAGTGGTGTGGAATTACGGCCACCCGGGAACTCCAGGCAACCTGCCGGGGTACCTGAACACGCCCGATGACGCCTTTTTATATGACACGCCGCATGGACAAGTTGTCACGACGGCCGACATCAAGAATCAGCGCATCTTGTTTATCAGCCGCAAGACCCACGCGATCCTGAAACAGTATGGTCAAACGGGTGTCTACCAGGTAAACCCTCCGAATACCTATGCGGCACCCAACGGTGATTTTCCGGCTCCGAACGGCGGCATGCTGGTGACCCAAATCGGCGGCAATGACGCCATCTTGCTGAATCGCCACAATAAGGTGCAGTGGACCGTTCATTTCCCTTCACAATTTTATTATCCGTCGGATGCAAACTTTACGCCTGATGGCAACGTCATTGTGGCGTTCTACACCGATCCAGGCGCGGTGGTGGAAATGAGCCCCAAGGGGCAGGTGCTGTGGGAGTACAATGTCCAATCGGGTCCCGGCATGCTCAACCATCCCTCGCTGGCGGTGATGTTGAAGAACGGGATGGTCTTGCTGAACGATGACTATAACGACCGGGTCATTGTCATTAACCCCAAGACTAATAAGATTGTGTGGCAGTACGGACACACCGGCGTTCCGGGTTCGGCTCCCGGATATTTGAACATCCCAGACGGGCTGGATATTCTGCCGCCCGGGGTTGTCCCCGGAAAGATCAATCCGGATAAGGGCCATCTATGGTCCTACCCGGGCAACGGCCTTTAATTCCTCATAATAGAGCCCCCTCGCGGAGATACTCGTTTCGAGGGGGTCCGTTATGGGGCAGAGGAGCTACCGCATTCGCACCATTTATCGGACCGGCACCGTGGCATGGCTTTTGCACCGGTTGTCCGGTCTGTTGATTTTGGCCTACCTGTACTTTCACCTCATCGTGCTCTCTTCCGTGGTGTGGCCTGGAGGACCACGTGCTTTTGACCGAGTCGTGGCCTCCTTGACCACGCCGCCCTTTATCGTGGCCGATTTGGCCCTATTCGCCATCATTCTGTATCATGCCTTGAACGGGGTGCGCCTGCTGATTCTGGATCTGGGCTGGGGCCTTAATCGTCAGCGTCCGCTCTTCTGGAGTGCCGTCATTCTCGGGGCCGTGGCATTATTTTGTGCTGCCCTGATGATGGCGCCCCTGGCGGTGCGGCGATGAGGGACCGGGGGCGTGGAGCTTGGCCATGGTTGCTGCAGCGTGTTTCCGCGTTGGCTTTGCTCATTTTGGTGGTGACCCATCTGTGGATCGAGCATTTCATGCATCTGGGTCAGACTATCACCTACCACGGGGTGGCGGCTCGATTGATGCATGCGGCATATGACGCCGTCGACTACGCGCTGTTGATCGTCGTGGTATACCACGCATTGAACGGGTTTCGCAGCGTCCTGTTCGACCGTATCGCCGCTCCCGCACTGCAGCGGCTCACCACCGGCCTCCTCTGGTTGGTGGGAATTGCGACCGTGGTGCTGGGGGGCGACATCTTGTCGGCTTTTCTCGACGGGCGAGCCTGGTTTTATTTGTAGGAGGGACGAGCATGGACGATACCGTGCAACTAGATATTCAGCGATTCAATCCGGAGACAGGGGACGAGCCTTATTGGCAGACCTTTGACGTTCCCGTATCGCCGGGAGATCCGGTTCTCGCGGCGTTAATGCGCGTTCGCGAGGAACAGGATGGCAGTTTGGCATTTCGAGCATCGTGCCGGAGTGGAATCTGCGGGTCGGACGGCATGGTGATCAACGGGTGGCCGCGGTTGGCCTGTAAAACTCAAGTCGCGGACGCGCGGGATGCGCATGGCATGATTCGCATTCAGCCTCTCTTCAACTTGGCGTGCTTAAAAGATCTGGTCGTGGACCAGACGCCGTTTTGGGACAAGTTCAGGGCCGTGTTTCCGTGGCTTATGCCTGACACATATGAGCCGGAGCCGGAAAAGGAACGACGCATGACAATGGAGCCGGACGACTTTCAGTTGTTGTCGAAAGCCTCCGACTGTATTTTTTGTCAAATCTGCTTTGCCGCGTGTCCCATTGTAGGACTGGATCAGGAATTTCTCGGTCCGCAAGCTCTCATTAAGGCGTATCGATTTGAGGCTGACCCGCGCGATGAGGGCACGCCGACACGGGCTCCCGTGCTGGACGACCCGGAAGGGGTGTGGCGGTGCCGGACCATCTTTAACTGCACCGAGGCTTGTCCAAAGGGGATTCCCATTACCCGGGGCATTCAGGTTTTGAAACGGGCCATGGTGCAGGAGGAGCTGCGTCGGTGAGGGCCGTGGAGTCAAAAAATTTGATCTGTGATGTGGTTGTGGTGGGCGCGGGGCTTTCTGGTTTACGGGCAGCATTGGCGGTGGATCCCGCCTACCATGTCATTGTCATCTCCAAAGTGTATCCGGTGCGCTCGCATTCGGTGGCCGCTCAGGGCGGCATCAACGCAGCACTGGACCCCGAAGACCGGTGGCAGGATCACGCCTTTGACACGATTAAAGGCAGCGACTACTTGGCAGACCAGGATGCCGCTGAATTGATGTGCGAGGATGCCCCTCGCGTGGTGTATGAGATGGAGCATTGGGGCACATTGTTTTCCCGTCGACCGGACGGACGTATTGCTCAGCGCTCCTTCGGCGGCCAGGGGTATCCGCGGGCTTGCTACGCGGCCGATAAGACCGGGCGCGCCTTGTATCAAAGTCTTTTCGAGCAGTCGATTAAGCACCAAGTCGAAGTGCACCAGGAGCTTTTTGTGTTGGAATTGGCGGTCGAGGACGGGCGAGCAGCCGGTGTCATTGCCCTCGATATTGCCACCGGGAACATCGTCGGCATTGATGCGGGGGCTGTCATTTTCGGAACCGGTGGGGCTGGCATGATGTATGCGCGCACGACCAATCCCTATATCAATACCGGCGATGGGATGGCCATTGCGCTGAGGGCGGGCGTGCCGTTGAAGGATATGGAGTTTGTTCAGTTCCATCCCACCACCTTGCCGGGCATGAATGTCCTGATTACCGAGGGGGCTCGCGGCGAGGGCGCCTACCTGGTCAACCGAGATGGGCAACGGTTTATGGAGCGATATGCACCCAAGTTGATGGAAGTGGCGCCGCGGGACATCGTGTCGCGGGCTATTGAAACAGAAATCGATGAGGGACGGGGGTTTGATGGGGGCTATGTCCATCTCGATCTGCGGCATTTGGGGGAGACCTTAATCCGTCAACGGCTTTCCGAGATCTATGACTTCGCCATTACCTATAAGGGCGTCAATCCGGTGCACAATCCCGTGCCGGTACAACCGGGGCAGCACTACATGATGGGCGGGATAGCGACCGACAAGTACGGAAGGACCATTCTTCCGGGATTCTATGCCGCTGGGGAATGTGCCGCGGTGAGTGTCCACGGAGCCAATCGACTGGGGGCGAATTCCCTATTAGACACGCTGGTATTCGGCCGGCTGGCGGGCGTGGAGGCGTCGCGTCACGTGGCGCAAAATGGTCGAGCACACGTCTCCACGAGGCGACTTAGGGGGGCGGCTGAGACCCTGGGCAACATTTTCGCACGCACGGGAGGAGAGCATTATGGGACCATCCGCCGTGAACTTCGGGAAACCATGACACGGATGGTAGGCACCTTTCGAACCGGATCGCGACTGGAAGACGCGCAAAGTCGCTTAAAGGATCTTCACCAGCGCTATGACGGCGCGTCGCTCATGGATCGGGGCAGCCTTTTCAACTATGACTTGCTGGCCTTTCTGGAAACCGGGTTTCTGCTGGACTTGGCCGACACGGTGGTGGAGGGAGCGCTTTTGCGCGAAGAGAGCCGGGGCGCTCACGCCCGGGTGGATTTTCCCACCCGGCGGGACGCCGAGTTCCTCTGCCATTTTCTGTTTTCCAGGACGCCTGACGGCGAGCTGAAAATGGCTCGGGAGCCCGTCGTCATTACTCACTACGAACCCAAGGCGCGGACCTATTGACCGTGGGGCTCAGTTGACCCTCGAGGCGTCCGGTGCTAACCTAAAGACAAAGAATTCTGGGAGTGTCGCGTATGTTCAAGGTCTCCAGCAAAGGACGGTACGCGGTCAAAGCGGTCTACGAACTGGCCCTTCATGCCGGGCGGGGGCCGTTGACTGTGTCAAGCATTGCGCATGCACAAAACATTCCTGAACAGTATTTAGAGCAACTGATGCCTCTCTTGAAACGGGCTGGCTTGGTGGTAGGCATGCGCGGGGCCCAAGGCGGGTATCGTCTGGCCAGTTTCCCTGAGAGCGTCTCGGTTCGGGATGTGGTGGCGGCTGTGGAAGGGCCCATCGTCGTGGCGGAATGTTCCACGGATGACGGCACGGGATGTGCGGAAATTGACTGGTGCGTGGGTCCCGACGTCTGGACGCGGGTGCAGGAAGCGGTAGATGATGCCATGAGTCAAATCACCATGGATCGCTTAATCATGGAGCAAAAGGCTTTTCAGCGCACCAAGCTTTCCGTGCCAGGTGAACCCGAGTCTTACATGAGCAAAGGAGGATAGTATGGGGAACAAGACGGTAGTCGTAGGTTTGAGCGGCGGCGTCGATTCCTCGGCGGCCGCCGCTTTGCTGTTGGACGCGGGATACGAGGTGATTGGGGTCACGATGCGGCACTTGCCCGCAGAGACCACCAACAGCTGCTGCGGACTCGAAGCCATTGTGGATGCTCGGCGGGTTGCCAAGAAGCTTGGCATCCCACACCACCTGGTGGATGTAGAGGAGCCGTTCCTTGAGAAGGTAATTCGGCCCTTCGAGGACGCCTATTTGGAGGGTCTGACGCCCAACCCGTGTGCGCTTTGCAACCGCAACATCAAGTTTGGCGCGATGTGGGATTGGGCAAAATCCCAGGGGGCGGATTACCTGGCAACGGGCCATTATGTCCGGATCCGGGAACGGGACGGCCTTTATGAGCTGTTGCGCGCGCAAGATCACCAAAAGGACCAAAGCTACTTGATGTACACCATGGGTCAGCCGGACTTAGAGCATTTGCTGTTTCCGCTGGGTGATCTGACCAAGGCCGAGAGCCGCGCCATTGCTGAGAGTCGCGGATTGGTAACGGCTCATAAGCCAGACAGTCAGGAATTGTGTTTTGTGCCGAAAAACGATTATCAGGGTTACTTGCTGGATCATCGGCCAGAAGCGCAAAAGCCTGGCGATATCGTGGATAGGGCGGGAAACCATTTAGGCGCGCACGAAGGGGTAGCCTTCTACACGATTGGTCAGCGGCGGGGACTGCGCATCACCACGCCGGAGCCGCGTTACGTGGTGGGACTCAACGCCGCCGCCAATCAAGTGGTGGTGGGCACCCGCGAGGAGGCCCTGAACGAGGTAGCCTCGGTGGCGTCCGTGAACTATGTATCGGGTCAGGCGCCAGACCTCCCTATCTGGGGTCAGGGCAAAGTGCGGTACAACATGGAGCCTGCGCCGGCGCGGTGGATTCCTGACGGCCAAGCGGCTCGCCTCGAATTTGAGGATCCGCAGTGGGCCATTAGTCCGGGGCAAATTGCGGTGCTGTATCAAGATGAGGTGCTGGTTGCGGGAGGGAAGATCGCCAAGCCCTCCCACTGAGGAGGCTGCGATGATAAGTGGGTGGCATATCACCCATCTCCCGATATGGGTTGCGGGCCGCGAGAGGCCCTGGAGAATTGTGGAGGACGTCGTGGTGAACTGGGAGGACTTCTCTGTCGAGGGGTTTCTCTTGCCGCGGCGTCCTTTTTATGCCCTCTTTGTGCCGGGCGGTGCGGGAGCCCGGGTCTCTAACTTGGGTGTGGAAATTGCGACACGGTCGATGGTGGAGCGGCGGCCGCGCCATTGGCGGCGAGATGTCGTGGCCCGGCAGAAACATCTTAAAAAGACGCCCGTGGTGGATACGCTGGGGATTTTGCAGGGGCGACTCCGAGATTTTCTGTTCGATGAAAAGAGTCTTAGGGTCACCCACCTGGTGATCTCCCGGGGGGTGTTGGGCGACCTTCTCACCGGAGCGCTGGTGGTTCCCGTGCAGGAAGTACTGGAGATGGGTGGGAACAGGATTAAAATTTACGCCCCTGGGGAACCCTTCTTGTAAGACGACCAAAGGAGGGGACCCGATGGACAAGGACCCGTTATGTCCGGCGTGTGCAGGCCGCAACGTAGGCCGGGTGGGAACCGGGCAATATTACTGCTGGGACTGCTACATTGAATTCTCGATGGGCCACAAAGGCGTGCGGATGTACCGGGTAGAGGCCGACGGGGAACTTTCGCGGATCGGGCCAGAAGGCTTGGAGGGGATAGGACTATGAGGCGGTATATGACCGGGATGATTACCGGTACGTTGGTAGGAGCGGTCGTGGCAGGTATGTGGCTTTTGAGACGGCCCCGGCGCAGAATGTACGGCCTCGCGTTCCGAGGAGCGCGGCACTTGGCGCCGGCCGCCTATCGGGTGGCGCGGTATGGTGGCAACCGGTTGGTCCACTTGGCTAAGCGCCGTCTCAGCTGAGTTCGATGCGGACCCTGAATCTTGGCAGGCAAAGCCCTCGGCGTTGGTACCGCTGGGGGCTTCTCATTGTGGCGGCGCTGGCCGTGTGTTGGTTGGTGATAGCGGCGCGCGCCATCCTGATGCCGTTTTTGCTGGCTTTTGTGATGGCCTACTTGCTGGCTCCCGTGATTGAGCTCTTGGTTTTCCACGGCCGCATCAACCGCGTCGGGGCCATTCTCCTTGTGTATTCACTGGTAGGGCTTGTGATTGCGGCGGTGATTGTCTATATGGTGCCGCTATTGTTGCAAGAAAGCCTGCATTTGGTCCACTATGTGCCGTCCTTGGCTGCCGGTGTCCAGCGCAGCTGGGATTACTGGCTTACGCGATTCCATCAGCAGCCTATGCCTGCCGCCATTCGCTCGGCCATTACGGGGACCGGGCAACACCTGCAGCAGCAGCTGTTACGGGTCCTAAAGGGGTCTGTGCACACGGTCTTCGGCTTGGTTCCGGGCTTGCTCAGTTTCATCATATCGCCCATTTTGGCGTTCTACGTGCTGAAGGATTTGACCCGCATCCGGGAACGGTTCTGGGCGCTAGTTCCTGTCAACTGGCGCGGCCCGGTCTACAAACTCGGTTTTGACGTGGACCGCGCATTGAACGGGTACATTCGAGGGCAGTTAATGGTCGCGCTGGTGGTGGGTATCCTGTCGGCCGTCTGGTCGATGACCCTCAACATTCCGTTTGCTATGCTGATTGGGGCGGTGGCAGCCATTACCGACGTGATTCCCTACGTGGGGCCCATCGCCGGGGCCATTCCAGCGATATTATTGGGCCTGACCCGATCTCCCTGGGTTTCGCTCTATGCGGTCGCGGGATTTGTGGTTATTCACCAACTAGAAGGCACGGTCATCTCGCCCAAAGTGGTGGGCGAGTCGGTCGGACTGCATCCCTTGATTGTGATCTTTGCCATCCTTGCTGGGGGAGCTGTGGCGGGATTTACCGGACTCCTGATTGGGGTGCCGGTGGCGGCCGTAATTCGGGTCGTGGCGACTCATCTCTATCATCGATTTGTGGTCTCCCTTGACCACGATTCCACGCCCTCGGTACAATGAAGCATCATAGAAGAGGGAGGCGCCTTGGTGCAGGCAGCCATCATTCGACAAAAGTTTTTGGATTACTTTGAAGGGCACGGTCATCAAGTGGTGCCTAGTTCCCCCCTGGTGCCCGCGGGGGATCCCACGTTATTGTTCACGAACGCGGGGATGGTGCAGTTTAAGGATGTGTTTTTAGGGCTCGACAAGCGGTCCTATGCGCGCGCCGTGAGCGTCCAGAAGTGCATGCGGGCGGGCGGTAAGCACAACGACTTGGACCAGGTAGGGCGGACAGCTCGGCACGGGACCTTTTTCGAGATGCTGGGCAACTTTTCGTTTGGCGATTACTTCAAGCGCGAAGCTATTCGTTTCGCATGGAACTTCCTGACGGAGGAGCTGGGCATTGCGCGGGAAGTGCTATGGGTCACCGTCTATGAGACGGACGACGAGGCCTTTGAGTTGTGGCAAGAGGTGGCTGGCGTTGCGCCAGACCGCATCGTCAGGCTGGGAGACGACAACTTCTGGGCGATGGGCGACACGGGGCCCTGCGGGCCGAGCAGCGAAATTTTCGTTGACCGGGGCCCGCTCTATGCGTGTGGGCCGAATTGCGGGTTGGGTCAGTGTGAGTGTGACCGTCTACAGGAAGTCTGGAACCTTGTGTTCATGCAGTATGAGCGGGCGGAGGACGGCACTATGACGCCCTTGCCGCGCCCCAGCATCGATACCGGCATGGGGTTGGAACGTATTGCGGCCTACCTGCAGGGAGTGGACAGCAATTGGGATACCGACTTGCTGCGCCCGTTAATAGGGGCGGTTGAGCGTTTGTCGGGGAAGACTTATGACCCCGGACCGGACGGCATGCCGTTTCGCGTCATAGCTGACCACGTCCGCGCGATTACCTTTCTCTTGGCAGAAGGAGTATCTTTCAGCAATGAAGGACGCGGGTATGTGATGCGGCGTATTCTCCGACGAGCCATGCGCTACGGCATGCAGCTGGGTTTTGAGGAGGCATTCCTTTATCGACTGGTGGAAGAGGTCGGCCGTATTATGGGCGGCGCCTATCCGGAGGTCATTAACGGTCAGAGCGTGATCGAAGAACTGACCAAACAGGAAGAGGAGCGATTCCTCGTAACGCTCCAGTCTGGCATGAAGGTTCTGGAGCAAAAACTGGCCGGCCTTGATGCGGGTGACACATTGGACGGGCAGGAGCTGTTTCAGCTCTACGATACGTTCGGATTTCCCTTGGACCTGACGCGGGATGCGGCCTTAGAGCGCGGCGTGGCGGTGGATGAGCCGGGTTTTGAGCGGTTGATGGCGGAACAGCGGCAACGTGCCCGGCAGAACCGCGCCAACGCTGCCGCCCTGTTGCCGAGTGTCGAGAGGTCGGAGTTTTTGGGCTACGGGCAGTTGGCGCTTGAAGGGGAATCATTGGCTGCCATCTATGTGGACTCCGACCGAGTGGAGCGCTTGGAGACTGGGGACACCGGGTGGGTGTATGCCGTCCGGACTCCCTTCTATCCAGAAGGCGGCGGCCAGGTGGGAGACCAAGGATCGACCCGAACTGAGACGGGTCAAGGACGGGTGCTGGACACCCTGAAATCGGCAGGCGGCGGCATTTGGCACCTGGTGGAAGTCGAAACCGGGTGGATCGGGACCGGGCAAAAAGGGACCTGGATTGTCAACGCTGAACGGCGCGAGGGAGCGATGCGCAACCACACCGGAACCCATTTGCTGCACGCCGCGCTGCGGCAGGTGCTGGGCGAAGGCGTCCACCAGACCGGGTCTCTGGTCGCTCCCGAACGGTTGAGATTTGATTTTTCATACCCGAAGCCGTTGGATGAGGAGCAAATCTTGGCAGTCGAAGATCTTGTCAACCGATGGGTCTTGGCGGACATTCCGGTGTCCATCGATTATGTGTCCAAGGAGCAGGCTCTGGCGGGAGGCGCGCTGGCCTTCTTTGGGGATAAGTACGGGGAGACCGTGCGAGTCATTACGGTACCGGGTGCAAGTCAGGAATTGTGCGGCGGTACCCATTGTTTACGCACCGGGCAAATAGGCATGTTTGCGATTCTCGAGGACACCAGTGTGGGGTCCGGGTCACGCCGTCTCGAGGCGGTCACCGGTCTCAACGCTCTAGAGGCCTTTCGGCGCGAACGCCGGGTGACGCGCGAATTGTCAGGGGTTCTCCCGGGTATAGCGCCAGAGCAGTGGGCCGGTCGCGTGACCGGTCTGATGGAAGACCTCAAGCGATTCGAGTCTTGGCAGGAAGAGCAGCTTCGCGTGGAGCGGGGCCAATTGGGCCGGGACCTGGCACGCCAGGCCGAGCAGATCGGGTCCATAAAGTTCCTGGTGGCGGAGGTAGCGGCTGACTCCCCGGAGGCCTTGCGCGAAGTGTTGGACGGTGTCAAAACAGAAGTCGACGGCGCCGTGCTGGCTGCTCGCCACGGCGAGCGTGTATCGATGGTGGTGTTTTTCGGTGACCCGTTGCGGGGCCGAGGGTTCCAAGCGCGCCAGGTAGTGAAGCCATTAAGCCAGATCATTGGTGGAGGCGGGGGCGGTCGGGACGACATCGCCCAGGCCGGAGGCCGATTGCCGGACCAGGTGCCGGATATGCTGCACGAGGCGCGCGTATGGGCCCGCAAAAACCTCGAGGCGGCAGGATAATCTTATCGGCAACGCGAAGAAGGCACCCAGAAAGGATGTGGAATGATGAGCATGTCGGACGAAACCCGGCGTCTCGGTGATTACCACGACCAAGAAAAAGAAGCGGACATGGTCTTAAAGGAAGTCTACGCAGCACTCAAGGACAAGGGGTATAACCCGATCAGCCAATTGGTAGGCTATTTGCTGTCGGGCGATCCGGCTTACATCACGAGTCACATGGGAGCCCGCAACCTGATCCGGCGGTTCGAACGGGACGAGCTATTGGAGGAACTGCTCCGGCACTATGTGCGACACCTGGAGATTGCCTCCACGGATGGCTAAACGCATAATGGGACTGGACGTTGGGGATAAATGGATCGGAGTGGCAATGAGCGACGAAACCGGCTTGATTGCAAGCGCTCAGGACCCGATTCGGCGCAGTTCCCTAGCCCATGATTTAGCCGCAATTGCGAGCCGCCTGCAAGAGTGGAATGTGGGCCAAATTGTGGTAGGATTGCCTTTGAACATGAATGCCAGCGTGGGACCTCAAGCCGTGAAAACCATGGAGTTTGTGGACCACCTGAGAGCAGTCTCTGGTGTGCCCGTAGCGACATGGGATGAACGGCTGACGACCCGCGAAGCAGAACGCATTCTAATTCAGCAGGACGTGCGCCGCGAACGCCGTAAAGCGAAGATTGACGGCTTGGCGGCGGCACTGATCCTGCAAGGTTACTTGGACCGCGAGCGTATGTCTCGCGCAAGAGAGGAGACTCACATGGCTGACGACAAAGATTTGGAAGCAGGCTTTGAAGAGGAAGACGAAATCATCACCTTGACCGATGACGAAGGCAAGGAGCACGAGTTTGTGGTGGTCGACGTCATCGATGTCGAGAGTAAAGAGTATGCCATTTTGCTGCCTATTGACACCGAAGAGGACGAAGAGGCCGAGGCAGTCATTCTCCGCTTGGAGAAGGACAGCGACGGTGACGATGTCCTGGTGGACATTGAGTCCGAAGAAGAGTGGGAGCGGGTAGCACAGGCTTATGAAGAGCTGCTTGATGACGAAGGGGACGAATAACACTCTGTCTTTGTCGTGGCTGGCCCAATGACGCCATCGATGGGTCGTCAGCAAGGATGGCGCATGAGTAGGCGTTTGGCAATTGGGGCGGCGGCCGTGGCGGCCGCCCTGTTTGTGTTGGGCTGGGTCATCACGCGGTTCCAGCCTGTTGGGGGCCCTGCGTCGGCTTATCAATACATCCGCGTGCAACCGGGACAAACCGCGTCCGACGTGGCGGCCACATTAAAGGACCACGGCATTATCCGCAGTGCTTGGGCGTTCGACGTACTGAGCCGATACAACGGCCTCGCCACTCATCTCACGGCTGGGGTGTATCGTTTATCGCCACATCAGTCGCTCAAGACGATCATGGGGGCTATGCGCTCCGGTGATGTGGTGGTGACACGGGTTTCCATTCCGGAAGGCTTTACCGTTCAAGACATCGTCCAGCGCCTGGCGGCCAATCACATCGGAACCATGGCGCAATACCGGCAATTGCTGAAAACGGCCTTGCCTGGAATGCCAAAACCCCAGGCCGGTGTCCGGTATCCCATGGAGGGCTATCTCTTTCCGGCCACATACTCCTTTTCCTATGGGACGACGGCGCGCCAAGCCTTGGAAATTATGTGGCAAACGTTCCAGACGCGGGTTATCCGCGGGCTGTATGACAAGTCCCACACCCGATTGTCGATTGGCCAGTGGGTAACCTTGGCTTCCATTGTGCAGGCCGAGGACAAGCTGCGCGGACAAGCCCGCAACGTCGCAGCGGTGTTCTTGAACCGGCGTGCCATCGGCATGCCCTTTCAGTCGGATGCGACGGTGCGTTATGCCTTGGGCGGGCAGGTCAATGGGGGATTGACACTGGGCGACCTCAAAGTCCCATCTCCGTACAACACCTACCTGCATAAGGGTTTTCCGCCGGGCCCCATTTGCAGTCCCGGCTTGACGATGCTAAAGGCTGCCCTGCACCCCGCCCATGTATCCTATTTGTACTTTCTCTCCCTGCGCAGTGGAAAGATGCTGTTTGCCACCACGTATCAACAGCACCTTGCCCACATTGCCTACGCCAACAGTCATCCCGGCGCCTAGGTTTCAAACTGGTTAAATGTGGAAAACTCCCCCAAGAGGGGGTTTTTTCATGAGAAATCGTCGTATCGTCGTGCCATCGTCTGTGGGATTAAGCGCTCTTCTGGCTGTGACGGCTCTCATTTTGGTTCGCCCGGCGTGGTTTTGGAGCAACGCGGTCCCGGGTCCAGTGATGAGCGGCCAAGCGGTATTGGACGGTCCTGTGGTGGGATTAGGGGGGCATACGTTAACCCGGCTGGCGACCAGGACGGCCTTGCTGGTGGAGCCGTCGAAGGTTCCTGCGCCGGAGCGGGCCGCCCTCGGCCACGCCATCGGATCACCTGTGCCCAGCCACGGTTCTTATTTGTGGATGGCACCGGCGAGCGTCCGTCGGCTGTGGACTCGCCGTGTGCCGGCACTTCAGCGCGTACGCGTCCAGAGATGGATTCCTCAACCGGGCGTGCCGATTGGCGTGCTCAAGGCCGCCGCCGCGGCCTCCCACGCGGTGACCCGCGGTCCCTGGTCCCTGGAGCATGGCATCTATCAGATCGCGGCCACCTCGCCCACGGTGCGATTGGACCTCGATGGCCAATTGTCTCATGCGCTAAGCCAAGCGGTGGGGGACCGAGGGGCGGTCGTGGTCCTAAGCCGTCGTGGACAGTGGATTGGGGCCGCAGGCTCGCAGAAGGGGGCGATCTGGCAGGGCCGGCCTGTCGGTATGGCTGGACTTCCGCCGCTCTTAGCTTGGGCATTGGCTGACAAAAGGGTGGCTTCGAAGGTCAACAAGGAGGCTCTCAGTCTGTCCCAAATGGCGGCCCTATGGGGCACCGGAGGATTGCTCCGAGCGCTTCATACGTTGGGCTATGCAACGGGTCGGATAGGTTTTTCGCCGGATCCCAATCCGGCGCTTCCGACCCTGTCGTCCGCGGTGTTCAGTTCCGGCACAGGGCTTCACGCCACGCCTCTGGAGCTGGCACAGAGCTTTCTCCCCTTTGTTGGTTCCCCGGCGCAGGTGGCCATGCCAGGTGCGCCTGCGCGTGCTCGCCGGCTCTCGGGTCAAGTGTCGAAGACTCTGAGGGAAGTCTTGGATCAAATGCCATCCGTCACCCTAAATGGGATATCGTACAGGATTTGGCGGCCTGCCGGTGATTATGCGGTCATCATAGCGCCGGAGCTTCGGGAGGTGGCCGTCCTGGAGGGCGCGGCGGTCGAGCGGACCATGTCCGTGGTGCAGATCCTGGGGGAAAAGCTGTAGCTGGCGGCAGGGGATTTGGTGTTTGGACGCGAAGTGTGGCCAGAGGTGATGCATCGATGCCGTCCGCATGGGCTGTGCCGCGCCAATGGGCTATGCTCGGAGTGGGTCTTTGGGCTCCTGTGGGTGTCTTTCTAGGTGTGTGGGGTCAACTGCGCGGTGGAGGCGATTGGCTGTCGCCTTGGGGCCAGGCAGCGGCGACCTTAGGGGTGCTGGTGGCGGCGCGCTGGGTCGGCTCCGCGGCATATCGGCGCTGGTCCGGGGTGCGGACCGGCTCCCCGTCCGTCTGCGGAGAGCCGGTGGGGCTGCGTCCCCTGCTGAGTCCGTTCGCCTTTTCGGCGGTGCCGTTTGGGGTGTTGGTGGGCACGCTCGCGAATCTGTGGGGCTGGGGCATACTCATCCCTTGGCATTGGGTGGTATTGCCGTTTGCGCTCATAATCGCCGGTTGGATTTACGGAGCGGGTAGTGTGGTTTTGTATAATGGTGTCGTCTTGCCCTGGTGCAGGGAGCGTTCGGATTCTCCATTGCGGCGTCTGCACCGGGCGTTGGCTTTGACCGGGTTCTCATGGCTGGTGCTGGGAACCACTGTGATCGTGGCCGTGGGGAGTCTTTTGTTGCTCATTCTGGCGCACCGGTGGCCCGCCGGATGGTTTGGGCTGGAGGTCACGGTCTTCGGATGGGCGGCTGTGCTGTTCGTGGGTTTTTGGATTTGCTACGGCTTAAGCTGGTGGTATGCGCTGTTGCTGAGGCGTGCGTCAGCGGGATGGAGCCGTCAGTCGGCATGAGGAGTGAGCGGCGTGAAGCGCATGAAGTACAGCGCGGAGATTGAGCAAGCGGCGCTTCAGGTGTTTCGCCGGGGGGTAGCGGGTTGGTACAGCGAGAATGGGCGGGACTTGCCATGGCGGAAAACTCGCGATCCGTACGCCATTATCGTCTCTGAAATCATGCTTCATCAAACCACCGTGACCACCGTGGAACCTGTCTTCACCCGCTTTATGGATACGTTTCCTACCTTAGACGCTCTCCATCAGGCCCCGTTGGAAGCTGTGAAGGCGATTACGGATCCGCTCGGGTATAAAATCCGGGGACAATGGCTTAAGGGCATTGCCGATGCCGTGGTTGAGCAGCACGGTGGCGAGTGGCCTCGCACCGTCGAGGGGCTAATGGCGCTGCCGGGCGTGGGACGGTATACCGCCGGAGCGGTGCTATCGTTTGCGTTTGGGATTGACGCTCCCATTTTGGATACCAATGTGAAGCGGGTGCTGGGGCGGTATTTCGGGGTGGAATATCGCGACAGCCGCGCCGAAATTCAGCACCAATTATGGGCGCTGGCGGAGAGGGTGGTGCCTCCTGGGGAAGCCATCCACTTCAATCAGGCTATCATGGACTTTGGGGCCATGGTCTGTACGGCTCGCAAGCCTGCCTGCACCATCTGCCCAGTGTACAACCTCTGTGTCAGCGCCGCCGGACCAGAAGCGGGGGCCGCTGCCGCCGAAGAGCCCCTCTATTACCGTGTGGTGCCGCGTTTTGACGCCCCCCCGGCCTAAAGCGCTTCAATGGCTGGCCATGCTTTAGCCATGGCTTGGCGCCCCGCCTGCACTAGATGGTCAAAATGCGAGAAGCCTGGAAATGGCGTGCCTGACGTGTCGGGAGCCACGAGAAGGTGAGGCTCTGGGCCGGCTCGGAGGGTCGACAAGGTCTTCGTTGCATAGCGTTCTGCCCGCGCCAAGACTTCCGTGATGCCCATGCGATCCGCGGAAACACTTCCGGACACGCCCACGTCGATGGCGACCACGCAATCGGGATGAAGGGCGAAGGCCCAGTCCACGGGGAGATTGTCGGCGGTTCCTCCGTCGATGAGGACTTGCCCTGCGCGGCGGGGTCCAGCAAACAACCCCGGAATGGCCATCGTCGCTGCCAGCGCAGTTCTGAGGCTTTCGCCAGTGGTAATTTCCCAATGCCCGCGGCGGGGCTTCACCCCAGGACGGTTGGTGAAGGCGATCGCTTTCAAACTGACGACGTCCACGGCGGTCACAATGGCCGGGAGGATCCAGTCGTCCGTTGTGCGAGCCGCGGGGTGGAGCTTCAACAAGGCTTTGATAAATGTGTCGCTGATGACCAGTCCGGTTGCGGGAGGGCCCAGTGCGGGGATGACATCGTGCAGCAGGCCAACCGTATTGGTGTGGAAGTAGTGGAGAGGATGTGCAGCGATTCGCTGGCCCAGGTCAATCACCTGCGACACAGGGACACCCAATGCGTACAGCCCGGCAGCTAGACCGCCGGCTGAAGTGCCGGCGACCGCGGCGGCCCGTACTCCTTGCTCCTCCATGTACTGCAAGGCTCCTAAATGGGCGGCCCCTAAGATGCCACCACCTGACAACGCCAGCGCAAAAGCCCGCATGCAACCGCCCCCCGCTCTGATTTATGCGGTCGGTTGCGTGGGAATGCACGAGAAAACCGGGCGGCACCGCCGCCCGGTTTAAAGCCCTTGGGTTAACTGGGGAAGTGCTGCTGAATAAGGGCTGTGAGACGAGCCTCGGGAGCTGCCCCGACTTGCCGGGCGGTCCCATTGACGACCGTTAGAGGAACGCCTGTGACTTCAAAGCGATCCGACAAGGAGGGGAAGCTGGTGGCGTCCACCATGTCTGCCACCACTTTGTCTGGATTGACCCGTGCCATCTGGTGTGCCAGGCGAACTGCCCGGGGACAGTATGGTCACGTAGGGGTGACAAACACCTCCAGGTGCAGGGGTTCCTTGAGATTGCTCAGCCATTCCTGCGTTGCTGGGCTAAGTTCCAAGGGCTGGTCTGTGGAGACATCGACCAGGTCTCCCAGGAAGGTGGAAAATTCATGCCCACCTGGGAAGCCCAGGTATCGAATGCCCGTAAACCGGCCCCCCACGGAGAAGGTGGTCACCGGACCCTCAATGTCTCCCGGATTCTCGGGCGGTACAAGTTGAGCGGGCTCTTGGTGCTCCACCAATTCGATTTGAGGTGCCAATGCGTGCAGTTCTTGCAGCAGTTCGCGCATGGGCTGGGTGGCTGGGCTCTCGGTCTGGGGGTAGAAATCCACCGTGACCGGCTTCTTCATATCAGCCAAATAGGTTTTGACGTCGTCAAGGATATTCTCAGCGATAATAGCCATCGGACGCCTCCTTTCTCAGTGTGGCCGGAAACCAACGTGCCGAGATTGCGGCTTCGGATTTGGGCCGCCTGGTTTGGAGCGGGCTTGACCAGACGGCGTTGATAATCCAGGAATGTCTCGTAGTCTTCGATTTGCAGCGCCCGATTGTGGCGGCGCTCGTAGCCGATGGTCGACTGGGGTTTGCGGCTCATGAACAGACCGCCGCACGGAGATGAGCCATAGTGAGCGGGCCAGACTTCCGTATAATCGGGAAGTGTCATGAGGCGTCGAACGCTGCGAAATTGCGCCTTCGAGGCGGCCTCGACAGCTTCCCGATGGGCATCTGCCAGATCGGGACGACCCACGTCGCCAACAAACAAGCTGTCCCCGGTCAGCACTGCCCAAGGATCGCCGCCGCGGGTGCGATCGGAAATAATGAGGCTGATGCTGTCGGGCGTGTGGCCGGGTGTCTCCCAGACTAGTGCCCGCACCGCGCCCGCATCCAGAATGTCGCCATCGGCAACGGGCTGAAAGGGGAAAACAGCAGGGGCGTGCCGGGAGAGTACAATGGGAACGCTCGTCATACCCGCCAATTCTCGCGCAGAAGACAAGTGGTCGGCGTGAACATGGGTTTCAACCACCAAGGTGAGATTTAGTCCCAGTTCTTGAACGGTCATTAAGTAGTTTTCGGCCCCTTCGCTGCCGAGTGGATCCACCACGAAGGCTTGGCCCGTGGTTTCATCCCCAATGACAAACGACGAACATCCCAGACCAACATCGTAGATGGGCAGGAAAATCATGGCGCACCCCCTTCTCCCCCCTACCCTAGCACATCGGTCCCCTCTAAGGAATGTCCCGCCTGTCCGAAATCGATACCCTTGAGGCCCAGAAGTCGGGGAAAAGGAATCCGTGGGTCGGGCGCAAGTGGCGGCCGATGGGGGACGAGCGTGCCCGTTGCTTGCCACGCGGCCGTGTGAAAAGCGGGGGGACGGCCGTTAAGGTGGTCTCGGGCCTCGTGCCGTTCGCCCCAGGGGAAGAGCGTTTATAGGGGCGCTTCCTTTTCGGTACAGACACCAAATGACCTTAGGGCACATACGATAGAAGAATCCGGACTCTGCAGTGCGCAGCACTCAGAAATGGGGTGGAATTATGCTGGGCAGTATCGGCGCTTTCATTCTTGTGGTGGCAGCAGCGGTGCGAGGCGCCGTCTGGCTGGCTGGATACATTGGCGGCAACGCGTTTCCTCAGCCATTGACGGAAGAGGAAGAGCGCGAGGCGGTAGTGCGCTTTCGGCAGGGGGACCTCACGGCACGGCAGACCTTGATTGAACATAATCTGCGCTTGGTGGCACATGTCGTTAAAAAGTATCACAACGGCGGCGAGGACCCGGATGATTTGATTTCTATCGGAACCATTGGGCTAATTAAAGGGATTGACTCGTTTGATCCCGGCAAGGGGGTTCGACTAGCCACATATTGCGCGCGGTGCATTGATAATGAGGTGCTGATGCATCTGAGGAGTCGAAAAAAAAGCAATCGTGAAGTGAGTCTTTACGACCCGATTGGCGTGGACCGGGAAGGCAACGAGATATCTCTCGTGGACGTGTTGGGAACGGACGCGGACATCGTGGCCGATCAGGTTGAAGTGGCCGTGGTGATGGAATGGGTTCGCCGTTTTGTGAAAGGCCTGACGGCCAAAGAGCGCTTGGTGCTCGACCTCCGGTTCGGGCTGCATGGCCACCCTCGAATGACCCAGCGGGACATCGCGCGAAAGTTGAACATCTCCAGAAGCTACGTCTCGCGGATTGAGAAGCGGGCTGTCAGAAAAATTCTGAGGGAACTGGCGCCTGAGGGTGAGACCGAAGAAGAGGAATAAGAAACGGCGGGTCCTTTGTGGGACCCGCCGTTGCCCTCGCTTTAACCCGCTACGTCGACAAACAAGCCGCCGTCCTCCAC
The DNA here is from genome assembly GCA_021799435.1 of Bacillota bacterium. GTDB lineage: Bacteria > Bacillota > Sulfobacillia > Sulfobacillales > Sulfobacillaceae > Sulfobacillus_B. Next base: position 72,009 of record JAJZAN010000002.1, on the reverse strand, counting down.
CTTGACGGGGAAGGCGGATACTGGGGAAAATGCTGGGAAGTGTTTGGCCTTGCCGGTGCGGATATCGAAGCGTCCGCCATGACGAGGGCATTCGATAATGTGGCCATATTGGTCGCCTTCGGAAAGTGATGCTTCGGCGTGGCTGCACAGGTCGTCCAAGGCGAAGTATTCGTTTCCGACACGGAATAAGGCCACCTCGATGTCGCCGACTACCACCAGAACGGGGTGGCCTTCCTGGACGTCTTCCGCGTCAATTACTCGGGTGAACGCCACTATCCGATAGCCCCTTCCATCTCAAACTTGATCAAGCGGTTCATCTCCACGGCAAATTCCATGGGCAACTCCCGTGTAAAGGGCTCAATGAAGCCCATGACAATCATGCGTGTGGCCTCTTCCTCCGACAGTCCGCGACTCGTGAGATAGAACAACGCTTCTTCACTGACCTTGGTCACTGTGGCTTCGTGCTCCATCTCTACGTTGGCATTGGACACTTCGCTGTAGGGGATGGTGTCGGAGGTCGACTCGTCATCCATGATGAGCGTGTCGCACTTGACGTTAGACTTGGATTCCGCCGCATCCGGCGCGAAGTGCACGAGACCGCGATACGTGGTCTTGCCGCCGTGCTGGCTGATGGACTTCGACACGATGGTCGAGGTGGTGTGGGGTGCCGCGTGAATCATCTTGGATCCGGTGTCTTGGTGCTGGCCCTTGCCGGCCACGGCGATAGACAACACCATCCCCTTGGCGCCTTCCCCAACCATGTACACCGAGGGGTACTTCATGGTCAGTTTGGAGCCAATGTTGCCGTCGACCCATTCCATGGTGGCATCTTGATAGGCTACGGCCCGCTTGGTCACCAAGTTGTAGACATTGGGCGCCCAGTTCTGCACGGTGGTATAGCGCATCCGCGCCCGGTCTTTCACGATAATCTCCACTACCGCTGAGTGCAGCGACTCGCTGGAGTAAATGGGAGCGGTGCAGCCTTCCACGTAGTGGCCGAAGGAATCGTCTTCGGCAATAATCAAAGTCCGCTCAAATTGGCCCATGTTCTCTGAATTGATGCGAAAGTACGCTTGCAGCGGGATGTCCGCCTTGATACCCTTGGGGATATAGACGAACGAACCGCCCGACCACACGGCAGAGTTCAGCGCCGCAAACTTGTTGTCTTCCGGTGGAATGACGGTGCCAAAGTATTCCCGGAATAGTTCTGGGTATTCACGCAGTGCCGAATCGGTGTCGGTAAAAATAATGCCTTTTTCTTTGAGGTCGTCCCGAATGCTGTGGTATACCACTTCAGACTCATACTGGGCGGACACGCCTGCCAGGAACTTGCGCTCGGCCTCGGGGATCCCCAGACGCTCGAAGGTATCCTTAATCGCCTGCGGCACGTCGTCCCATGTGCGACCCTGGTTTTCAGACGGCTTGACGTAGTACACGATGTCGTTAAAGTTCAGGGTGGACAAATTCCCGCCCCAATTGGGCATGGGTTTCTTCATGAATACATCGAGCGAGTGCAGGCGAAAGTCGAGCATCCACTTGGGCTCTTTCTTAATGCGGGAAATCTCTTCCACTGTTTCTCGCCGCAGCCCCCGGTTAAACTTGAGAACGCCGACATCGCCATCATTAAATCCATATTGATACTCATCGCTCACGATTGGTTTGGATGCCATAGTGCTCCCTCCTTATCTGTCGGTCGGCTCGGATTCCATCAATGCTTTCTCTAAAGCATTGTGTGCCAGCGTGGCACATTTGACTCGGCTCGGAAATTGGGAAACACCTTGCAGTGCTTCCAAATCGCCCAGCTCAACGGGACTTGGCGTTCCGGTGAGAAAAGCTTTGAAGTGACGGGCCAAATCCAGCGCTTCCTCTATCGACTTGCCCTTAATGGCTTCCGTCATCATGGATGCTGATGCCATGCTGATGGAGCAGCCGTCGCCGGTGAAACCCACATCCGTCACTTTGCCATGATCTAATTGTAGATCCAGTTTAATCTGATCGCCACACGTGGGATTCAGCAATCCGACTGTTTTGGTCGGATTTTCGAGTTCACGGCGGTTACGGGGTGTCTGGTTGTGATCCAATATTGTTTCGCGATAGAGCTCATCTAGATTCATCGTTGAAAAAACCTCTTTGTCTCCAGAATGGCTTGCTTCAATACGGCCACGTCGTCCTGGCTGTTGTAGAGATAGAAGCTGGCTCGGGCAGTGGATCCAACTCCCAGCCAATGCATCAGCGGCTGCGCGCAGTGATGTCCGGCCCGAATCGCAACGCCCAACGAATCGAACACCTGTGCAACGTCGTGGGGGTGTACCCCATCGATGTTAAACGCGACGGCAGCCGCATGGGGGCGGGCGGGACCATAGACGGATACGCCCTCCAGACTCTTCAACGTGTCAAAGGCGAGTTCGCCAAGGGCCCGGCTATGCTCGTGAATGGCGTCCATGCCGACGCCCGCCAGGTAATCGATGGCGGCACCGAGACCAATCGCACCGGCGATATTGGGTGTGCCCCCTTCGAACTTTTGGGGAACCTCCGCCCATGTGGCTGTCTCCTGATCAACGTAGCTAATCATTTCGCCTCCGTACATGACCGGTTCCATGGTCTCCAACAGGTCCATCCGCCCGTACAGCACGCCGATCCCGGTGGGGCCGCACATCTTGTGGCCCGAGAATGCCAGAAAATCCGCGCCCAGTTGATGGACGTCGGTGCTTTCATGCGGTACCGACTGGGCCCCGTCGACAACCATGATGCCGCCGTGTTTATGCACCATCTCGGCGGCTTCGGCGATGGGGTTGATGGTGCCCAGCACGTTGGAGATCCTGGAAAGCGCGACAATGCGGGTGCGCGGTCCTATGACCGCTGCGAGGGCCTCGGGGCGGATGACGCCGTCGGGGCTCAGTTCCACATAGCGCAGCTTGGCGCCCGTGCGCTTGGCCAACTGCTGCCAAGGGATCAGGTTGGAGTGGTGCTCCATGGGCGATAACACAATCTCGTCATCAGTCTTCACGACCAGGTCGCCGTAGCCCCGTGCGACCATGTTGAGGCTCTCGGTAGTCCCACGGGTGAATATCACTTCTTCGGGCCTATCGGCCTGAATGAACCGCGCGGCCTTGAAGCGGGCCCCATGGAATGCCGTGGTGGCCTCGTCCGCCAGCGTGTGGACCGAGCGCAACACGTTGGCGTTGGACTCGTGATAGAAACGGTCCATGGCCTCGACGACCGGTTCCGGCTTTTGAGAGGTGGCCGCTGAGTCGAGCCAAACCAGGCGATGACCATGCATCGAACGGTTTAGAATGGGAAAATCATGCGCTGCGTCCACCAAGGGATTAATCATGCACGAATCTTCCTCTCTACAGCGTCCCACACCTCATCCCGAAGCTCGGGGAGGGCGATGGCGTCAATGACTGGGGCCAAAAATCCGTGCACAATTATGCGTTCGGCCTCCGGTTCAGACAAGCCGCGGCTGGTGAGGTAGAACACGGCCGCGCGATCGACCGGTCCTGCGCTGGCCGCGTGGGCGGCGTACACATCGCGCTCGTCGATAATCAGGGAGGGAATGGCGTCAGCGCGGGCGTCATCTGAGAGCATCAGGGTTTGTTCTTTTTGCCGCCCGTCCGATCCTTTGGCACCTGCCTCAATTTGGGTCAGTCCGGTGAACACGCTTCGCGCCTTGTTCTTCATGACGCCCCGCGCCACCATGTTGCTGGTCGTGTGGGGAGCGTGGTGGTAGCTTTTGGCGGAGTAGTCTTGATGCTGAGTTCCCGCACCAAAGAACACCGTGGTGCTGGAGGTCTGCGCACCGGGCTGGTCCAAGTGGGATACGTGGTCTGACACGACCAGCCCAGCGCCGAATTCGCCGATGCTCCAGTTGAGGACGGCGTCGTGTCCGAGAGCCCCAGCACGATGGATAAATCCTTCGACTGTGGGTGCGCACTGTTGGATGGCGCCAAAGTCCACGCGGCCGCCGTCTTCCACAATAATCTCGGTGTTTTCCGATAACAGGGTCTTTGAGACGCCCTCATCGGTGGCGAGGCGCTGAGTCACCGTGACATGACTTTCCGCGCCGCAGATGATGAGGTTTTTGGCAAACAGGGCGCCCGCCTCGGCCGTGGCGTGGCTGCGAATGGATACCCGAACCACCTCGCGAATCCGCGCCGGAACCCGCAAAAAAACGCCGCCCTGCCACAACGCGCCGCTGAGGGCGGCGATTTTGTCTGCATCTTGGCCCAATAAGCGCCCCAGGTGTTTTTCCACGTCCGGGTCATCTAGTGCTGCGGTCAGAGACTCGAGGCGCACGCCTTGGAGGGACAGCGCCTCGGGCATTGAGACCGCCACCACCTGATTGTTGTCGAGCCAAATTTCGGCCCAGCCTTCGGGTGCCGCTGCGGCGGTACGGGAAGGGGTGGGTGGGGCTTTAAATAGGTGCAGTTGATCCAGCTTGCGCTTTTTGAGCGGAGTGCGCTCAAGCCGGGGCCAATCAAGATTCAATACAGCTTCAGCAGCGCTCTGGCGCCGCGCGAGACTCCATTGAGGTTCGTGCCCGAAGCGCTCCTCGACCAGGGACTTCAAGTCCGCTTCGGAGGCTTGGTCTAAAATCATCTCAGACATGGGATCCTCCTACGCTTGATGTGTCGACTGAGCCAGTTCCGTTCGGACCCATTCGTACCCTTTTTTGTCCAATTCCAAGGCGAGTTCTGGCCCGCCCGACTTGACGATTGTCCCGTCTACCATGATGTGCACGAAGTCGGGATGGACGTAGTCCAAAATCCGTTGGTAGTGAGTGATGATGAGAGAGCCAAAGTCTGGTCCTTTCAAGGAGTTGACTCCCTTGGAGACCACTTTGATGGCGTCAATGTCGAGGCCGGAATCGATCTCGTCTAAGATGGCAATGCGCGGCTTTAGCATCAGCATCTGAAGAATCTCGTTGCGCTTCTTCTCTCCGCCGGAAAATCCTTCGTTCAAGTAACGGTTCGCAAACTTGGGGTCCATGTCCAAAAAGCCCATGACCTCGTCCAGTTGATCCCGAAATGCTTTCAAAGAGATGCTGGTCCCATCTTCACGGCGGGCGTTGATGGCGGCCCGCAGAAAATTGGCGGTCGTGACGCCCGAAATTTCACTGGGGTACTGCATGGCCAAGAACAGCCCATGCCGTGCTCTCTCGTCGGGCTTCATGGTGAGCATGTCCTCGCCGTCAAGTCGGACACTTCCGCCCGTGATTTGGTATCGGGGATGACCCATCAAGCATTGGGCCAGCGAAGTCTTGCCTGTGCCGTTGGGACCCATTACGGCATGGATCTCGCCGCCCTTGATGGTGAGCGTAAGCCCCTTGAGAATTTGTTTCTCTTCGATCCGCATATGCAGGTCGGAAATTTCCAAGACTGGTGTAGACATGTCGAGCCTCCTCAGGACCGAACCATTTCTGAGTACTTTACTCAGTATTGCTATGTTTAGTGTAGCGGTGTGCGTTGAAAAGTCAACCGACCACGCGTAGGATGCCCTGAGCGGCGGATTTTCCCTCGACAATTTCGGAAGCCACCTGGGTTTCCTGGTATACTGACCACAAATTGGCGGAAAGGGAGCGAGCGCCTTGATCCAGATTTTGCAACCGCGGCTCTTTGTTCAAACCATTTATGATATCGATTTGAAGCGGTTAGTGGATCGAGGCATGAAAGGTCTAATTTTAGATCTCGATAATACATTGGTGGGATGGAATCAACCGGACGCCTCTTCTGAGCTGTTGACGTGGCTTGAGCAGGTCAGAACCCATAGTCTCCAGACTTGCATTGTTTCTAATAACATGAGCGACCGGGTCGAGCGCTTCAGCCGCAGTATTGGGGTAATGGCCATCGCCAAAGCTGCCAAACCTCGCCGTCGCGCCTTCCAGCACGCTATGCGGAAAATGGGTACACACCACCGGGACACAGCCGTGGTCGGCGACCAAATCTTTACCGATATCCTGGGCGGAAACCGCCTGCAGCTTTATACCATCCTTGTAAAACCGTTGGCGGAACGCGAGTTTTGGGGGACTCAGCTGGTTCGCCGCGTGGAACGGGTGGTGGTTGGGGGGCAGGAACCCCTGTCCGCCGGTGACCAAGCGTAGACCCGCAAATGGACAGTTCTCCGCACTTATACGGCGTCTTTGGCCATCCTATAGGCCATTCACTATCCCCACATATGCATAACGCGGCCTTTCGCGCTCGTGGATGGACTCATTGGTACATTCCCATAGATTGCCCCCCTGATGAGCTTGACGCAAAGTTGGGGGCCTTTGTAGCTGTCGGGGGCCGGGGTGCCAATCTTACCCGTCCGTTGAAAGAGGCCATCCTGCCCGTCTTGACGGGCCGTTCAGCCTGGGTTGAACGTGCCGGGGCGGCCAACACCATTGTGTGGACAGATGCGGGCTGGCAGGGGGATAACACGGACTGTCAAGCCCTTGAGGGGCAACTGCCGCGCGCGCGGTCGGGAGCTCAGGCGCTGGTGTTGGGGGCTGGAGGCGCAGCTAGGGCTAGCGCGGCTGTGTTGGAGATGCTTGGTTACCGTGTTACAGTAGCATCTCGGCGCCGCCCGGCGATGCCGGGAGTCGGATGGTTGCCATGGGACGATCGACTGGATCCGGCGCCATGGGACGTGGTGGTCAATGCCACGCCGGTGGGGCAAGCGGGTGAGGCGCAGATTGCGCAGTGGCCTATGCCTGTCGCGCATGGCACGGCCGTGGACTGGGTCTACAGCCCGCGTCGGACCCCCTTTCTCATGGCTGCTGAACAGTATCCGATCTCCAGAGTCGATGGTTTGACGCTGCTCGTGGAACAAGCTCGCTACGCTTGGCGCCTGTGGTTTGGGGAATTGGCCCCAGCCGATGACATGTGGAGCGCGACAAAACCATGGCAATGACGATTGTCGTCGCAGTAGCGACAGCCCTGGTTGTGTATCTGTCCGCGCCATGGTGGGGCGCAGAGGTATCCTCAGTGCATCGTCGGACGGCCGCGTTGGTTACGTTGGCGGGATCTGTGGCGTTGGGGGTGCTGGATCCGGTCAAGGTGATGTGGGCGGCTCCTCTATTGGCTATCCTCTCGTCCGTCGCGGTGGTTGACCAAGTGCACCAGATAATTCCCAATCGCTGGGTAGCGCTCCTGTTTGTGTGGGGCGTGCTGGAGCGGTGGTCCACGGGTCATTGGATACCGGCCTTATTGGTGGCGGTGGTAATCTTCGCCTTTTATTTAATGGTTCATGTCGTCACCCACGGAGGAATGGGGATGGGTGATGTCAAATTTGCAGGAGTGCTGGCCTTCGCGCTGGGGTATCCGGCTGGCTTGGTCAGCATGGTAGCGGGCATCTGGGCGGCCGGTTTATACGCGGTGGTGCTGCTCGTGCGGAAAAAGAACGTGCGCACTCAAAAAATGCCGCTGGGTCCCTTCTTGGCGCTGGGTGGACTCGTAGGTTTTCTTGACTTATTGCACTAGGGAAGGCAGGGGTGAGGAATGGAGCATTGGCGTTTTGTAACGGCGGGCGAGTCGCATGGGCCTGGACTGGTGGGGATTGTGGATGGAGTGCCGGCGGGGATTCCTCTGACCCGTGAGCAGATTGATGAGGATTTGGCGCGTCGGCAAAAGGGCTACGGGCGTGGCGGGCGGATGGCCATCGAGCGGGATCAAGTGGCCATTTGGGGCGGGGTCCGTCATGGACAAACCCTGGGCAGCCCAGTGGCGTTGACTGTGACCAATCGCGACTATGAAAACTGGCGCGAGTCTATGTCGCCGGACCCAGGTATTCCCGATCGAGTGGTTACGCGGCCCCGGCCAGGCCATGCCGACCTCGTCGGAGGCATCAAATACGGCCATCGGGATTTGCGGAATGTGCTTGAGCGCGCGTCCGCGCGCGAAACGACCATGCGGGTGGCGTTGGGGGCTGTCGCGCGGGCGTTTTTGCGGAGCTTGGGCATTGAGGTTTATGGGCATGTGATTAGCATCGGAGACGTGCATGCGCCAAACCGGCATTGGACACTGGACGAAATTCGCGGGTCGGAAGACTCTCCGGTGCGGGTCGTGGACGAGTCCGCCGCGGAGGAGATGATGCGCGCCATCGATGCGGCCAAAGAAGCGGGGGACACCTTGGGGGGAACATTTGAGGTTGCCGCGTTTGGATTGCCAGTTGGTTTGGGCAGCTATGTACAGTGGCATCGTCGGCTGGAGGCACGACTAGGTGCAGCGCTCCTGTCTATCCCAGCCATGAAGGCAGTAGAGGTGGGGACCGGGTTTGCTCAGGCGGATCAGCCCGGCTCAACGGTTCACGATGCGATATGGTGGGAGGAGAAGCAGGGCTTTAGTCGGCGGAGCAACCGAGCTGGCGGTTTGGAGGGTGGTATTACCACCGGGATGCCGTTGACGGTGCGGATTGGTATGAAGCCGTTGTCGACGCTCATGTCCCCCTTGGGCTCGTTTGATATCGAGAGTAAAGAGCCGTTTTTGGCTGCCGTTGAGCGGTCCGATGTTACGGCCGTGCCACCGGCGGTTGTCATCGGTGAAGCGATGGTCATGCATGTGCTCGCGGATGCCATGCTGGAGAAGTTCGGCGGAGACAGCCTCGATGAGGTGATTCGGCGGGTGCGTGCTTGGCACGAGACGGTCCGTGAGTTCTAGACCGCTAGCTCTCATCGGGATGATGGGGGCCGGCAAGTCGACCGTCGGACCCATAATAGCATCCCGATCCGGTTGTCCGTTCCTGGACCTCGATCAGATGATTGTCGAGCGATGGCAGGAAGCTATTGCCGAAACCTTTGAGAGGTACGGAGAAGAGGAATTTCGCCGCCGTGAGGCTGAGGTGCTGGGAGAAGTCGCGATGACGGGCCGCCGGCTGGTCTTAGCGACCGGCGGGGGAGCGCCGTTGCGGCCCGAGAATCGAAAACGGCTGCAACAGAATTTCTGGGTGGCTTGGTTGGATGCACCCGCCGAGGTCTTGTATAGCCGCGCCCAAGATCCAGTCAGGCCACTGGCTGCCGACGGTTGGGACGGTTTTCGAGAGCGTAGTCAAGAGCGTCGGTCGATTTACGCGGAACTGGCAGACCTTACAGTGGATGTCAGTGAGGCGGCGCCGGATTTTGCCGCGTGGCAAATTCGGGCTTGGTGGCTGACACAGGAGGGATAGCGTGGATCCACTAGTCATAGTAAGCAGCCGCCAAGACCAGTCATGGGTGGTGTTTGGAGAGGGAGGCTACGAGCGTGTCCGCGCTTGCGGTAAGCGCCGCATTCTCATCGCCGATGCCCGGCTCCGTGCCTGGAGTGAGGCGGTGGCTCGCCGCATTGACGCCGATGCCGTCTTTTCGGTAGACGTTGACGAGTCCCAGAAGACGCTGGCGACCGTCGAACGTCTGTATGAGTGGATGGGGCAGTCAGGGGTCACTCGAGACACGACTGTTGTAGCCCTGGGAGGCGGCGTAGCCACGGATATGGTGGGCTTCGCGGCCGCCACCTATCAACGGGGGTTGACGTGGTGCGCGGTGCCGACGTCGCTGTTGGCACAGGTCGATGCGGCAATTGGCGGAAAAACAGGCGTCAACACGGCTTGGGGCAAAAACTTGGTGGGCGCCTTTCACCTGCCTCGGGTGGTGGTGGTGGACGTCGAGTTTTTGGGCACACTGCCCCGCCGCGAGTGGTTGGCGGGATTAGGTGAGGTGCTGAAATCCGGATTGATTCGCGGCGGGGCCTTGTATGAACGGTTGGATGGATTGCGGCTGCCCCCGGAAGGCTCGCTGCCGGCATGGAGGGACGTTATTTTCGAGACGGCCGCCATCAAGACCGAAATTGTCAACGAGGACTTATATGAAACGGGCAGTCGCATGTTTTTAAATTTCGGCCACACCATCGGGCATGCCTTGGAGAATTTGCTAGGTTACGGGGTGTTGAGTCACGGCGAGGCCGTGGGGCTCGGTGCGCTGGCGGCGTTGGAATTATCGGAGAAGCTCTGCGGCCTGTCTCCCGCCGTTCAGATCCAAGTACGGAAGTGGATGTCGCTGTGGGGATTGCCGACTGCGATGCCGGCTATCGATTTTGATTTGTTGTGGCGTCGATTGCGGCAAGACAAAAAGGCGCGCACCGATGGGTTGACATGGGTGCTGGTGGAAGCCCCAGGGAAGCCGCGGCTATGGCGCAATATCCCGGAGGACTTGGTGCGGGCCGTGATTTCCAATCTGGCGCTTCCCTAGCATTGCGAGGGGCGCTGGGGAGAGGATATCATGAAGCTGAAACGGAAAGGGGTGTCTCGGTGCGAGAAACGCCGTTAACGGAGTGGCATCGTCAACATGGTGCCAAAATGATGGAATTCGGCGGTTTTTTAATGCCGATCGAATATGGCGGCGGCATCATCCAGGAGCACCAGACGGTGCGCACCCGGGTGGGCATGTTTGACGTGAGCCACATGGGGGAGTTCATAGTTTCTGGAGAAGGAGCTGCGGAATTTCTGGACGACCTGGTCACCAACAAACCGTCGGACTTGTTGGAGGGCCAGGTTCTCTATACGCCCATGTGCTATCCCGACGGAGGGACGGTCGACGACTTGCTCGTTTACCGTCTAGAGAGTCAGAAATTTCTCTTGGTCGTCAATGCCGGAAACCTTGACAAGGACTGGGAGTGGATTTCTCGACACGGGCACGGCCGAGCCAACGTCGACCTCAAGAACCTGAGCGCCGAGATTGGGCTTATCGCCCTGCAGGGCCCTCAAGCCGCAGCTCTGCTGCAAACTCTGACACCCGTTAACCTCCGCGATCTGCCATACTACCATGCTACTCGCGGACGTGTGGGTGATGCGGATGTCCTGATTTCGCGGACAGGATACACGGGGGAAGATGGGTTTGAGCTGTACCTGAAAGCGGGAGATGCAGTGGAGGTTTGGGAACGTCTGGCGTCGTTGGGCGCCCGGCCGGTGGGCTTGGGGGCTCGAGACACCTTGCGCCTCGAGGCCCGTCTGCCGCTTTATGATCACGAGCTCACAGCCGAGATTTCCCCGCTCGAAGCGGGCTTGGGAGCGTTTATTAAGTGGGGTAAAGACCACTTTGTCGGTAAGGAGGCCCTGGCTGCGCAAAAGGCCGCTGGACTGACGCGCCGGCTGGTGGGGCTGGAGGTTACAGGGGGCATTGCGCGGGCAGGTTACAGTGTTTATCCGCGCGACGGCGGAAAGTCCGTGGGCGTCGTGACCTCTGGAACCAAGTCGCCCACTTTGGATAAGGCCATAGCCTTAGCTCTAGTAGACCCCGTGTGGGCCAAAGTGGGAATGGAGCTGGCTGTCGAGGTGCGCGGCCGCACCATCCCGGCGATAGTGGTAAAGACGCCGTTTTATCGGAGACCCGCTCAGGCGGATAACTAACCAGAAAGAGGGATAGCATGCGATTTCCTGAGGACTTGAAATATACCGAGGACCACGAATGGCTCAGCCCGGCCGGCCGGGTCGGAATTACGGACTATGCCCAGGATGCCCTTGGAGACGTGGTGTTTGTGGAATTACCGGAGGTCGGCGCGGTGGTTAAAGCCGGAGACGCGGTCGGGGTCATCGAGTCGGTCAAGTCGGTGTCGGACTTGTACAGCCCCGCCAGTGGCAAGGTAGCGAAGGTGAACGAACAGTTGCGAGACCAGCCGGAATTGATTAACCAGGATCCATTTGGCAAGGGCTGGGTGTTTGAGCTTGAGGGTGCTGAGCCAGGACCGGTGCTGTCACCGGAAGAATATCAGACAAAGGTCGAGTCCGAATAATGCGGTACATACCACACACGGCTGATGAGGTCGCACAGATGATGGCCACGCTGGGCATTGAGTCGGTCGACCAACTATTTGACGACATACCTGGCAGAGCCCGGTTGAATCGGGACCTGAACCTGCCCCCGGCCTTGAGCGAGATGGAACTGAGCCAGTTGCTGACACGGTTGGCGGGCCGCAACGTGAATGCCGCGGAAATGCCCAGTTTCCTGGGCGGCGGCTACTATGACCGGTTTGTGCCTGCCGCGGTGGGAGCTTTGGCCAGCCGGGGCGAGTTTGTGACGTCCTACACGCCGTACCAAGCGGAGTTGTCACAAGGCACTCTGGCTGCCATCTTCGAGTTTCAAAGCATGATCCAGTCTCTCACGGGAACCTATGCCGCCCAGGCGTCGATGTACGACGGAGCTTCAGCGGTGGGGGAGGCTGCACTCTTGGCGCTGGCTCAGAGTCGCAGTCGGAATCGCATTATCGCCTTTCGCGGGGTGCATCCGGACAGCCGTGAGGTTGTCCATACGTATGTGACAGCGCGTGGCGGTGAGCTTATGGTAGTGGACACTGTCGGCGAGCTTCGGAGTCAGTTGGGCGCTAGCACCGCCGGTGTCATTCTTCAATACCCGGACATGCTGGGACATATCACGGGGATTGAAGAGGTCATCCATGCTGCCCATGAGGCGGGAGCACTGGCCATAGCGGTCGTCGACCCGGTATCCCTGGCGCTGTTGAGGCCGCCCGGTGAGATGGGGGCAGACATCGTCGTGGGTGAGGGCCAACCTCTCGGCAACCATATGAATTACGGCGGACCGACGTTCGGATTTTTCGCCGTGCAGGAGTCCTTGGTGCGAAAAATTCCGGGGCGTTTGGTGGGCGTAGCCAAAGACGCCCAAGGGCGGCGCGGGTTTGTGCTGACGCTGCAAGCGCGCGAACAGCATATCCGCCGCGAGAAGGCCACGTCGAACATCTGCTCTAACCACTCACTCAACGCCCTCATGGCGACCATCTACATGTCCTTGGTAGGCCCGGATGGTCTTCGAGAGGTCGCTTTGCGCTCGGCGCAACTGGCCCACTATCTTGCGGACCGGTTGGCGGCTGTCGGTCTGGAGCGTGTCCGCTCCGACGAGCCGTTTCTTTATGAATTTGCCGTGCGGGTTCCGGGTCCGGTGGACGATCTGAACCATCATCTGCTGTCCCGCGGAATCCTGGGCGGTATGTCCTTAGGCCGATGGGACCCGCAATGGGAGGGGCTGTGGCAGTTGGCTGTGACAGAACGGCGAACTAAATCCGATTGTGACCAATTGGTCGAGGAGGTGGCCCAATGGATGTCCCGGTAATTTTTGAACGGTCGCGTCCTGGGCGGCGTGGTGTGCGGTTTGATGCAGTTTCGGATATTCCAGCCTTTGACGTGGAGACATCCCTGCCTGCGAGTCTCATTCGGCGCAGCAGTCTGGGTTTGCCGGAAGTGGCGGAAAATGATGTCGTCCGGCATTACACGGACCTGTCGACGCTAAACTACGGCGTGGATACGGGCTTCTATCCGTTAGGTTCTTGCACCATGAAGTACAATCCCAAAGTGAATGACTGGGCGGCCGGGTTGCCGGGTTTTGCCGATGTGCATCCCCTTCAGCCGGATTCCACGGTTCAGGGTCTGCTGGAGCTTTTGTACGGGCTTGAGGAGGGGCTCAAAGAGATCTCCGGGATGGATGCGGTCTCTTTGCAACCCGCGGCCGGGGCTCATGGCGAGCTCACCGGGATTTTGATGATTAAGGCTTATCTTCAAGACCGCGGGGACCATCGCACCACCATTCTTGTTCCCGACTCGGCCCATGGCACCAACCCAGCGACAGCTTCTATGGCGGGATTTCAGGTGAAGGTGGTCCCCAGCAACAGCCGCGGGGGCGTCGACGTGGAGGCGCTGCGGGAGTTGGTTGACGGGCAGACGGCGGGCCTCATGCTCACCAACCCGAATACTCTGGGCTTGTTTGAAGAGGACATCCTTGAGATTGCTGACATCGTGCATGCAGCTGGAGGACTGTTGTACTACGACGGCGCCAACGCCAACGCCATCATGGGCCGAGTGCGGCCCGGAGACATGGGCTTTGACGTGGTTCATTTGAATCTGCACAAAACCTTCTCGACACCCCATGGTGGCGGTGGCCCGGGGGCCGGTCCAGTAGGGGTCAAGAAGGAACTCATCCCATACCTGCCCTACCCGCGCTTGAAGCGGACGGACCCGGGTTACTCTTGGGACTATGACCGCGGGCGCTCCATTGGCAAAGTGCGTTCATATTACGGCAACGTGGGCGTGCTGGTGCGTGCCTATGCCTATTTGCGCTCTCACGGCGCGATGGGATTAAAGGCGGTGTCGGAAACTGCGGTCCTGAACGCCAACTATCTTTTGCACCAGCTCCAGGACGACTACAAGACTCCGTACGACCGCACCGTGAAGCATGAGTTCGTTCTGTCCCTGACGCCGCAAAAGGCCCGCGGAGCACGGGCCCTGGATGTGGCGAAGAGGATTATCGACTTTGGTTTCTATCCACCCACGGTCTACTTTCCGCTCGTCGTGGAGGAGGCCCTCATGGTGGAACCCACGGAGACGGAATCAAAGGAAACCTTGGATCGTTTCGTGGAAGCCATGCATCAGATTAACCGGGAGACTGATGACAAGCCGCAGATTCTTCATGAGGCGCCGCATCACACTGTGGTGAGCCGATTTGATGAGGCAACCGCAGCGCGTCACCCCGTTCTCACTTGGCAGCATCTGAAGGAGGAGGCCCAGAATGGCTGATTTGGCATCGACCGACCCGGCCGTGTTCCAGGCCATCCGGGCTGAAGAGTTCCGGCAGCAAAGCCATCTTGAGCTCATCGCATCCGAAAACTGGACCTCGCCCGCTGTACGAGAGGCGGTAGGTTCCGTGATGACCGACAAGTACGCCGAAGGTTATCCGGGCCGCCGCTACTACGGCGGTTGTGAAAACGTCGACACAGTAGAGGATTTGGCCCGCGCGCGGCTATTGGAGCTGTTCGGCGGCGATCACGCCAACGTTCAGCCGCATGCCGGTGCGCCGGCCAATTTGGCTGTGTATCTCACGGCTTTGAAGCCCGGCGACACCATCTTGGGACTGGAGCTAAGCCATGGCGGCCATTTGACGCATGGAAGCCCGGTGAGCATTTCTGGCCAACTGTATCACGCCGAGCACTATCAAGTGGACCGCGAAACGGAACGTCTGGACATGGATCAGGTGCGTGATAAGGCGCGCGCCGTTCGCCCCCAACTTATCGTGGCGGGAGCTTCGGCGTATCCCAGGACATGGGATTTCGCGGCCTTCCGTGCCATCGCGGACGAAGTAGGTGCGCTCTTAATGGTAGATATGGCGCATGTCGCGGGACTGGTGGCTGCCGCGCTGCATCCCAACCCGGTGCCATGGAGCCATTTCGTGACGTCGACAACCCATAAGACGCTTCGGGGACCACGTGGAGGCGTGATTATTACCACTCACGAGTGGGCCAAGGCTATCGACAAGACGGTTTTTCCAGGATTGCAAGGCGGCCCTCTCATGCATGTGATCGCGGGAAAGGCTGTCGCGTTCCATGAAGCCCTCCAGCCCAGCTTTCGGGACTATCAGCAGCAAGTGCTCGCCAATGCGGCGCGATTGGCGACGGGTCTCTCGAGTCGCGGGTTGCGGCTCGTATCAGGCGGCACGGACAATCACCTCATGCTGGTCGATGTCAAGGCCAGCGGCATTACCGGGAAAGAGGCCCAGGCCCGGCTGGCTGAGGTCGGCATTACCGTCAACAAGAACACCATTCCCTTCGATCTGGAAAAACCGACCGTGACCTCCGGGGTGCGTTTGGGGACTCCGCAGGTGACCACGCGGGGCCTCCGGGGGGCGGATATGGAGGAGTTGGCGGATATCATCGCCCGTGCCATCCAAGCGCCGCATGGCGGAGATTTGAGCCCGCTGGCCGCGCGCGTCAAAGCGCTGGCGGATGCCCATCCGCTGCCCGGGCTGAGCCGATGACCATTGGCATTATGAATGGTCCCAACCTAGGGCGTCTGGGTCAAAGAACGCCCGAGATATACGGCAGCCGAACCCTGGCGGATTTGGAAAGTCAGCTTCGGGCCAAGTTTCCCGAGACGGCGCTGGAATTCTTTCAGTCGAACCACGAGGGAGCTTTGATTGACTGTCTGGAGAGCTGGCACGATCAAGGGATACGCGATGTGGTGTTGAATGCTGGCGCACTGACCCATCAATCTTATGCCCTGCGCGACGCCGTGGAGGGGCTGGGCCTTCGGGTCGTAGAAGTGCACATTAGCAATGTTTACCGCCGCGAGCCGTTCCGCGCCCATTCGTTGCTGGCCGCGGTAACGGCCGGCCAGATTTCCGGTCTTGGGTTGGAAGGGTACGCACTGGCCGTCCAGTTCTTGCTGGCGACCTGACGTGCTTCGGTTGGGCAAATATGATATGGTGAAAAAAGTGTTCGAGCTTTTAGCGGTATTGAACCGAATTTCAAAGTGGGGAGCGTTTCCATGATTTCGAGCAACGATTTTCGCAACGGCGTGACCTTAGAGCTTGATGGGGTGGTGTTCCAAGTCATCGAGTTCCAGCATGTGAAACCTGGCAAAGGATCAGCCTTTGTTCGCACCAAATTGAAGAATCTGCAGACAGGCGGCGTTGTGGAGCGGACCTTCAACGCGGGTGAGCGCGTTCCGTCGGCCCGGGTGGAAAAGCGCGAAATGCAGTTTTTGTACAACACCGGTGACGAGTACACTTTCATGGACACGGAAACTTTTGAGCAAATCACCTTGTCGAGTGCGGATATCGGCGAAGGTGTTCGGTTCTTAAAGGAGAACATGCTCTGCCATGTGGTCCTGTTCAAAGGCACCAGCATTGGGGTGGAGTTGCCGAATAGTGTGGATCTGAAAATTGTCGAAACCGACCCCGGCTTCAAGGGCGATACCGCAACTGGCGGCAGCAAGCCTGCCAAGCTGGAGACGGGTGCTGTCATCAAGGTGCCCCTGTTCATTGAGGAAGGGACTGTCATTACAGTGGACACGAGGACCGGCCAATATGTCGGTCGAGCCTGACGATACCTGTGGGGCGCCCGAAGCGGGCGCCTTTTTTTGTTGCCGAATGTTGCCGAGCCATCGCCTTCAGTGCATGAAAGACACCGCATTGGTTAGTTTATGGGTGTAACGGCTAAGGAGGTGGTCTTGTGGCAGAACTGCGGCGTCGCGTTTCCCAGTTATCCGATCTCGCGGAGCGCATTGATCTTCGCGAGAGAGGGCGCGAAGGTCGATTGCTGGCCGACATGGTGGACGTTCTTCGCGAGTTGAGCTTGGACATCGAAGAGGTCAGCCAGAATCAAGAGGAATTAGAGGAATACGTGGAGGAAATTGACTCCGACTTAATGTCCTTGGAAGAGGACGTATATCTTGGCGACGACGATGATGAAACCGACGGCCTGTTCGATGCGGACGACGAGGATGACGAGGTCTCCTACATCGAACTGGAGTGCCCAGTATGCGAACTTGAGTCCTCCTACAACGAATCGCTCTTTAGCGAGGATGGCATCCAGCTAACCTGTCCCCATTGCGGCAACGTCGTATTCGATTCGGACGAGGACTGTCTGGTCGTCGACGATGAGGATGGTGACTGGGAGGCGGATGACGACGACTTAGAGCTGTTCGACTAGCGTTACAAGGGAGGCTGTCCCTGATTGAGGGGACAGCCTCTTTTCCTTTGTTCTGTGCCGTCGTGGGCCGAGGAGAGCTAGGGCGTCGGCGGTGCCCACGGAGCGGGATGCCCAGCCATGGTGACCATATGATCCACCATCTGGGTGAGATGGGATTCGATTTGGGACGCCATCGGCGCGGTTAGACGCCCTGCCTGCTCGGCACTTTGGATGTCGGCGGTCGCGTCCTTGACCAGGGTCGACTCTAGGGAGGCCACGCGCGTTGGCCCCGCGATCCCGGCCAGAGTCTGGCCGGCGCGGAGGTCGCTTTCCAACGTGGAGGGCGACATGTTAAGCGCTGCGGCGGCGTCCTGAATGAGACTGCCCATCGCGATGGGCATGAATCCTTTGGGACCGCCGGACTTCCAATGCCCGGGAGTAGCGTTTACCCAGGCCGTTATCTGTTGAGGCAGCATCGTCTGGAGCGCGGTCTCCTGCGTCGACGTGAGGGTGCCGGCGGCGACTTGTTTCTGCAGGGCCGCCGTGGCGTCGGACTCCAAGGCGGAGATGAGCGCCGCGGCCGAAGAACCGTGAGCTGTAGCTATGGCGGCCGGGCTCTGACCCGACTGCAAGTCCTTACGGAGAGCGGTTTTCGTCATATTTAAGGCAGTGGCAGTGTCGCTCAGGAGAGCTCTCTGCATGCCCATTCGCGGTCCCATGCCGAAATGAAGCGGGCCTGAGCGGGGTGAAGCCGTCACCCAAGCGTCAATGCGCGAACCCAAGCCAGCCTCTACGGTCGAGGCTTGAGCGGCGGTCATTTTTCCCGCTGAGACCGCCGATTGGATGGCGGATTTGGCATCGGCCAAGAGGGCGGTTTCGACCGTTGTGACCGCGACATGGTTCTTGGCAGCGATGGTCGCAATGCTGTCTCCGGACTGCAGATCTGTTTTCAGGGTCGCAGTCGAAATTCCCAATGCTTGCGCCACATCGGCCATGGCGTGGAGCCTTAGGCGCGAACCCCACCCTTCATGTCGGCGGATTGGTACGCTTGCACTCACTTTGGCGCCAGCCGTGACAGGCGCCGTAGCCGACGCATGGCGTTGGCTGTTCCATAGACCTGCCGCGCCACCCACCGCCAACACGCCTGCTGCCACCAAAAGCACAGGCTTTGTCATTGCTCCTCACACTCCCTTTATGGCTTGGGCATGATCCAACCCGTTCTTAGTTAGCCCAAAGTATGTTTCCAAAGTGTTATGGCCCACCTGAGATTCTTCTGAAGTCCGGCCGCGGATGCAGAGGGAGCGCGTCGACGAAGCCGGCCGCTGCTCCCTAGAGGCTGGTGGGGCTGGAATAACTTGGTGACCTGTCCCATAGATATGGAACAACTGGGACGAGGTCCCGGGGTTCAGGAGGTGCGAGATGGGTCCGTGGCAATACCTACCTAATCCGTGGCGGCAAGCGCTGATGGACTTGCCGCGTGACCGCTCCGCCACCCTGGAGGAAATCCGTTTTCGCATTGGGCGCCCCGTTTTTCTCTATGGGACGGGTTGGCAAATGCCCTTGTCGCATCCCGATGCACCGGGGTCGGTTAGTCCAGCCGAGATAGAGCGCGTGATCGAGGTGTTGGTGGAGCATTCGCTGTACGCTCGGGTGGATGAATTGCGGCAAGGCTACATCACCCTTCCTGGGGGACACCGAGTGGGCATTGCCGCAAGAGCGGTGGTAGACGGCCGCCGCGTGGTGACGGTGCGCCAGATCACGGGCCTCAACATGCGGATCGGCCGAGCGGTGAAAGGGCCGGGAGAACATCTTGTGCACTTGCTGGCCGACCGGTCGGTCGAAGATGGCTCGTGGCTTTTGGTGTCACCGCCAAGAGCCGGCAAAACCACGCTTCTGCGGGATGTGGTACGCATCCTGAGCGACCGGGGGCGCCGCGTAGTGGTGATTGACGAACGGTCGGAGGTCGCCGGTTTCGGGGGGGCCGGCGTCTTCGGCCATGACTTGGGTGCCCATACCGACGTTCTCGATGGATGGCCGAAAGCGGAAGGGATTGAGGCGGCGATTAGAACCTTGGGTCCGGACGTTATCGCCGTTGACGAACTTGGTGAAGGCAGGGACTTGGAGGCGGTTTGGCAGGCCCGCCATTCTGGCGTGGACGTTCTCGCTACAGTCCATGCCCGGTCACTGGACGAACTCAAAGCGCGTCCCGCCTACCAACCTCTGTTGGCCCGGGATGGCTTTAGAGCTGCGGTGGTGCTCTCTGCTCGACCCGTTCCCGGAACGCTCCGCGAGTTGTGGACGAGCTGGGATGTCACATGATGGTGCTTCGAGTGATGGGTGGGGCCGCAATCCTTGGGGCGACATGGGACTTGGCACGAAGGGCGGCACGCCCCTATGAGGTGCGGGTGCGGACGCTGGAGGAGTGGCAGAGATTCTTGCGCCAACTGATGCCGCTAATTGAATGGAAGCGCATGGCCTTGGCGGGGGCCGTAACGGAGGCCGGCCGCGGCCTGACTTATCTCGAACCCGCGATGGGCAGGCTTGGAGAGCGGCTCCGGGACCGCGACACCGAGCTGCGCGGGGCGTGGGACCACATGCTGTTAAGTCTCCCGGGTCTTTGGGGGGAAGACCGGCCCGTGCTAAGCGAGCTGGGACGGGTCTTGGGAACGTCGGATGCGGATCATCAGCATAACCATCTGGAGGCCGCAGTTCGCGAAGTCGATCGGCTTCTAGACGACGCACGACGGGCTCGGAGCAGAGATGGCCGCATGCTCCCGGCGATGGTTGGCGCGATCGGTATGATGGTGGTCATTTTGATGCTGTGACAAGGGGTGAGGGCATGGCAAGCGTGGACTTGATATTCAAGCTGGCCGGGATCGGAATTTTGGTCACAGTGGCATACAGCGTTCTCGAGCGTCTCGATCGCAAGGAATGGGGTCAGTTGGTCGCGTTGGCCGGCATTGCCATTGGATTCTTGATGGTGCTGCAGGAGGTGGCGCAGCTGTTCCAGTCGGTACGCACCATGTTCAACCTCTAAGGAGGTCTGCCGTTGCTGGAACTGATGCGGATAGTGGGCCTGGGGTTAATGGCCACCGTGCTCTTAATCGTAGTGCGTGAAGAACGCAAGGATATCGGTGTGGTACTGAGGCTCGCCATCGGTGCAGCCATTCTGTTGCTTTTGATCCCCGATATCGCGCGGGTGATGTCCGCTTTCGTTCATATCTCGGAGTTGGCCCATATTCCCGCGCAGTATCTGGCTCTGCTTCTGAAGGTGGTGGGGATCTCCTACATCACCGTGTTTGTGGCACAGCTAGCCCAAGATTCCGGGGAAGCAGGGACCGGAATGCGGGTGGAACTGGCGGGAAAGATTGTCATCTTGGTGCTCGCCATTCCGCTTATCGCAGCCATCACGGAGACCGTGCTGAGATTGATTCCATCGTGAGAGACAGAGAACGAGAAAGAGGGGGCGTGGCCGGATGAAGCGGGTGCTCATAATGCTCGTCGTGCTGGGCTTCATCGCGGTGCCGGGGATCGCCCACGCGGCCAGCGTCCCCCATTTGGTAGAGAAGCAAATTCAGTCGCTCAACACGTCAGGATTGGAATCCAGCCTCAACCAGATGATTAGTCGCTCGGGTGGGCCACCGTTGCCCACCGTCGGACAAATTGTCCACAGTGTGTTGAACAAACAGGTTCCCTTCGATCCTGGGCAGCTGCTGAGGAAGCTTGCGTCAGCCATATTGGGCGATTTGACGGTGGAAGGGCGGGTTCTCGGCATCATCTTCCTGCTGACCGTCTTGGCTGCCTTGCTGTCGCGCCTCACCGAGACGGTACAGGACGCGGACAAGAGCGGGTTGGTGTCGATTTCGCAAATGGTGGTGGTGTCGGCCTTGATTCTCGTGGCACTGCACTCCTTTGCGGTCGCGGTGGGAATGGTCCAAGGGCTGGTCACCAATCTGGTGCATTTCATGGAATCCCTGATTCCTCTCTTGATGGTGCTGATCGCCGGGAGCGGCGCCGTGGCATCGGCCGGTATCTTTCACCCCTTGATGCTGTTGGTAACCAATCTGGTGGCGGTATTAACGAAGCGGTGGGTTCTCCCGTTGGTGCTGATGGCGACCTTGGTGGAACTGGTGTCCTTGTGGCTCCCCAAGTTCTCTCTAAAAACGTTGGGCGGTTTGCTTCGCCAAGTTGGACTGACGCTCTTGGGCGGACTCATGACGCTGTTTTTGGGGGTCATGGCCGTAGAGGGGGCAGCCGGATCGGTGGCTGACGGCGTGACGCTTCGGACCGGGAAGTTTCTTGCCAACACCTTTGTACCGGTGATCGGGAAGATGTTTTCAGACGCCATGGAAGCCGTCTTGGGCTCGTCCTTGTTGCTGAAAAACGCCGTGTCGGTGTTTGGAGCCGTGGGGATCATCATTCTGGTCGCCTTCCCGTTGGCCAAACTGTTCGCCATGATGGTGCTTTATCGGATTGGGGCGGCCGCGTCGGAACCCTTGGGTGTCGCTGGTGTGGGGGAAGCGCTCAATCTGATGGCTACCGCGCTGGGGTGGTTAATGGCAGTGGCCGGTGCGGTGGCGTTGATGTTCTTTCTGGTCGTGACCGTAGTGGTTGGCACCACAAATGGAGTGCAACTGTGATGGCGTCGATCGGGGACTGGATTCGAGTGTTGATTGTGGTGGCTTTGCTCGGCAACTTGGTCGAGTTTGTCCTTCCCAAAGGAGACATCAAACGCTACGGAGGCTTGGTGGTGGGGTTGGTCATCTTGGCCGTCATCGTGAACCCGTTGTGGACATGGCTGCACCAAGTGCACCGCGAGATGACCTTGCAGCCGTTGTCTTGGACAAATACCCCAAGCGGATTTCAGGCGGTGGTGCAAACTGAGGAACTGCATCAGGCCGAAGCCATCGTGCTGAGCATGCCTAAAATCACGGCTTGTCGGTTGACCATGGGGGCCGATGATGTGGTGGATGCGGCGGTGCGGGGACGAAATGGGGTGACTGAAGACACGGTGCTGCACTACGTGCGTGCCGCACTGCACGTCACCATGGGGCAGGCGCCCCCCATTCGACTCATGCTGTCAAGCACGCGCACTGCAAACGGATAGGAGGATTGTATGCCGTCAGGATATCGCGAGTGGTGGAAAAAATTTGTGCAGCAGGACCGACGGGGATTTGTCCGTCTGGTCGTGATCGGGTCCGTGGGGGTGCTGCTGTTGGGATTCGGCGGTTTTGGCATAGCGCGCCCGTCGCCGCCCAGCTCCAAGGGCGCATCATCGTCCGCTGCGCAGGGGCACAGCCCGTTGGAGACGCAAGAGAGGCAGATTGCAGCCCAAGTGGGGCAAATTCTGCGCCAGATCCCCGGGGTGACCTCGGTGTCGGTGGCCGTCACTCTGACCCGGAGCATTCAATCGCAATATGTTGATAGTTCAGGCGCGGGGAATGGCACCCAGCCTGTGGTGGTCTCGACCAACAACGGCCAGATGGTGGTGCCCTTTGACCAAATAGGCCCCTCGGTCGGCGGCGTTGTGGTGGTAGCTGCAGCAGCCAAGAAACCGTGGATTCGGGCGGAAATCGCCCAAGCGGTGCAGACCTTGCTG
Source organism: Bacillota bacterium (assembly GCA_021799435.1). Lineage (GTDB taxonomy): Bacteria > Bacillota > Sulfobacillia > Sulfobacillales > Sulfobacillaceae > Sulfobacillus_B. The sequence continues at coordinate 48,996 of JAJZAN010000002.1, read as the reverse complement.
CAAATTCAGCCTTATCAGGTACTAGTGCTTCCCAACTAGAAGCCATTTATGAGGAGGAGTCATGATGAAGCGACCGCAGGTGATTCGTTTTGCCGCCTTTGTCACGGTACTGGCGGTGTTATTGGGGTACGTGGTCTACCATCGGACGGGGCCCGAGTCCACGGTAAGCGCCGGAATCACGAACAAGGCCAAGATGAGCACCACCCAGTTGGAAAACTACTTCGTGAACTTTCGCATGAACCGGGACCAACTGATGAGTAAAGAGATTGCCACGCTGCAGAATCTCATCCAGAGCCCGTCCATTTCCAAGGCGGCAAAGGATCAGGCAGCCCGCACCATGGTGGAGGACACTCAGGAACTGAAGAGTGAAACCCGTATTGAGGGGTTGCTGGCCGGCCGAGGGTTCCCGCTGTCAGCAGCGACCGTCACCAAAAACGAGGTGGTGGTCATGGTGGGCGCTAAGAGCCTGTCGAGCCGCCAAGTCGCGCAAATTGCAGACACCGCAACGACCGTGACGGGACTGGCTCCGCAAGACGTCGTGATTCTGCCGAAGTCGTAACAAGGGTCGGGGGGACGGGAGCCCGTCCCCCTAGACATCTCCCCCTGGTTGTGGTCTATTAATCAATGGAAGAAAAGGGGGTACCTCGATGTTTAAGAAGATCCTTGTGGCCAACCGGGGCGAGATTGCAATCCGTGTGATGCGGGCCGCCAAGGAGCTCGGGATTCAAACGGTGGCGGTGTACTCCGATGCGGACAAGGATGCGCCGCATGTCCAATACGCGGACGAAGCGTTCCCAATTGGCCCTGCGCAGTCATCTCTTAGTTATTTACATATACCTAACATTATCAATGCCGCCATCCACACGGGGGCGGAAGCGATTCACCCAGGATACGGATTCTTGTCGGAGAACGACCACTTTGCCCGCGTGTGCGAAACATGGGGCTTGGTGTTCATCGGCCCGCCGGCGGACGCCATTCAGAAAATGGGCATTAAGGCCGATGCACGCCAACTGATGAAGGCAGCTGGGGTCCCCGTCGTTCCTGGTACTGAAGGAACCGTCGCAGACGTCGACGAAGCGCGACGGGTGGCGGACCAAATTGGCTATCCTGTACTGGTTAAGGCTTCGTTCGGAGGCGGAGGCCGCGGTATCCGGATTGTGGAGGATGGGGACGGTCTCGCGGAAGCCTTGGAGCGGGCCAGCCGGGAGGCTAAGTCGGCATTTGGGCAGGGCGATGTTTACCTGGAGAAGTATCTCATCAATCCGCGGCACATTGAGATTCAAGTGTTGGCGGACAAGCATGGCAATGTGGTGACATTGGGTGAGCGCGAAAGTTCATTGCAGCGGCGCCGGCAGAAGGTGCTCGAGGAGGCCCCATCGGCGGCGATGACGCCGGAGATTCGGGAACAGATGAGTGAAGCGGCTCGTCGGGCGGCACAGGCGGTCCATTACGAGAGCGCCGGCACCCTGGAGTTTTTGTTGGATCAATCTGGCAACTTTTACTTCATGGAGATGAACACGCGGGTACAGGTCGAACATCCCTGCACCGAGCTGGTAACGGGAGTCGACATCGTAAAGGAACAGATTCGCGTGGCGGCGGGCCTGCCGCTCTCCATCACGCAGGACGACATTGCGATGCGAGGTTGGAGTATCGAGTGCCGTATCAACGCGGAAGATCCAGACGTGCAATTTCGCCCCAGCCCTGGGGCCGTGACGGAATGGCGCGAACCGGGTGGTCCTTGGGTGCGAGTGGATGCGGCGGCTCAGGAGGGGTACACGGTGCAGCCGTACTATGATTCCTTGCTGGCTAAGCTGGTCACCTGGGGACGGGACCGAGAGGAAGCAATTCAGCGTATGAGCCGGGCCTTGTCCGAGTTTAAGGTGGAGGGTGTCAAAACGACCATCGGCATGCACCAGCAGCTGATGCAGGATGAGGCGTTTCAACGTGGGGACATCCACATCAACTTCTTGGCGGAACGGTTTAAGGGGGCGTAAAGGAGGCAACCTGAATGGAAGATGGCCGCAAGGATCCCGGCAGCGTACCAGCGGTGCCCACGATTCACATGGCCAACGAGGTCATCGGCGTGATTGCGGGTCTTGCGGCCGCCGAAGTGGAGGGTGTGGCAGAACTGGGCGGAGGATTGGCCTCGGGACTCGGCGAGATGCTGGGACGGAAGGCGATAAACCGGGGCGTGAGGGTTGACGTGGAGGGCCGGGACGTGGATTTGGCCCTGCATTTGGTGGTGCGCTATGGTGTGCGGATTCCCGAGGTCGCCCAAAAGGTTCAGCAGCATGTCAAGGACCAGGTGGAGGCAGCAACAGGGCTTAGCGTGAGAACCTGCGACATCCACATCCAGGGCGTTACTTTGCAATCGCCCGTACAGCCGGAGTCATGATGTGACCCGGCCGATCCACCATTTGGGGAGGAGAAAGCATGGCACGGCATCACGCCCGAGAATTAGCCCTAAAAATCTTATTCGAGCACGATCTGGCGCCTACGGACCTTCCAGCAGTCATGGAGCGATCCCTCAACGGGGCGTCGCCGCAAGACGGGAGCTACGCTCGACAGTTGGTTGAGGGCACGGTCAGCCACAAGGAGCAGTTGGACGACCAAATCTCGCAGGCAGCCAAAGATTGGCGTATTCAGCGGATGCCGCCGATCGATCGCAATATTCTCCGCTTGGGCTGTTATGAGATCGCGCATCAACCGGATGTGCCTATCTCCGTAATTATCGACGAGGCTGTTGAATTGGCTCAGTCTTACAGCACCGACGAGGCCAAGCGCTTCGTCAATGGCGTGTTGGGCACCATCGCAGAAAAGCTCCGTCCGGAGGGTGATACCGATCGGCGCGAAACCTAAGGACTGGGCGTTGGGCGTTGATACCAGCGCCTATACCACCTCGGTGGCTTTGGTCTCGACCGACGGCACCGTTCATCAGCAGCGGCGCGTGTTGCCGGTGCCTTTGGGCGCCCGCGGGCTTCGGCCCAGCGAGGCGCTGTTTTTGCACACCCAGTACCTGCCCCAGATGATGGAACAGCTCTGGAATGACGCCGGCCGCGTGAGGCTGTCGGCCATCGGGGTGTCGGTGGCTCCGCGGCCTGAACCCGATTCTTACCTGCCGCCCTTTCTGGCCGGCGAGGCGGCCGCGCGCAGCATTGCAGCCGTGGAAGGCCTGGCCGTTTTACGCACGACCCATCAGGAGGGCCACATTCGAGCGGGTCTGGCTGGCTCCGGGCTTCATCCCAACCAGGAGTTCTGGGCTCTGCATGTGTCTGGCGGCACCACCGAACTGGTGCGGGTGCAGATGTCGGCGGGTGGTTGGCAGGTGACCGTGTTGGGCGGCACGGACGATCTGTATGCAGGGCAATTTGTGGACCGCATTGGGGTGCTGTTGGGGGCGTCGTTTCCTGCGGGACCTGAGTTGGATCGGATGGCGGAAGCACAAGAGGATATGGTGCGTTTGCCTTGGACAAAACCACGCCATATCGATGGCGTGTGGCGGATTAGCTTTTCAGGTCCCGAAAGTGCCGCCGAGCGGGCTCTGCAGGACGGTGTTCCGAGCGGTCCGCTGGCGCGCGGGGTGATGGAGTCCATCGGCCGAACCTTGGCAGGATTGGTGGCCGCCAGTGCTGACGGGGGCGATCTGTTGGTGGTAGGCGGGGTGGCGGCCAACACGCATCTGAGACGGGTCATGGGCCGCCGCCTGCCGAATTGGAGAGTATGGTTTGCGGATCCCGACTGGAGTCGGGACAATGCCATCGGTGTGGCCTACCTGGCCCTGGACCGGATGGCAACCGAGAGAGGAGAATGAAAGAGATGGCAGCCATCGCACTGGACGGAAAGGAAGTGGCACGCCACATTCGGGCGGAGCTGACTGCACGCGTGACCAGGCATGTCAGTCAGGGCGGCAAGCGTCCCGGGTTGGCAGTTGTTTTGGTGGGATCTGATCCCGCATCGGAAATCTATGTCCGCAACAAGGGAAAGGCCGCACGGGCGGTGGGCATGGAGTCGTTGGAAAGGCGGCTCCCGGAATCCAGCACCACAGGTGAGGTGCTGGCCGTCGTGGAGGAGCTTAACCAGAACCCGGCGGTTCATGGCATTCTGGTGCAACTGCCTCTTCCGGCGGGGATTGACCGGGAGCGGGTGATTCAGGCTATCCATCCCGCCAAGGACGTGGACGGCCTGAGCCCCCTGAGCCAGGGTGCCCTGATGAAGAGGCTGCCAGGACTCCGGCCCTGCACCCCATCGGGGGTCATGGACCTGATCCGGTACTATGACATTCCCATACAAGGCCAACGCGCAGTCGTGATTGGACGCAGTGAACTGGTAGGGTTGCCCCAGGCTTTGCTGTTGCTTGAGGCTAATGCCACGGTCACCGTGGTGCATTCCAAGACGTCCGATGTCGGCGGAATCGTCCACGAAGCCGACATTGTTGTGGCTGCGGCCGGACAGCCTCACTTGGTACGCGGAGATTGGATAAAGCCGGGCGCAACTGTGATTGATGTCGGCATCCACCGTACCGAACACGGCATTATCGGAGACGTCGTGGCTGAGGATGTGCAGGACCGGGCCGGATATTTGTCACCGGTGCCGGGCGGGGTGGGTCCGATGACCATTGCGGAACTCTTGAAAAATACCTGGACAGCCTTCGCGGCAGTGGAAACGGTGAGGGCATGATGCCAGCCGCCTTGTCCGTGAGTGAACTGGTCGCGGGCATTCGCCGTCTGGTCGAAGGGGTTCCTGAGTGGCAGCGGGTCTGGGTCTCGGGAGAGGTCAGCGGTGTGCGTCACCACAGTTCTGGGCATTGGTACTTCACCCTGAAGGATGACGGTGCGCAGATGCGTGCCGTCATGTTTCGGCGCGATGCGCAAATGCTGCGGGAGCCGCTCCAGGATGGCATGGCGGTCATGGTTTACGGCCGCGTTGGGGTATTCGAACGGGATGGACAAACACAGCTCTATGTCTCGCTCGTACGCGACATGGGGCGCGGATCGCAAGATTTGCAGCTGGAGCTCCTGAAGCAGCGACTGCACGCCGAGGGGCTGTTCTCGCGTCCCAAGCGCCGCTTGCCGATGGTTCCGAGGGCGGTGGGCATGGTGACGTCTCCGACGGGAGCTGCCCGGCACGACATCGAAACGGTGATTCAGCGTCGATATCCCGGGATGCCGGTGCGTCTGTTCCCGGTGGTGGTACAGGGTCGGGATGCGCCCCGCAGCATCGTTGACGCCCTCATGGGAATTCCCCACAACAGCGTGGACGTGGTCATCATCGGCCGCGGTGGCGGAGCCAAGGAGGACTTGGCCGCCTTTAATGACGAGTGGGTAGTGCGGGCGGTATACGCCATGCCGATTCCGGTGATTTCGGCGGTGGGGCATGAAATTGACACCACCCTGGTCGACCTGGTCTCGGACATGCGGGCCCCTACCCCGTCCGCAGCGGCGGAGTTGGCCGTTCCGGAACTGCAGCAGCTGTTGGACTGGCAAACCCATTTGGGCGATCGCCTGAAGTCAGCCATGCGCCAACGATTTCTGTGGGAGCGCAACCGCCTTAACGGGTGGGTGACGCACGGGCTTCTAGCCCATCCTGATACGCTGTTTCGGGAATACCACCATCAGCTGGACCGGCTGGACGAGCGCGGCGAACGGGCGTTTGAGCGCATCTTGGTATCCTTGCGCCACCGCTACGAGCGCGTATCCGGGAGTCTCGGCCTGTTGAACCCCGAATTGCCCTTGGAGCGGGGCTATGCGTACGTAACCAGCCGGGAAGGTCAACTGGTCACACGGGATGCGGTACAATGGGACCAAACATACGAGGTGCATTGGCACGACGGCAGTCTGTGGGTGACACCTCAGCATCAGGAGAGTGGAGACGGCGGTGTCTGAAGACGCAGGATTGGAGCAATATGAGGCCATTATGGCGCGGCTGGAGGAAATCGTAAAACTCTTGGAAGCCGGCAGAGCGCCCTTAGGGGAGAGTTTAGCTCTGTACCAAGAGGCCCAAAGTCTCAGTCGACGGGCCGATCAGTTGCTGAGGCGGGCGGAGCAAGCGGTGGAACAGCCAGCGTCGGCAGAGAGTGCGGGGGAACGCTGAGTGGATGTTCAAGCGTGGATGACCCAAGCTCGGGAGCAAGTTGAACAATGGATTCAGGAAAGCGTGGGATCATGGAGGGCTGAGCCTGTCTCGGTGGAGGAGGCCATGGCATACTCCATCAATGCAGGCGGAAAGCGATTGCGCCCCCAGTTGGTGCTGGCGGCCGCCGACTATCTTGGCATCGAGCAGGAGCGGATTCAAAACGCGGCACTGGCGGTCGAGTACCTGCACACCTACTCGTTGATCCATGACGATTTGCCCGCTATGGACGACGATGACGTGCGCCGGGGACGTCCTACCTCGCACAAGGTGTTTGGGGAAGCCATGGCTATTTTGGCCGGGGATGCGTTGTTGACGGAGGCCTTCGTGCTGATGACGAGGCTGGGAGAGGCGGGATTCGCCCCGTCAGGAGTAGTCCGGGCCACGGGGCAGTTGGCGAGGGCAGCGGGACGGCAGGGATTGGTTCGCGGGCAGGTGCAGGACCTAGCCGGAGAACACCAAGAGTTGTCACTCGAGGCGCTTTCCGAGATCCACCGAAACAAGACGGCCGTGTTGTTCGAAGCCTGCCTCAGCATTCCCGCCCTCTTGGTGGAGGACCCCCATCAAGCCCAGGTGCTGTCGAGCTTTGGTCGGCACTTCGGGTTGGCTTTTCAAATGGTGGATGATATTTTGAATGTAGTCGGAGACGCGCGTCAATTGGGCAAAGCGACCGGCACCGATGCAGGTCTGGGGAAAGCAACCTATCCGCGCTTGTTGGGAATGGACGGCGCGCGGGCACTGCTGGGCGAGCATGTTCGAGACGCCAAGCACGGCTTGGACCCTAAAAAGGCCGAAGTCCTTGAAGGTCTTCTGACGTTTGCAGTGGAACGGACCTGGTAAGAAGGGGAGAGCGCATGGCCGGTTTGTTAGAAGGGATTCAGTCACCCAAAGATTTTCGTCACTTTTCATTGACTCAGCTGGAGGCTTTGGCCCAGGAACTGCGGCAGACAATCTTGGCCACCACGGCCAAGACCGGTGGCCACGTCGGGGCTAGTCTCGGCGCGGTCGAGCTGATTTTGGCGCTGCACTATGTGTATGACACGCCCAACGACCGCGTGGTGTTTGATATTGGGCATCAAGCCTATGCGCACAAGCTGCTGACAGGGCGACAAGAGGGGTTTCCCACCATTCGACAGTTGAAGGGGTTATCGGGATTCCTGAAGCGGCACGAGAGCGATTTTGACGTCTGGGAAGCGGGACACGCTGGAACATCGCTTTCGGGTGCTGTGGGCATAGCAGTCGCCCGGGATCTCACCCACGCGGCGTATGATGTCGCCGCGGTCATTGGGGATGGGGCGCTGACCGCGGGAATGGCTTGGGAGGCCCTGAACCAGTTGGGGCACCTCAAGAGCCGCATGGTCATCGTAGTCAACGACAATTCCATGTCGATTGCGCCCAACGTAGGGGCACTATCCCGTTACTTGACCGACTTGCGGTCGGCTCCGGGGTATCTGCGTATGAAGCAGGATATTGAAGGCATATTGGAGTCGCTTCCCGTATTCGGGGGGCCGTTGCGCCGGGCTGGAGAACGCATAAAGGATGTGCTGCACCACGCAGTCCTGCCTGGAAATGTCTTTGAGGAGTTGGGATTCAAGTATTTCGGCCCCATTGACGGCCATGACTTGGGAAGTTTGGTGCCAGTACTGCGAAGTGCCCGTGAATATGACGGCCCGGTGATTCTCCACGTCATCACGCAAAAGGGCCGGGGATACCGGCCGGCTGAAGAGCGCCCTGTTCAGTTTCATGGTCCGGGCCCGTTCGAGATTGAGTCCGGCAAAATGATTAAGAAATCGGAGCCGCCCACCTATAGCCAGGTGTTCAGCCAAACGTTGGTGGAATTGGCATCGAAGCGGTCTGACATCGTGGCGATTACCGCCGCCATGCCAGACGGGACCAAGCTGGACTACTTTCAGTCCCGCTTCCCAGACCGTTATTTTGACGTAGGGATTGCAGAACAGCATGCGGCGACGTTTGCGGCCGGCCTGGCTGTGGCGGGCTTGAGGCCGGTATTTGCGGTCTACAGTACCTTCCTGCAGCGCGCATACGACCAGCTTATCCATGACGTGTGCCACCAGAACCTTCCCGTGCTGTTTGCGGTCGATCGGGCCGGATTGGTGGGAGGAGACGGCGCGACCCACCAGGGAGTATACGACCTGGCATTTCTACGGACGGTTCCCAATCTTGATATTGCCATGGGCAAGGATGAGCGGGAGTTGCAGCAACTCATCCGGCTGGCGGTCGACCGGCCGGGGCCCGTGGCGGTTCGTTACCCACGCGGGGCCGGCCGTGGGCTGGACTTGGGTGAGAATGGCGAGAGCATTCAGTGGGGGAAAGCTGAATGGATTCACCGCGGCCGCGACTTGACCATCATGGCGATCGGCCCCATGGTGTACCGCGCGCTGGATGTTCGGGAGAAGCTTCAGTCTCAGGGATTCGATGTCGGGGTGGTGAATGCCCGCTTCGTCAAACCGCTCGATGAGGAGACGTTGGAGGCGGTTGCCGGGTCCTCGTATGCGATCATGACTCTGGAGGAGCATGCCCTGGCGGGTGGGTTTGGTTCGGCGGTGGCGGAGTGGGCGGACACCCATGGAATCGCCACTCCTATTCGGCTCGAAGGGCTGCCGGATGTGTTCATCGACCATGGCCCGACGGACTACTATCTAGACCTTTATGGGTTGTCCGTGGAGGCGCTGTTTCGCAAGGCCGAAGAGTGGCTGGGGCAGCTGATGCCTGCATCCGGGCGGTGACTTCTGTGAAGCGGCGTTTGGATGTGTTTCTGGTGGAGAGCGGACTGGTGTCGACTCGCAGTCGTGCCCAAGCCTTGATTATGGCCAAGCATGTCGAGGTCAATGGACGGGTAGAGACCAAAAGCGGGTTCATGGTGGAAGAGAGCGACCAGGTGCATCTACTCGAAACGCTGCCCTTTGTGAGTCGCGGCGGTTTCAAACTGCAGCGGGCGTTGGAGGCATTCCACGTGGAGCCCCAGGGCTGGTCGGTAGCCGATATCGGGGCCTCCACAGGCGGATTTACGGATTGCTGGCTCAAGGCGGGCGCCGCCCATGTTTATGCCGTTGATGTGGGATACGGCCAACTGGATTGGAGTCTCCGTCAGGACGCCCGCGTCACGGTGCTGGAAAGAACCAACGCACGCTACTTGACCGCCGAGACCTTGGGTATGGACGGGAGGTTGGACGGCGCTTCCATTGATGCTTCTTTTATTGGGCTGAAGTTGCTTCTGGCTCCGTTGGCTCCACTCTTGACAGCCAGGGGTGTGGTGTTGGCGCTCGTTAAGCCGCAATTTGAGGCCGGGCCTGGGAAGGTCGGCAAGGGAGGCGTCGTGCGAGAGCCCGGATTGCATGCCGAGGTGCTGACACGGGTGATGGGGGAAGCTGAAGCGCTGGGATACGGGGTGCGGGGACTGACGTGGTCTCCTATCCGGGGTCCTGAAGGAAATATTGAATTTCTAATGTATTTGGCCATAGACGACGGTGACCGGGCGGACATTGATGTGGATTCGGTCGTGCAAGGGGCCTGGCAGATGGGGGAGTCGAATGGCTGACATTTTGGTGTGGCCCAACCCGGAAAAGGATCAGGTGCGGGGCTTGGTGCTGAGGATGAACGAATGGCTGTCGGCGCAGGGAGTCAATCTAATCATGCCGGATGACTTGGCTGATGCCGTGGGACTGCCTGACGCCGGGCGGTACTGGGACGAGCTGACCAAGATGGAATTCGCCTGCACAGTGGTGTTGGGGGGCGATGGCACGCTGCTTCGGGCCGCGAAGCAGCTAGCACCGCTGGATGTGCCCATTCTGGGGGTGAATCTGGGACACCTGGGGTTTTTGACCGAGGTGGAGGTGCCGGAGCTATACGCATCATTGGCCGCTGTGCTGCGCGGCGAGTACGTGCTGGACCGGCGCCACCTGCTCCGTGCCCAAGTAATCCGAGAAGGGCAGACGCTGGCTGAGTTCGAGGCCATGAATGATGTTGTGGTGGCCAAAGGCCCGTTCGCGCGGCTGATTAACTTGGAAACGTTTGTTGATAATGCGTATGTGGCGACATACCCGGCTGACGGCCTGATTATCGCCACGCCCACCGGATCGACGGCCTACTCGTTGTCTGCCGGCGGACCCATATTGACACCGGACTTGGACGTCATGGTGCTGACCCCCATTTGTCCCCACTCCTTTTTTGATCGTTCCATCGTGTTAAGCCGGCACCAGGAGGTACGCATCCGCATTCGCACCATCCATCGCGACACCTTGGTGACCATTGACGGTCAAGAAGTGCACCCCCTGGAAGATGGCGATGAAGTAATCGTCGTGGCATCACCCACAACGATTCGCTTGGTCCGGCGGCCCGGTTGGAGCTTCTTTCACGTGTTGCGTGGTTGGCGAAAGGGTCACTAAATTCGAGGCGGGGTGGGGTATGATTGCCGAACTGAACATCGAGAATTTTGCCCTGTTCAAGAAGACCCGGCTCACCTTTGCCCCGGGTCTTAACGTGTTGACGGGGGAGTCGGGGTCCGGCAAGTCGATGGTCTTGGAGAGCTTGGCGGCATTATTCGGGGCGCGCCTGTCCCCAGAGCGGATTGGCCCTTGGGGGGATAATCTGACTATCCGCGCGGCGCTGCAGTGGGCGCCGGATGATGCGCGCTGGGCGCACCTGGAGCCCTATGGCATTGAGCCCGACTCCGTACTGATTGTGGAGCGGCAAGCGTCCCGCGATGGCCGTTCAACCTATCGCGCGCAGGGGCAGTTGGTGCCAAGCCAGGCCGTTCGCACGGTAGGCGATGCCCTGGTGGAATACGTAGGACAAAACCAGTTGGGACGAGCCGCCCGGCCTCAATACATCCTCGACTGGGTCGATGAGTATGGCGGGTTGAACGAGCAGCGTCGGACGGTTGGACAGCGCTTTGCTGCATGGCGGGATGCGGAAGAGAGGCTTGAGGACTTGAACGCGTTGAGCGTGGCGCCAGAGGGATTGGCGGAAAAGCGCGGACTTTTAGCTGAGCTGGAGGCGTTGAATCTTCAGGCCGGAGAGGACGCCGCCATCTCTCAAGAGTTGGCTCGACTACGGGCCGGAAGGCATCTGATGGAAACGAGCCAGGCGTTGTATCAGGCGTTGGAGGGGACGGACTATCAGCCAGGAATCCTGGCAGGCATGGACGAGGCATTGAAGCTGGCGGACAATCTAGCTCGCTATGATGAAGCCTTGGGAGATCTGGTGCGCAGCATGCAAGGAGCGGTGGACACCATGACAGAGGCGCGGGTGGCAGTATCGACGTGGATGGCCAATCTGGACCTCGATCCCCGGCGCTTGGAGGAATTGGAGACCCGCGCTGACGTGCTCAGCCGGGTTAAACGGCGGCATGGTCCGGAACTGGAGAACGTGCTGTCCTACGTGGAGGCGCTGAAGCAGGAGATTGAGCAGCTCGAGAACGTCGATTGGGAGCGGGAGCGTGCCCGGCGGAGTGCCGAGGAGGCGCGTCATCAGTACGAGCAGGCGGCAGATGGTCTCTCGCAAGCGCGTCAGCGCCTGTTATCCCAGGCCAGCCAGGCCTTAACGGAGGCCATCCGCGACATGGAGATGCCAACCGGAGTGGTGGCTGTTGAACACCGGAGTGGAGAAGCCGCGGCCCATGGGATGGACACCCTCGAGGTGCTCTTTTCGGCTAACCAGGGACAAGCATTGAAACCCTTGGCCAAGGTGGCTTCCGGCGGTGAGCTGGCGCGGGTTGCCTTGGCACTGGCGGTCGTCGGGCAGTCGGATGAGGGGATTATTTACGTGTTTGACGAGGTCGACCAGGGGTTGGGTGGTGCCAGTGCCGACCGAGTGGGAGAACTGCTGCAATCACTGGGCCGGAGGACGCAGGTGCTGGTGGTGAGTCATCAGCCAGTGGTGGCGGCTCGCGCAGACCATCATATCGGGGTGCGGAAGACGTTGGACGAACACCTGAGCCGGTCCGACAGCGCCATTCTAGTCGGTGACGCCCGGGTTCGGGAAGTGGCCCGGATGTTGAGCGGTACCGACGACTCGGTGGCGTTGAATCACGCTCAGAGCTTATTGGGAGGTCGGCAAGGTGGATAGCGGCATGGGCACCCGGGTGCTAATTTCCAGCCTTCCTATAGGCACCGGTCACGATATCGCGGCGCGCGCCATGGCTGAAGCCTTCGCGGTGCGCGGAGCCAGCGTAGATTTTTCACATCACTTAGTAGCCAACGTGCGATTGCAAACCCGACTGTACTTCATCGGCATTCGTTTTCTGCCGGGCGTGTACGGTCCACTGTTCCGGCTCGGCGATCGATCCGAGGCCTTTTGGAAGAGTCATCGCTCGACCTGGCGAGAGGCCGGCCGCGATGTGCTCGCAACGGTCTACGAGGCTCACCGGCCCGACATCGTGGTGGCCACCCATCCGTTTGCGCTTACCGCGTGGTCCTGGGTCAAGGAACAGCATCCCGATTTAAAACTCATAGGGGTGTTGACAGACCTCTCGGTGCATCGTTACTGGTACGAACCCGTCGCTGACGCCTACTCGGTGTGGATGCCCGAGCAGGTGGACGATCTGGCCCGATGGGGATTTCCTCGGGACAAAATATGGCCCGTTGGGATCCCGATTCGAGCCTCATTCAACCAACCCAATCCGCTTTTCGGCCAACTGCGTCATGGGCCTATCGTCCTATTAGGGGGTGGCTTGGGCATGGGGCCGTATGTGCGTATTTTGCGCCAACTCGCCGAGCTTCCATACCCGGTGTTAGCGATTTGCGGACATAATGAACAACTGCGCTGGAGGCTGGACGAGCATCGTTGGCCGGAACGCGTGCATGTGGTGGGCTACGTGGAGCACATGCCCTCGCTTTTAAAAAACGCTCGTTTAGTCGTCGGAAAGCCCGGCGGCGTGACGGCGGCTGAGGTGTGTCAGTCGCACGTGCCGTGGATTGTCAGCCATTGGATTGCCGGACAAGAAGAAGCCAACCGTGACCGGTTGATTATGCATGATTTGGCCGTTCGTGGTGACAATAACTTGCAGGAATTAACGAGAGAGTTAACCAACATTGCGTCGTCGCGACGACAGCATATGATTCAAAGTCAGCAAGAATGGGCAAGGCCCCGAGCCGCCGACGATTTGGTTGACCGCATTTTGCGCCTGTAAAGTTTTTGCTGTTGGACCATGCCGTCCGACGAATGCCGTGGCCGTGGCGCCGAAATGCGACAACTGGTTTCCTGGCCTGTAATCACCTACCTTTGTTCCCGGGAATGAAGGCCTTCTTATTTCGGGGAGGTTAAGACCGAGGACAAAGGAGGTGAGTGCGTGAAGAAGCCACAGGTCAAGAAGGTGGCAGGCGCGGTGGCGGCCTTAGGCATTATGACCGCCGGGACTACGGCCCCGGCATCCCGCATTTTTTATTTTCCCGAGCGCCTTGAGGTCTCGCAAGGTCAGGACGTCCTTGTCAATTGGTCCCGATTTTTGCCGGTGGCTATCCGAAACGGGACAAGCCAACCCGTCATGGTTAGAGGCGCCAGTGGTCTCGACTTTCAAGCGCCTCAGGCAGGGCAGTATCTGTTGCACTTTCGCCTATTCGGCTGGCTGCCTTGGCGGGGGGTGCCGGTCGATGTCACGAAGCCGGTCTACGTGGTGCCGGGCGGCGAATCCTTGGGGGTGGTGGTGCGAACACGAGGGTTGGTGGTCACCCATTTTGCACCGGTGCGCGTGGCGAATCGGATCGTGGACCCGGCTGCGGAAGCGGGGGTTGAGCGGGGCGACGTCATTGCCCAGGTTGATGGGCTTCCCGCCGTCGGCGTAGGTGTGCTGGAGCAGCGGGTGAACGTGGACGGCACGCGCCATCGACCCGTGTCTCTGCGGATTGTAGGAGCGCGAAGCGAACGAGTCCGGTTAGTGCAACCGGTGTGGTCTTCCGCGACGCACCAATTCCACATTGGACTCGATGTACAAGATCGCACCAGCGGGGTGGGAACCCTAAGCTTTTATAATCCCGCCACCAACCAATACGCGGCCTTGGGCCACAGCATGACCGACGGTTTAACCCGCCGGCCGGTCGGTGTTATGGCGGGACGTGCAATCGGGGCGGACATCGTCGGACTGGTGCCTGCTACCGATACCCAGCCGGGGCAGAAGGTCGGGGTGTTGGCCGGTCCCACCAACATTTCGGGCACCGTGGCCGACAATGGGATTTTGGGGATCGTGGGGCATCTTGACCATCAGCCTGTCTTAGGACCTCAAAAGGAGGTCCCGATTGCGCTTCCCGACCAAGTGCATCCGGGCCCGGCTACCATTATTACCGTGCTGCATGGCCAGTCCCCGGAGATGTTCCACATCGAGATTTTGAAAGCCGTGCAACAATATGCACCGAATGTCAAAGGACTCTTGTTTCGGGTCACCGATCCGAGTTTACTGGCAAAGACGGGTGGAATTGTACAGGGCATGAGCGGCAGCCCAATTCTCCAGAACGGCCGCTTAGTGGGAGCGGTTACCCATGTCCTGGTGAATCGTCCGACCCTGGGATTTGGTTGCTACGCATATTGGATGGAGCGCCAACCCAGCTTCAGAATGGTCGGTGCCCATATCGGCTGAAGGGCCCCAGGGGGCCCTTCAGTTTTGTTCGACAGCAGAAGGATTTCTCATGGATGGCAGAGAATCGTTCGTCAAAATCCCCTATCTCCCCGACCGCACAAAGTGGCGTCAAGGCGGGGAAAGGTTAGGATTGCCAAAGGTCTCGGGGTGATTAAGTGCTGTCCCGGGCCTTCACGCATCGGCGTGTCTTTGTCGAATCGTGTCGAGACACGGCGGGTATTGCTCATCGCGTAAACGAATAGATAGCAGGAGATCATAGAAAATCGGAGAAGTGATGTAACGACAAGCGAAATGCCAAATATTTACGGCAGGGGGCTACAACATTGGCGATTAAGGTTTTGATAGCGGACGACAACCGCGAATTTTGTGAACTTCTCAAAGAGGCGGTTCGGCAGGAGGACGGCCTCGAAGTGATGGGGGCCGCCAATCATGGCATGGAGGTTTTGGAGTTTTTGAGCCGCCAGATCCCGGACGTGATTGTGTTGGACATTATCATGCCGCATCTGGATGGCATTGGCGTATTGGAACGGATGAACCAAATGGAGTGGGAGCGCCGTCCCAAGGTGGTTGTGCTGACCGCTTTCGGACAGGAGACCATGACCCAAAAGGCCCTGGAACTGGGTGCCGACTATTATATCTTGAAGCCCTTCAACTTGAACGTACTGGCCTCACGGATTAAGCAGTTGGCGGGTGCGCCGTCCCAAGAGCGAAAGCCCACGCTGCCGTCGGGCAAGCTGGCGTTGGTCCCCGTGAAACATTTAGACGTGGAAGTCACCAACATGATCCATGAAATCGGGATCCCAGCCCACATCAAGGGATATCTCTATCTGCGGGAAGCGATCTTGATGGTGATAAACCGGGTGGATTTGCTGAGCGGTGTCACGAAAGAACTCTATCCTGCCATTGCCAGTAAATATAAGACCACGCCGAGCCGGGTGGAGCGGGCGATTCGCCACGCCATCGAAGTGGCCTGGTCGCGCGGTAATGTCGACGTCATTAACGGGATTTTCGGCCATACCGTGAACCGCGACCGGGGTAAGCCGACCAATTCTGAGTTTATCGCCATGGTGGCCGACAAGCTGCGAATGCAAATGAAAGCTAGTTAAAAAAGGGGCCCGTCGGGGGCCCTTTTTTTATGCCAATGCGTCGGTTTGGCGATCCCGGGGTGTTGGAGCATGGCTCGGGAGCAGGAGCAGAACGACCGTGAAACGCCCTCGTGCCGGAACCGATGCCGTGTGGGCAGGGGGCGGAGAGCGTCGAGGAGAAGCCGATTGGATCGAATACCTCAGCACCAGCAACTGGTGCGCCGAAACCGCCGCGTGCGGCCGGTGCCGACTACGAGTTCAATGTTGTCGAAGACGCGCATGCCCTGCCGGGGGATGTGAAATGCTGACATCGACGAAAGGTCAGCATTTAGGGGCGGTGGGCAGGTGTCGAGCGGCGACCGGACAGCAAAAAACCGGACGTTTACCCAGGGGGATGGTTGTGCCATGATGTGTGAGGGAAAGTCAGGATGGTCTTCCCGACATCAGAGAAGGGAGTGACTCTCGCGCTCAGCGAGGCATTCATGAACATATTTGACGAGATGGAAAAGTACGGACACGAAGAACTGGTGTTCTGGTATGACAAGACCACCGGTTTGAAAGCGATGGTCGGGATTCATGATACGACCTTAGGACCGGCTCTCGGCGGATGTCGCATGTGGCCCTACAATTCTGAGGATGAAGCCATCACGGACGTTTTGCGCCTGTCGCGCGGCATGACATACAAGAATGCGGCGATGGGATTGGATTTGGGGGGCGGTAAGTCGGTCATTTGGGCCGATAGCCGAACCGACAAAAACGAGGCTCTTTTGCGCGCATTCGGACGCTTGATTGAAAGTTTGGGCGGACGGTATATTACGGCGGAAGACGTGGGCATTAATGCGGATGACATGGCCACAGTAGCCCGCGAGACGCGCTTTGTGGGCGGTCTCAAGGAGACTAGCGGCGACCCGTCTCCCGCTACCGCAGTGGGTGTGCTGGAAGGCATGAAGGCCGCCGCCCAGATGGTATACGGGAGCAGCAATCTCAAAGGCAAGCATGTGGCCATTCAGGGAATGGGACACGTGGGGTCCATCTTGGCGGGCCTGCTCAAGGAAGAAGGGGCTCGGTTGACCGTGACCGACATTCACCCCGAGGAGAGCCGTGCGCGCGCTGAGGAACTGGGCGCGGAGTGGGTAGAGCCCGACGCCATTTTTGGGGTCGACGCCGATATCTTTGCTCCCTGTGCTCTCGGTGCCATTTTAAACGACGACACTATTCCGCAGTTGAAAGTGAAAATCGTGGCCGGATCGGCGAACAATCAGCTGAAAGAACCGCGTCATGGGTTGGATCTCATGCGCCGCAACATCGTATACGTTCCCGATTACGTGATAAACGGCGGCGGGGTGGTTAATGTCGCGGACGAGTTCCAGCAGGGCGGCTATCACCATGAGCGAGCCTATGGGCGGGTGCGCCAGATCGGACGACAGGTGGGCGAGATTTTGAACCGGTCGGCGGCGGAGAGCATTCCCTCGCAGGAGGCGGCCGACCAGTTGGCGGAGAACCGGATTCACACGCTGGGACGCATTCAGTCGACCTACCTGCCCGAATAGTTTCCCGCCACTAAAGAAAGGATTTTCCTCGGAGGATGCCGAAGCATGTCGGTATCCTCCGTTTTAATTTAAAGGAGAATGGCGATTGGATGGTGTGAACGAGGTAGCCGTTGAGGAAATGGAGCAGCTCATCTGCCAGCTTCCTGCGGTGTTGAAGTGCGCCGTTTCGGTTAATGACTGGGGCGCGGTGGAAGAAATCCATGTGCTCACCAGTGTGGAGCGGGCTCCGAAGCAAGTGGTCCGCGACGTGGAGAGCGCCCTGCTGGCGCAATGGAACTTACGTGTGGACCACAAACGAGTGTCGGTGGCGCAAATTGTGTCCGGCGAGCCGCAACAATCGGCATTGGAGGCCACCCGTCGGCTGAGAATTTTTGAATACCATATCGATACGGATTCGCTGAACTATACCGCCTATACGCGCGTCACGCTGCAATGGGGCGAAGACGAGAGCGAGCGGGTGCAAGGGGAGTGGAGCGGCCGGTACATGCCCAGCCAGTATTTTCAAGTCATGGCTTGGGCCGCCGTCGAAGCGGTCAATAAAGTGCCGGGACTCCCTGCCCCGGTGGTCCTGGCGGAAATCCGCCGCGCGACACTGGCCAATCGTTCGGTGGTATTAGTGGGGCTCACGCAGTTTGACGAGCGGCGTCGGGAGAGTCTGCTCATCGGCGCGGCGGAAGAGCGTGGCGATGGACCCGGAGCCAGTGTGCGCGCAGTACTGGATGCGGTGAACCGCAAGCTCAGCGGGTCTAAGCCTCCGGTTTTGGGTGAGATGGGAGGGGTGTCATGAGCCGCCGCGGAATCGAGGTTCCGCCCCGGAATAGCACGGCGCCGGTGCGGGTTCCTGGGAATAGTAAGAAGAAGCCATCCGGCGTGCTGAATCCTCGCCATACCTCGGCGCAGGATCCGCTTTACCAAGAGTGGATTGACAACGCCGTGGCTTTAGAATTGTCCTTTGACGACGGTACGGTCCTCCAAGGGGTGTTGCAGCGGTATGACACGTACAGCCTGCAACTGGACTCCAATGGCGCGCCAATGCTGGTGTTCAAACAGTCGCTGCGCTGGATTAAGCCTGCCTAGTCTGGTGGTCGAGCATGGCGATATAGTCTTTGACCGTTAAGGTTAAGGGCAAAGTCCTGAGCCAAGCCAGAATTTCCGGCCCTTTACCCCATTTCACGAGATGCTCCATCGTTATCCTCCCTCTGGCTCCGGTCACGAACCGGGGCCTATTCGTGGTAGTCTATGAGCCAGAGGGGGCAGATATCCGTGGAGGAACGACGTGGACCATCATCGGTGGTGTTTCAAGGACGGGTGCTTAGCGTCAGGGTGGATCCGGTCACTGCCAACGGCGGTGCCAGCACCCGCGAAGTGGTGGAGCGTCCCCATGCGGCGGCTGTCGTGGCGGAACGGGACGACGGCCGCTTGGTCATTGTACGGCAGTTTCGCTGGGCGGTATCCGCTTATTTGGACGAACTCCCGGCCGGTCTGATTGACGCGGGCGAAGATCCGCTGACGGCAGCCCAGAGGGAACTGGCCGAAGAAACCGGCTTCCGTGCACAGAGGTGGGCGCCCCTGTTCGAATACTATGCGAGTCCTGGCTACAGCACGGAGCGGATTGCGTTGTTTTCGGCCTCCGGGCTCAGCTTGGGGACCCGCGACTTAGATCCCGACGAGGACATTGCGGTCACAGCCTGGACGCGCGACGAGGCCGCGGCGTATCTGGCTCAAGGCCGGATACAGAACGGCATCTTGCTAATCGGGGTACTGTGGTGGCTTTACGGGCGCCGCCCTCAGGTCTAGCCGGAGCCAGGCCCTCATAGACTCCACCAGGGGGTGGAGTACGTGGTCACGGCGCCCGGGAATCACTTGCAGGCTCACTTTGGCCGCTACACGACGCAGCTATATCTCGCCATTGCGGCCGTGCTGGTAGGGATTCTGTTCGGCATGCTGGCGGTCGGCACGCTCACAGCGGGCGATAAATTGTCGCTGTTGGCTTATATTCGACACTTCCTGGATGTGGAGGCGGCCAAGCCTACCTACCAGCATGTCTTCAAACCGGCGCTGGCAGAAAACTTAAAGACCATTGGACTTTTGTATCTATTGGGAGTATCCGTGGCCGGCATGCCCCTGGTGCTAATGCTGGTGTTCTTTCGAGGGTTTGTTTTGGGATTTGGCGCCGCATTTTTGGTTAGCACGATGCACTGGCAGGGAGCTGGCGTGGGTTTGGCGACTATGGGGATTGCCAATGTCTTTCTCCTGCCAGCCCTGGTTCTCGCATCAGCGGTCGCATTGGGGTTCTCCTGGGACCTTATCTCGCCTCGTACCCGTCAGGATGGCACGCCGCTGGGCAAGAGCTTCGCCTTCTTTACCGGACTCGTGATTGTAATGGCACTGGTCACCTTGGTGGGTACGGCCCTGGAGTGCTTTGCCGGACCCTTTCTGCTTCATCTTTTTAGTGCCTGGGGCATTTAACTTTGTGCCCCCGGGGGTCTTTTGCTACGCTTAGGCGGAAGAGCGATCGCTCTCGTGAAGGGGGAACAGGCCGGGATGATGCTGGTGCGGCTGGGGGCCATTTGCGCCTTTCTGGCGGTGGGTCTAGGGGCGTTTGGGGCCCATGCGCTCCGATCGCGCCTGACCGAGGACAAGCTTAAGGTCTACAACACTGGCGTGCTCTATCACCTGGTTCATGGTGTGGCGGCGGTGGCTGTTGGCCTGTTTACCGTGTTCCGACCCGGGCTCGGGTTGGTGGCCGATGGCGGCTGGTGTTTCTTGGCCGGGGTTGTACTCTTTTCGGGCAGTTTGTACCTATTGGCGATGCAGCGCCTGCCTGGACGATGGGGCTTCATCACTCCGGTGGGAGGTCTGTTCTTTTTGGTGGGATGGATTCTGGTGGCGCTGGGCGCGTAGCACCGCGTGAGTGCCGATGGAGGAGAGTCAGAATGGACATGGGTCTAATCCGGCAGATGCTGGGGTTGCCGGAATTGTTGGATGTACCGAACGCCTTGGTGATTGAGCCGCACCCCGATGACAACGAAGTAGGTGCCGGGGGCACAGTGAAGCGGCTTGCGGAACGCAACGTTCCCGTGGCGTATTTGACCGTGACGGACGGTCGGCTGGGGAGTGAAGATCCGGGCATGTCAGCCGAAGAGATGGTGCGACTGAGAATGGGAGAGAGACAGCGCGCCAACCAGCTGCTGGGTGTCCAGAGCAGTTTTAATTTGGGATTTGAAGATGGGGGAGACTGGACCGAGTCCGCACTGATGCAGGTGCTGGTGCCGCTCATTCGCCAGTTTCGACCGGCTCTGGTCATGACGGTTGATCCCTGGACGCCCTATGAGGCTCATCCGGACCACGTCAAGACGGGCCGAGCCGTGGCGTCGTCCTTGATATACTGCCAGAATGGCATTTACCTCAAAGGACAAGGTGATCCCTGGACTGTTCCTCAAGTCGCCTTCTACGGTTCGGCGTATCCCAACACCTACATTGACGTGACAGAGACTTGGGAAACCAAGTTGCAGGCCATGAAGGCGCACACGTCGCAGTTTGACAACGCGGACTGGGACCTGTTCTCGGGATTTCTTACGGCGGAAGCCGAGAGACTGTATCGCGAGCACGTCAGTCCGTCCGCGAGCGGCTATGCGGAGGCTTTTAAAGTATTGTCGCCACGGCAGCTGCATTTCTTTCCCGAGGCGTACAAGGGCTGAGCTCTTTACACCCACGGAGCGGTATGGTAGCATAACCTCAATTTCATAGATGGCGCTAGGGGTGCCGCAAGGCTGAGAAACGGCGAAGCCGTTAACCCTTAGAACTCGACCTGGATAATGCCAGCGGGAGAAAGTGCCGAGCAATCGACGATTTCATCCTCTTGCGCGGCAGTTCGGGCGCAGAGGATTTTTTCGTGTGGAAGGGAGCAAGCAGGAATGCAGTGGAAGATGCGAGACATCGTGCTCACGGCCGTATTTTCGGCCATTTGTGGTGCCGTTTACTTGGGGTGGGACTTGCTGTTCAAGGCGCTCCCGCCCGTGGTTAACCCGGTGGTGCAGGCCACGTTCAACGGCCTGTGGTGGATTGCGGCCGCACTGATTCCCTTTATCATCCGCCGTCCCGGTGCAGCCCTGCTGGCCGAAGCCATCGGCGGATTCATGGAGTTTGCCTTGGGAAGCCCCTACGGCGTGCAGGCCTTCACCATCGGTCTGGCGCAAGGGGCGGCAGTTGAACTGGGATTTTTACTGGGCCGATATCGCCACTACAGCGTCGGTTGGCTCATGTTGGCGTCAGCCTTGGGGGGCATCGGGAATTACATCTACTCCTATTTCTATTACGGGGTGAACGCCTACTCCAGTGCAAACCAGATCGGATACTTGGTGGTGTCGATGATTAGCGGGGCGGTGCTGGCCGGTCTGCTGTCGTGGCTGCTGGGTCGGGGACTTCTGCGCACAGGCGTGTTGGCCAACTTCGCGGCGGGGCGTGAAACGGCCGTTTCGGAGGCTTTGTTGTAATGTCGGTTTTGGCTGAAGACCGGCTGTCCGCCCCGGTGGTGTCCCTCACGAACGTCGAGGTAGCCCTGGGCGGACGCCCTGTGCTGCGGAAGGTCAATTGGACCTGGAGATGGGGCGAGTCGGTCTTGGTTATCGGTCCCAGCGGATCCGGAAAGTCGACATTGGCCATGCTGGCGGCGGGACTACTGCCGGGTATCGTGGAGGCGGAACTGTCGGGGTTGGTGGAGCGGGATGCGCGGTTGTCCCGTCCAGGAGCTGTCGGGTATGTGTTTCAAGACCCGGATTCGCAGTTCTGTCAACTGCGAATCGGTGAAGAAATCGCGTTTGGGTTGGAGAATCAGAGCATTCCAGGGGAGAGAATGGAGCGGGTCGTGGGCGAGGTTTTAGAGCGCACCCTGGCAGCAGACCCCAATCTTGAACATGCCCGGCTGTCGGGAGGGAACAAGCAAAAGTTGGCTTTGGCCTGCGCTTTGGCCATGAATCCGGAAATCCTGATTCTAGACGAACCCACCGCCAACCTGGACCCAGCGTCGACAGCAGCCGTGTTCCAGCAAATCGGGGAGCTTCTCGATCAGGGGCGAACACTCTTGGTGATCGAACATAAGTTTCAGCTCTTGGCGGATCGAATTCCTTGGGTGCTGTTGGTTGACACCGACGGCACGGTGCGGCGTTTTGGACCGACCCAGATGGTGCTGCAAGAAGAGCAGGACTGGCTTATCGCATCCGGACTGGTAGACCTGTCCGATCGGCCCCAGAGCAAGGCTGTCGGCGCTGTCGGCTATGACAAGCTGTCACGGCTCGAGGGGGTGTCGGTCCGGTATCCCCGACAGCAGCAAGCGGCGCTCTCGGATGTTTCTCTCATGGTGCGCGGCGGGGAAATGGTGGCCCTGGTCGGCCCCAACGGCGCGGGCAAGTCGACCTTGCTGAAGGTTCTAGGCGGGCTGATGCGCCCGCAGAGTGGAACGGT
Organism: Bacillota bacterium; assembly: GCA_021799435.1. Classification (GTDB taxonomy): domain Bacteria; phylum Bacillota; class Sulfobacillia; order Sulfobacillales; family Sulfobacillaceae; genus Sulfobacillus_B. The sequence continues at coordinate 26,179 of JAJZAN010000002.1, read as the reverse complement.
CACCCGGGCTTCGGACCAGGTTGGGTTTGGATTCCAAAATCCGGAGCATCAGTTTATCTTCGAGCGGGTGGGCGACGAGTTGGCCAATCGCCGTATCGAGGGTCCTATACCGCAGGACGTGCGGGATCGTCTTCAGTACTTTCACCTGGAGGGACGCGCGGGCCAGAGTCCATACGCGCTCAGCCAGGGCCAGAAGCGGCGCCTGTCGGTGGCGGTCATGACGTCGGGGAGCCCGGATCTGTTATGCCTGGATGAACCCACCTTCGGGCAGGATGCCCGGACCCGCCGGGCCCTTATGGACGTGTTGCAGGCGCACCAAGCACGGGGTGCGGCCGTCGTAATCTCGACGCACGACTTGGAACTGGTCAGCCGCTATGCGACGCGCGTGGTCGCACTGGCAGGCGGGCGCATCATCTTTGATGGCACTCCGGAGGCCCTTCGGAAGCGGACAGACGTGATGCGAGCGGCCCGTTTAATGGCTGATGGCGAGAACGGTAGTTTAAAATCGACGGATGTTATGCCCTCACCGAACGCGGTTCGAGGTACCCGGAGCCTGGTAGGCCGCGTGAACCCAGCATGGAAGCTTTTAGCGGTGTTTTTGGCCGTAGGGCTGACGGCGTTTGCCCATCATTTGGGGCAGGCCATCCCGCTCGCGGCCATCCCCATTATTTTGTTGGTTTTCTTCAGTGGCCTGACGCTCAAGCAATCCTTAGGGCGCCTGGCGCCCTTTGTGCTGTTCTTCACCCTGTACGTGTGGACGCTGACCGCGTACGCCAGGCCTGTTCCTCATACGCCAACGGTGCACATTTTGTGGTACACGTTGAGCTGGTCTGGGTTTCTTGATGGGATTGTGTTGGGGTTTCGGATGTTGGCGGCCGTTGCCTTCGGGCTCGTATTTGTATCGACTGTGGATATTGTGGAGCTCATCAAGAGCGCCACTCGTCAGTTTCGGATACCGCCTCGCTTTTCCTATGGCACGCTTGCCGGGCTGCATTTCTTTCCGGTGTTTCAGGAGGAATGGAGCAAGCTGCGGTTAGCTCGCAGGGTGCGGGGGCGCGATGCAGAGCGTTCTCTGGCGCGGGTGGTGACCTATGCCCTGCCTATCCTGGCCGATGCGGTGCGGCTGTCTGAGCGGGTTGCCATTGCCATGGAAGCGCGTGGTTTTGTAGGGCAGGCTGCCACATCGCCGCGCCACCGCTCTTATTATCGGCCTGCTCCGAGCCGCTGGCAGGATGGTGTGTTTAACCTTATCCTGCTGGCGGCCGCGGCGCTGGCTTTGTGGCACTAAGGGCGGGGAATCCCCTTGAGGTTGGTGGAGTGCGGGAGCCCTTTTTTGGTGGGGTCAAGGTAGCTGCGGATCTTTGCGATGGCAATGCCGATTTCGCCAAATCCCGTTGCAATCAGTTTGACCTTCCCAGGATATTGCACAACGTCTCCCGCGGCAAACACTCCCGGCAGGCTGGTCATCATGGTGGCCGGGTCGACCACAATCGTGTTGCCCTCCAAGTTGAGTCCCCAAGACTTGACTGGGCCCAATGAGGGCAGGAATCCCAACCCGCCGACGATGTCATCCATGGGCCAGGTCTCCTCTTCACCGGTAGCCGCGTTCTTGACGACGACGGCCTCGACGTGCTGGCTGCCTTCGACGCGGAGCAACTCGTAGGGGGTCTTGACACTGATATCAGGGGACTCGTGAATGAGACGAATGCTCTCCTCTTGGCCCCGGAACTGGTCGCGGCGGTGAATCAAGGTGAGATGGCTGGCCCGTGGTGCAATGGCCAGAGTCCAGTCTAAGGCGGTGTCGCCTCCGCCAACCACTAACACGCGCTTGCCGCGGAAATAATCGAGTGAGGGCATGAGATAATAGACCCCTCGATTTTCGAAGCCGTCCGCACCCTCTGCGGGCAGCTTGCGGGGCACAAAGGCGCCGATGCCGACCGTTACCAACAATACCCGGGACCGATGCACTCCGCCCGAGGTTGTAACCTCGTAATAGGAGTCGCCGGCGTTGTCGAGGCGTGCAATGGTTTCGATGGACTCGCCAACCACGAAGTCGGGCGCAAAGTGCTCGGCTTGCTCCACAAGGCGGAGGGCCAAATCCTTGCCCGTGATGCCATAGAAGCCTGCGACATCGAAAATGGGTTTTTCCGGGTACAGGGCGTACAGTTGACCGCCCAATTCCGGCAAACTTTCAATCACTGTGGTGGTCATGCCATGAAGGCGCGCCATGGTGGCGCCGAACAGACCGACCGGTCCACCGCCGATGATGATGACATCCTGAATGTCCAAGAGGTTCCCCCCTAATTTGTGTCACCTCATGATAGCAAAACCCGGTCGCCGCGGAAACGCGCGGAAGTGAGATGACGCACAGATCGCAATCTATTGAATATTAAATCGTATACGATATATTATCTAGTGGAAGACGAGACACCAACCTGCGACGACAGCCTTGTCAACCGAGGCTCCTCAACTTCTGAGGAGGTGGTCCTACTGTCCAAGACGGACGACGTGTACGCCTTGTTGCGCCGACGCATCGTCAACGGCGATTATTCCGCTGGCTATCGATTGGTGATTGATGCCTTGGGCCGCGAGATTGGGGTCAGCCCGATTCCTGTCCGCGAGGCGCTGAGGCGTCTGGAAGCTGAAGGACTGGTGCGCCACCAACCCAATGTCGGCGCGCAAGTGAGTGGGATGGACGACAACCAGTACCGGGAATTAATGCAAGTGATGGCCCGGCTGGATGCGTGGATTTTCAGCTTGGCCGCTTCCCGTCTCACATCCGAGGTTTTGGCCGAACTCAGCATGCTGGTGCACGATATGAGTCGGGCCCTCGACCGCAGCCGCCTAACGGAATATGACCGCCTCCACAGCCAGTTCCATCAACGCGTTCGCGACGCATGCCCGAACGCCTACCTCAAAGAACTCGCCGAGCGAACCTGGGATCGTCTGGAACATGGGCGGCCCAATGTGTTCGTGCTGGTCCCAGACAGGGCTCGCGAGTCCCTGGGCGAGCACTACCACATCGTTCAGTCGTTGCGCGAGCACGCACCAGGCCATGTGCTGGAAGAATTGGTCGCAAGCCATCACATGCGCACCATGGAGGCGTACCTCGAGGGCCGATCAACCGAACGGTCCATGCAAAAGCAACCAGAAGGGGGAACGATATGAGTCAGGATATCAGCCGTCTGCGAGGCTCCATTGCACCGGTGGTGACACCGTTTGATGACAACTTGGCGGTCGACCACCATGCCTTGCGGTCGCTTATTGAATGGCAGATTAGTGAAGGAAGCCATGGTATTTCCGTGTCGGGTACGACGGGCGAGCCCGCCTCGCTCAGTATGGACGAGCGCGAGGCCATCTTCGAAACAACGATGATCGCGGTGGCGGGGCGCGTGCCAGTCGTCTTGGGGACTGGCAGCACCAACATTGATGAGACGCTCCGATTGACACATCGAGCGGAGGAGTTGGGGGCTGATGCCGCGCTGGTCATTGTCCCATATTACAACCGCCCTAGTCAGGAGGGGCTCTTTCAGCACTTCGTCACGGTGGCCCGTTCAACCCGCTTGCCGGTCATTGTCTATAACATACCAGGGCGGACGGCGACCAACATCGAGCCGTCCACGCTAAAGCGCATCCGCGATGCCTGTCCCAATGTGATTGGAGTGAAGGAGTCCAATCGCGACTTTGAAGAGGTGACGCGCGTATTGGATACGGTTGGGCGGGACTTCCTCGTCTATTCCGGCATCGAGGCCCTTTGTTACCCCATGCTGGCTTTGGGCGGAGCGGGTCACATCAGTGCGACAGCCAACCTCTTGCCCGGACCCGTCGCGGACCTCTACAACTATTGCGCCGCGGGAGAATGGGAGCGCGCGCGGGATTTGCATTTTGATCTCTATGCCCTCAATGATGTGTTGTTCATCGAGACCAACCCCGGACCAGTCAAAGCCGCCATGGGCATGATGGGAAAGATTCGCCCTCACGTGCGGCTGCCGCTGGCCGCCGTGAGCCCTGAACATGAGAGACAAATCGCGGAAGTCATGAGACGGTACGGTTTGCTGCCGGGGGTGGCGGACTGATGCGCTGGGTGCGGATGCAGTATCAAGGCCAGGTTTTCGAAGGGGAATGGATAGGTGAGGTTGTCAAAACGCGGGACGGGCGCGAGTTTCGAAGCGCGGACGTGCAGTGGCTGCCGCCGGTTGTTCCCACCAAAATTATCGGTCTCGCCCTTAACTACCGGGATCACGCGGCCGAGCTGGGACTGCCTAACCCGGAGGATCCGGCGCTGTTCTTTAAACCGCTCTCGTCTCTCACCGGCCATCTGGCACCTGTCTACTATCCGGCTGGCGCCACCCATTGCCACTACGAGACAGAAGTAGCGGTAGTCATGGACCGGACGTGCCGCGGGGTGGCGGCGGAACAAGCCTTGGACTACGTGCGGGGATATACCATCGCGAACGACTTTACCTGCCGTGACTTTATCCGCAATACGTTCCGGCCGCCGGTGCGGGCCAAAGGATATGACAGTTTCTGTCCTTTGGGGCCAGCTCTCGTCACCAAGGACAGCATCAAAGACCCCGACGTCTTAGAGATCGTGACTCGCGTCAACGGTGAAGTGCGGCAGAGCGGCAACACGCGGCAACTGCTCCTGGCGATCCCCGACATCATCGCCTATCTCACGAGTTTTATGACCTTGGAACCCGACGACGTCATCCTGACCGGCACCCCGAAGGGCATCTCCCCGGTGTATCCGGGCGACCAGATGGCTTGCGAAATCGAAGGGTTGGGGATACTGGTCAATCCGGTCGCACCGGGCCTGGTGCGAGTTGGCAATGATGAATTGACAAGGAGGAAATCGTAATGGGCATTCGTAATGGAGAACAGTACCTGGAGGATTTGAACCGGCAGCCGCGGGACTTGTGGATTGATGGCCAACGCGTAGAGGGGCATGTGACCGAGCATCCAGCTTTTCGCAACATCGCCCAGTCCGTGGCGCATTTATACGATATGCAGCACGACCCGGCCATTGCCCGAGAGATGAGCTACGCGTCGCCATCGTCCGGTGACCCCGTGGGCTTATCCTTTATGGAGCCGCACACCCGGGAAGACCTGGCTCGCCGCCGCAACATGATGATGCATTGGGCCCGGTACTCCCACGGGATGATGGGACGCTCTCCGGACTACCTAAATTCCGAATTGATGGCCATTGCCAGCGCTGAGCCATTCTTTCGTGAGTTGGCGCCGAGCTATGCTGGGAACTTGCGCCGCTACTACGAGTATGTGCGGGAAAACGATCTCTGTCTCACGCACACCCTCATTTTGCCCCAAATGAACCGGAGTTTGGCTGCGGCTCAACAGAAGGATCCGTTTCTGGCTGCGCGGGTGGTGGAAAAGCGCCAAGACGGCGTGGTCATTCGCGGGGCGCGGATGTTGGCCACCTTGCCGCTGGCCGATGAAATCCTGGTATTTCCCTCCACCGTGATTCGCAACACGGAGGAAGACCGACCCTACGCGTTTGCATTTGCTCTGCCGCTTTCCACTCCCGGGCTGCGCTTGATATGCCGAGAGAGCTTCGACTACGGCAAGTCGCACTTCGACCATCCGCTCGGGTCGCGATTTGAGGAGATGGACGCCGTGGTCGTGTTTGACGATGTGGTCGTGCCATGGGATCGGGTGTTTATTCTCGAAGACGGCGAAGCGTGCAATCGGCTGTACCAGGATACCGACGCAACCGTCCATATGACCCATCAGGTTATTGCCAAGAACATTGCTAAGGCGGAGTTTGTCTTAGGAGTCACAGGCCTCATTGTCGACACAATTGGTATCGAGCAATTTCAGCATGTGCAGGAAAAGATGTCTGAGGTCATCATCGCGCTCGAGACCATGAAGGCTCTGGTTGTGGCCAGTGAGGCGCAGGCGGAACTGAATCGTTATGGGGTGATGACGCCAACCTGGACACCCTTGAATGTGGCGCGCAACACCTTCCCCAAGGTATATCCGCGCTTGATGGAGATCATCCACCAGTTGTCCGCCAGCGGGCTGATGGCTTTGCCCACGGAGCGGGACTTCCTGAGCCCCATTCGGTCCGATGTGGACCGCTATTTCCAAGCCCGCAACACAACGGCGTTGGAGCGCACCAAGCTGTTTCGACTGGCTTGGGACATGGCCATTTCGGCATTCGGGTCGCGGCAAGTGCTCTACGAGCGCTTTTTCTTTGGGGACCCGGTGCGGATGGCGGGTGCCTTGTATATGAGTTATGACAAGGAACCCGCCAAACAGCAGGTGCGGGATTTCTTGGCCATGACGCCCGATCCGGCCGCGCCTGCTCAAGAGGAGGGGATCTCATGACGATCGGCATTGCCCGTACCAGCCACATCGAGTATTTCGTGACCGACTTGGAGGCAGCGCGTCAGTTCTACGTGGATATGGTGGGTTTCCAGCTGACAGCGGTGGACGGCGAGAGGCTCTATTTGCGGGGATTGGAAGATCGCGTGCACCACAACCTGGTGCTGCGCAAGAGCACACACCCCGGGGTGTCCCATGTCGCTTATCGTGTCATGAGCCCGGACGATTTGGACGAGCTGGAGAGCGCATGCCAACGGTGGGGGGTGTGGTATCAGCGCTGCCCGGCTGGGGAGGAACTGGGAATTGGTTATTGCGTCCGCATGCAGGATCCGTTCGGCTTTCCGGTCGAGTTTTTCTATGACACGGAGACCGTTCCCTGGCTGCTGCAAGAATACCAGCGGTACCATGGGGCGGCCGTGATGCGGCTCGACCACGTGAATTATGTCACTCCGCGCATTCAAGAGTGCGCAGACTGGTATCAACAGCAGTTCGGGTTTAGGCTCAGTGAGTACACCGTGAGTGTGGAAAACGGAGAGGACCGCTTGTGGGGGGCATGGATGCGACGCAAGCAAAGCTCCCATGACCTCGCCATCTCCAATGGCGCAGGTCCGCGCTTCCACCACGCCTCGTTTATTGCCGAGTCGCAGGCGTCTCTGCTCCGCATCGCGGACGTTTTGGCCGCCACTAACGGAGTCCATCATATCGAGCGCGGTCCCGGCCGTCATGGCACCACCAACGCGTTCTTTCTCTATCTGCGGGATCCCGACGGCAACCGTCTTGAGTTGTTTACAGGCGACTACCTCACGGCCGAGCCAGACTGGCAGCCGGTGCGCTGGGACCTGAACGACCCTCGGCGCGCCACGTTTTGGGGAGCGGATGCTCCGCGCCGGTGGTTTGATGAGGCTATGTCCGCGTACGATTGGGAATCAGGGCAACCGGTACCCATCGGGTCGCCGAGTCTGCCGGATCGTCCCAGCAGCGTCAAATAAGAATCATGGAGTGAAGTGTCAGGGCCGATTTTTGGAAGGGGTGACCGCCATGCCGGGGGATCTGAGAGCTCGTCAGTTTCGTCAAGTATGTGGGAGATTTGCCACCGGGGTGACCGTAATCTTGACGAAGGCGGAGGACGGCCACATCCATGGCATGACTGCGAATGCCTTCATGTCGGTGTCGCTGGAACCGCTGCTGGTTGCTGTGGCTGTTCACCGCCGCGGGCGGATGGCTCAGTTGATGAGTCGACCGGGATGTGCCTTTACGCTGAGTGTCTTGTCCCATCAGCAGCAGCATGTGGCCGAATCGTATGCTCACAGCGACCGGTTGCCGGATCCCGAGCATTGGTATTGGCCGCACCCCGGGCAGCCGCCCGTGATCGGTGCGGCCCAGGCCTGGATGCGATGCAGGGTGGACCAGATTACGGAGGCTGGGGATCACCTGCTGGTGGTGAGTCAAGCCTTGGAATTTCAAGCAGACAGCGGGCAGTTACCGCTGGTGTTCTATGGCGGGAGGTATTGGGAGTATCTGGAGCGGCAGGGCGACTGGGCGGACGACTGGCTGCTGCTGGAACGCTAAGCGCTGGACGTGTCGGGCAAGGAGCCCGAGACCAGCGCCGCCAGCATGAGGAGAACACCAATCCATTGCAGCCGGCCTACGGGTTCGTGGAGCCACAGGGCTGAGAGAAGAATTGCTACTGGCAGTTCGAAGGACGCCAAGATGGCGGTTAGGGCGCCGCCCAGGGCCGGGGCGCTGAGATACACCAGTAAGAGCGGCAGAGACTGTCCTGCCAAACCAATCAAGGTGCCGTAGCCGAGGGCGGCAGTCCAATGTGGGTGACCGCCAATGAGCGTCCATGGGCGATAGACGATCACAACAATAAGGCCCGCCGCGAGCGAGCTAATCCAGGAGCGCATCCAGACGCTTCCGGAGCCCGTGGATCGATTTTGCACCAACAGCATGAGGGCATAAGAGAGGCCTGCACCCAAACCCAGTAGAATTCCTGCCCAAGAGGCGGACGCGGCGCCGCCCAGCCCTGCCGCCAGCGCGGTGCCTGCCACAATGCCAGCGATAGCCATCCATTGGCGGGTGTTGGGGCGGACGCCATCGATCATCCAAGTCAATACCGGCAGAATCCAAGCGAACTGGAACAAGAGAATGATGCCGAGTGAAGCGGGCACTCGCAACAGAGCTTGGTAATAGGTCAGGGCCGTACCGGCCCCGAATGCGCCGACCAGCGCACTTTGACCCCAATCGCGTGCTGTCAGCACTCCGAAGCGTCTCCGACTAAAAAGAACGGCCAGTCCGAACACCACAAGAGCTAAGGGGTACTGAAAGCTGGTGAACAGCCCGACCGGGATAAGCTGCGTTGCTGCCAGTTTGGCCAACGGCGTGACTAGGCCATAACTAGCGGCGGCTGCCATCATGGTCAGCATATGTATCCAGGACCGGCTTGGAACATGCATATCCTTAGATGAACCTGTTGATCCCATAAAGGGATTTTAGCACAGGGAGTTTTCACGGGATGCGGGGACGTGAAGCAACTCGTGAGATGCAACAGCAGGAGAAGGAGCGATAGTATGAAGGCAGCCGTGATTAATGGCAGCGCTCGAGATGGCAGCAATTCGGATCTGTTGGCACGGGTGGTGGTGGAGGGGCTGCCTCATGAGGTGGTCCAATTGGGAATAGACAAATTGCCGCATATTGATGACCGACGGCACGCCAATCCCAGCTTCGGCCCCGTAAATGCGGCGTACGGCGCCATCATGGAGCGGATTTTGGATTGTCCCGTGTGGGTGTTTGCGAGTCCGGTGTACTGGTACGGATTCTCCGGCATCATGAAGGACTTTGTCGATCTGTGGTCACACATCATGCGGGTGCCTGAATGGCAGTTTCAAAAACGGATGGCCGGGAAGCATGCGTTCTTGGTGTTGGTGGGGGGAGATAATCCCCGGCTGAAGGCTTTGGGCCTGGTCCAGCAGTTCTATTGGACGGCGGACTTCATGAAAATGCAGTTTGGGGGATACGTCATCGGCGAAGGCAACCGCCCGGGCGACGTCCTCCATGATATGGAAGCGATGAGTCAGGCTCGGGCGCTGAATCGTCAGGTGGCGTCGCTCCTCGGGTAACGGATAATTTTGGAATGCCCAAGTATTTCTAGGCGAGTCGACTTTTCCGGGCGCATCCACCCTCTGCTTGGCTGTCACCGCGGCAGAGCGGGCCGCTCGGGGTCTGACAAATTCCGTTGAGTTTCCTACCATCAACAGGCCGAATTGTCATCCTTTGACAAACGGGGGACCCTTTTGTGGGGGTGAATCGACCGTGGGGTCGTAGGGCCTACCTCTCCCTGCCCGAACCCGTCAGCTAACCCCGGAGGCTATCTGGTACGAGAGGGGTTTGTGTTTCCATGCATCGTGTGTTGCAACACTTGACGGCGGGCGTTGCCCTGGCATCGTCGCTGGCCGTTTTTGGCGGGACAAGCCTGGCCGCCTCCCCCGGCACCGTATGGCTTAAGGCTCACCATCCTGCTATGCGGCAAATACTCCGGTTCGGTTCGCGCGGCCATTGGGTCATGACCCTCCAGGACGACCTGCGCCTGCTGGGTTATACCCAAGTGGGACCTATAGACGGCGTGTTTGGCCCCAAAACCCAGAGAGCCCTGGAAGCGTTCCAAAGGCGCCATCACTTTCGGCCCACCGGAGTCACCTCCCCCGTGGTCTGGCAAGATATTCTGGCGGGTTTCGGACTGGTTCCAGCGGTCGCCCATCACCTGGTTTCCCGTGCGGTTGGGACGGCTGCCCGGCCGAGCGGTGCGATCCTGCCGGCACGTTTCCCCCGCGGCGTGAAGCCGGTGGTGGAGCCGTCTTTGCCGAGTCCCGCGGCGGGAATCGAAGGCCAGTTCCGTTCGACGCGAAAGACTATCGATGGCCGGCCGGTACTGAGGGCCTATCATATGGTGTCGACATCCTATGGCCCCAGTCTCGCGGACAACTACCCGTACGGTCCGGTTGATGCCCTGGGACAACCCCTGCAAGATGGCATGGTGGCGGTGGATCCGCGCGTGATTCCCTTGGGGTCGGTGGTCTATGTGAGTGGATATCACGACAACTTGCTGCCGCCATCCGGGTTTCTCGGCAAGGCGACCGACACGGGGGGCGCCATCAAAGGCGACCGTGTCGATATCTTTATCAACGCGGCGCCGGTCGGCATCTCCGACTTCGGTGTGCAAAACGTGACGGTCTACGTATTGGGACAGTAACGGAGGCGATGGTCAGGAATTCCTGGCTATCGCTCCTGGTTTGTCGTACAATAAGGGGCGGAAGCAACGCTGGCAATGTGGAGGAATGTCGGATGTACTCGCCCTTGGCAAATCGTATGGATTTGGTGGTTCATCGATACCGTGAGGCCGTTGTGACAAAACGCCTGGCGCCGGGCACAGAGTTGGTGTCAGCCGAGGAGGCGGCCACCTTGAACGTGCCGGTATCCCTCGTCCGGAACGCGTTTCGGCAACTAGCCAGCATGGGTCTGGTGGAGCTTCTGCCGCAGGGACGCGTGCGCGTCAAGACCAACAATATTCAATCGCTCCAGGCCCTGGAATATGGCCACACCCGGCGTCGGGCGTGATCGCCCCAGCCGAGTTTCGCGGGCAATTTTCTGTTTTTGAACATACCATTTACTGCGCTTCCTGCAGCCAGGGGGCGCTTTCGAAAACGGTGCAGACAGCCATCGGAGATTTTGTGCAGGGATGGGATGAACAGGGCGCGCGCTGGGATGTCTGGACAGAGTCGCTAGAGTCGGCTCGCCGGCGATTTGCGGCCCTCATTCATGCGCGTCCCGAGGACATTGCCGTCCTGCCGTCCGCATCTGAGGCCGTCTTCCAAGTGGTCTCCTCGCTCGGATTGACCTCTGACGCTGCTATCTTGTCCTCGCGACTGGAGTTCCCGTCCATTGCCCAGGTGTTGGTGAACGCCGCGGGTCCGCGGGTGAAGTTTGTCGACCAGGATGGCTTATCCCTGACTGTGGACGATTATACAGGGGAGCTGCTAAACGGGGCCAAGCTGGTTTCGGTGCCTCTCGTGTCGTATAAGAACGGATTTAGGCCGCCTGTTGAAGACATTGCCGAGCGGGCCCACCGACACGGCGCCGCTGTCCTCGTTGACGCCTATCAAGGTGCAGGAGCAGTCGCCGTCGACGTGACAGAGATGGGTTGCGATTTTCTTGTGGCGGGCAGTTTGAAGTATTTGCTGGGTACCGGCGGTGTGGCATTCGTGTACGTGCACCCGCACTGGCATGAGCGTCTTCAACCCGTCATGACAGGTTGGTTTGGCCGTGTCAATCCGTACGCCTTCGATCCCCACACGGTGGATTTTCCACCCACGGCCCGCCGGCTTGAAACGGGAACCCCGGCCGTTCTTTCCGCGCGGGTGGCAGATGCCGCGCTAAGTCTTTTGGCCCAACTGGATGCCAAAAGGGTGGAATCTTATGTCGCCGGCTTGGTGTCCGCTCTTCAGTCGGTCGTGGAGGATCAGGGACTCCAGTGGGTGGGCCATGGCACGGGCAAAGGCACTTGGGGACCCATGGCGGCTGTCCAAACGTCGGATCCGGCCGGACTCGACGCCTATCTCCGCAGCCGCGGGATTGCAGGCAGTCCGCGCGGGCAGGCCTTGCGCCTTAGCTTCCATTACTACAATACCCAAGCTGACGTGCTGCACATCGCCGACGCCTTAAAGGACTGGTCTCGCGACAGAAGACGCTAAAAGCAGGAGAACGGGGCAACCATCGCGAAAGAGACAGAAATTTCTTTGAGGAGGCCCCCATCGCCATGTTCGTGGAGACCATCGCCAACCGCCAGGCCAAGGCGGACCACGCCACCCCGTTGTCGGACGCGCTGCTGTTGCTGAAAGATTATCCCGCTCTAATGCTGACTGATGGTGACGCTATCGTCGGTGGCATCTCCCGAGGAGGCTTGTTCAGGACGTTCGCGGATTATTGGCTGACCGAAGGACCGCCGTCCCGCGAGGTTCTCGAGCAGCCAGTCCGGAATTTTGTGAAGGCGGTTCCGGTTGTGCCGCAGGGCGCACCAGTCGAAGAGGCGGCGGACTTGTTGGTGGCCGACAATCCTCCCCTGGTGGCTGTGACGGACCGCCGCGGTTTGCCATATGGGGTGATCTCCTGGGTTGAGGTGAACCGCTACTTGCGCGAAATCACAGGAATGGACGACAAAGACTCGGTCCGGTTTTCGTTGGCGCTGATTGACATGCCGGGCCAGTTGGCGCGCGTGGCGGAGGTAGTGGGTCGAGCCGGAGCGAATATTACCGCGCTGACTTTGTCGGATCCCAAAGTGCTGAACTGGGTGCATTTGAGCCTCAGGGTGGACCGGGCACATGCCGACATTGCCCGGGCTGCGCTGGATCGCGCGGGTATTGATATCATCGCCGAAAACACTCGTCGCTGAGCTTTTAACCGAAAAAGACCCCGCCCATGTGGGCGGGGCCATTTTTAGCCTTCCAGGGCCTGCGCTAGGTCCTCGTACAAGTCGTCGGGGTGTTCTAGACCCACCGACAGCCGGATCAGGTCGCCACTGGCCCCGGCTAACTCCTGCTCTTCGGGTCCTAACTGCTGGTGGGTGGTGGATGCCGGGTGGATGGCCATCGACCGTACATCTCCCACGTTGGCGACGATGAGCCACAAGGCTAACCGGTCCATGACCTGCAGTGCCGCGTCCTGTCCGCCCTTGACTCCGAAGTTCAACATGGTGCCGTAGAGTCCCTCTCTGAGATACCGACGCGCCGCATCATGGTGCGAGTGGTCACTTAGCCCGGGGTAGGAAACCCATGAGACGGCCGGATGTTCCTTCAATCTCTTGGCCAGATAGAGCGCCGTGTCCGACTCCTGCCGCATACGGATGGGGAGCGTTTCTAGGCCCTGCAGGACGTAATAGGCATTGGTCGGCGAGATGGCCGCTCCCGTGTCTCGGAGGATTTTCACCCGGAGCCGGGTGATGTAGGCGGCCTCTCCCAGCGTGCTGAAGACGAGCCCGTGATAGCTGGGATCGGGCTTGGTGTAGTAGGGGAAGCGGGCAGAGTCATAGTTGAAGCGGCCGCTGTCCACCACGATGCCGCCGAGAGCATTGCCGTGTCCGCCTATCCACTTGGTCAGGGAATGTACCACAATGTCGGCGCCATGGTCGATGGGGCGTTCCAAGTACGGAGTTGCAAAGGTGTTGTCGACAATCAGCGGGACCCCGTGGCGGTGAGCCAAATCAGCCCAGGCTTGGATATCGGTGATGTCGAGGCGTGGGTTGCCGATAGACTCGACAAACACGCCCTTGGTGCGCTCGTTGAAGAGGGCGTCGGCTTGAGCGAAATCTTCCTCGGCTAAAAGGCGCACCGAGATGCCGAAGTCTTGGAGTGTGGACGTGAAGAGAGTCCATGTCCCCCCATAGAGGGAGGTGGAGGCCACAATTTCGTCCCCGGCCCTGGCAAGGTTCAGAATCGCGCCCGTGATGGCAGCCATACCACTGGAGAACGCCAGAGCGGCAATGCCGCCTTCGAGCAGGGCGACGCGCTGCTCAAGCACGTCAGTGGTCGGGTTCATGATCCGTGTGTAGATGTTCCCGGGTTGTTCGAGATTAAACAGCCGGGCAGCGTGACCAGTGCCTTGGAACTGGAATCCGACCGTTTGATAGATGGGCACTGAAATGGCGTTGGTGGTCTGGTCTCCCGCGTAGCCGCCCCGTACAGCCAGTGTTTCTGGCCTCCATTGGATTTTATCGGCCAATAGTAATTCCTCCTCATCAATAATCGACCTCAGGCCGGCATTAGCCAGCTAGGATTAGCAATCCGAGAATGGGGGAGGGAGGTATAAAAAAACCGACCTCTTAGGCCGGGAAAAAATGATTGATCCGGCCTCTCATTTCTCAGCGATTGCTGCAGGATTTGGCACCGTCGTGCGCGAACGCATCGGTTGCCGTGGCATCATTGGGCCAGTCCCTCCGCCACTCTCCATAAGAGGTAATGTCATTACACCACAGGTGTTGACGATTTGCAAGGACTATTTGCCTCCATGATGGGCTGGCGACCTGTGATACCATCACTATATAAGGGGTGAAGCGGATGCAGAATGCCCTGGTTTTGGGAGCCAGTGGAATGTTGAGCGGGTTATGCGTGCGGCTGCTCGACCAGCAATTCCAGGTCTTCGCCGTGGCGAGGACTTGGGAATCGCTGGAGAGGTTACAAACGGGGGCCGGTCCTCAGGCAGACCGGCTAACCACGATGGCGCTTGACTATCATGACACTGAGCGCCTGGGCCGATGGATTGCGCACACCCAGTTGATGCACGGACCGCTAGACCGCGTGTTTGCGTGGATTCACGGTGAGTTTGGGCCAGTTCTGGAAACCGTGGATCGAGAGATCTATGCGTATCGTCGCAGTCCCTGGATGCTGCATCATATTCGGGGAAGCCGCGCAGCCGACACACCCTTTGACCGGCCCCCCTTGTCGACGATCTGTACATACCAGGAAGTGGTCTTGGGGTTTATTCAGGAGGAGCGCCACAGTCGATGGCTGACGGTCGAGGAAATTGTGGGCGGGATTTGGCAAGCCTCCCATAGCGAGGCGGAACGCGTGGTCGTGGGGGAAGCGGGGCCGCCCGAGTTGCGGCCCCGCTAACGAGAGGCAGGAGGGAACATTGATGAACTACGAGCAAGCACAAAAACGGGTCAAAGAGGCGATTGCGGAGATGAGCGGCGCCATCCGCGAGGTTAGTCTGGAGATCCATGGTCGCCCGGAAACGTCCTTGCATGAGTTTTATGCGGCAGACCGACTCTCAGGATTTTTGACTGAGCGGGGATTTGAGGTGAAGCGTGGAATTGCGGGAATGGAGACGGCCTTTGAAGGACGTATCGGCGCAGGCCGTCCCGTCATCGCCTATCTTCTCGAGTATGATGCGCTCCCAGACATCGGCCACGCCTGCGGCCACAATCTGATTGCTGCCGGAGGACTCGCGGCCGGTTGCGCCTTAGCCTCATTGGGACCTGACTTGCCGGGGCAGGTGCGGGTGGTCGGGACTCCGGGAGAAGAGAAAGACGGAGGCAAGATCACCGAACTGAAGGCCGGTGTGTTCGACGGCGTGGATGCGGCGCTCATGTTTCATCCCGGAGCCAAGACCGTGATGTGGCGGCATGCCACGGCGGTGGTGGAGTTGACTATCCAGTTTCACGGAGTGGCGGCCCATGCTGCCGGCAGTCCGCAGCAAGGACGGAACGCGCTTGCTGCCATGATACAATTCTTTGTCGGTGTGGACGGATTACGCCAGCACATTCCCGAAACGGCGCGCTTGCACGGGATTATTCGGCATGGAGGGACGGCGGCCAACGTGGTGCCAGACTTTACGGAAGCTGAATTTCTGGTCCGAGCCCTCACCATGGACGAAGTGGCGCGGTTG
This sequence comes from Bacillota bacterium, assembly GCA_021799435.1. Lineage (GTDB taxonomy): Bacteria > Bacillota > Sulfobacillia > Sulfobacillales > Sulfobacillaceae > Sulfobacillus_B. The sequence continues at coordinate 10,402 of JAJZAN010000002.1, read as the reverse complement.
GCCGCCCGCGTCAAAGCGTGTGCTGAGGGAGCGGCACTAGCGGCCGGGTGTACGGTCACGGTGGCGGAGGCGCCTATGTACAGCGAGCGGAAAAATAATCATACCCTGGCCGGCCGGGTGGGAGAATATCTGGCAGAGCAGGGCATTGTTCCGGAAGAGCCTATTCTCAAGGGCGGCACCGGGTCGTCTGACATCGGCAACGTCAGCTTGGTGATTCCCGCCATTCATCCCTACTTGGGGGTGGCCCCAGACGGAACGCCCGGTCACTCCCACGCGATGCGGGAGGCGGCCGGGTCCGATCAGGCCCAGGAACGGATGCTGAAAATGGGTCAGGCACTGGCCTTGGCGGGATTGGATCTTCTCTACGATTCGCGATTTTTGGATGCCGTCCAAGAGGAGTTCCGTGTTGCGGCACCAGACTTCCCAGCCTAACAAATTGACGACGCAGGTGAGCTCTGAATGGAGTCCTATTGGTCGGTCGGGGTGGAAGTGCCCGAGACATCGATCGTGTCAACGACAGTGCGTGTCGACGCAGCGGTGGTGGGAGCCGGGTTTTCCGGTATTGCCGCGGCCTACTACCTGGCCCGAGCGGGCCTGCGAGTGGCCATTTTAGAGGCTGGCGAGGCGGCCGATGGCGCGAGCGGGAGGAATGGTGGTCAAGTCCTGCCGGGCTGGTCTGAAAACATGGTGAGGATCGCGGAGCACCATGGCGTGGAGGTCGCAGAGGCCCTGTGGTCGCTGTCGGAGGAGGCGTTGGGCCGGATATCGGAGTTGGTGGACGTTCACCGTTTAGAGTGCGACTTAGTCCAGGTGGGGCACCTGGAAGCCGGGGAAACTCCGGGTCAAGTGGCGGAGCTCGAAGCGGAGATGCGCTTCCTAGACCGCTGGCGCACCCGGGAGCGGTGTTGGTGGGACCCAAGACAAATTGAATCTGCGGTTGGCACCAGCGCGTATCAGGGCGGTTATTTCGACCCTGCCGGCATGGCTTTCCATCCCCGGCGGTATGCGCTGGGCCTCTTGCGGCAAACGCTGGCGATGGGAGCGCAACTGTACCAGAATACCCCCGTGCGCGGATGGGAGCGCCGCAACGGGGGCTTCCGTGTCACGGCAGGACCGGGCGTTGTGGAATGCCAGGAAGTCGTTCTCGCGACCAATGCCTACCCGCCCGCGGATGCCCCCTGGCTGCGATCTCGCATCCTCCCTGTGTCCAGCGCACAGATAGCCGTCAAGCTGGCCAATCCCCAAGCGGTTCCGGCCAACATGCCGACTGTGTCGGACACTAAGGCGGAACTTAACTATTACCGACGTGTTGGGAAAGACACCTTCTTGTTTGGGGGACGTGCACTCGCGAGTGAGTTCCGGCGGGGAGCGTTCCCGTCCCTCCGCCGACAGTTGGCAATGTTGTTTCCCAACTTAGCGGAATCCGCCGTAACCCATCAATGGTCGGGGCGCATCGCTATCACGCGCGACCTCATGCCGCATCTGGCACGCATGCAGGATGGCGTGTGGGCGCTTGGAGGCTACACCGGGCATGGCGCAGCGCTGTCCACGGAGTTTGGATTCTTAGTCGCTGATGCCATCGTGCATCAACGCCCCGACCCGCGGGCCGAGGCGTTGATGGCCATCGATTGGCAAGCCTTCCCGCTGGGCAGGGCGGGGCGCGGGTTGTTGCCGGTCGTGGTGGGGGCTCTCGACCTCCGCCGGCGTCTAACCTTGAGACAGCGTTGACTGGCCAGTACGAACACTCGCCGGCACATATTGCGATACTACGGGCGGCAAAGCAAACGCCCCGCGATGAATGTCCGGTGTATACCAGCGGGCGTGAGGCACCTCGAGAGGCGTAAAGTTCAAGAGGTCGTACTGTTTGGATCCGCTGGTAAAGGTAAAGAGGCCTCCGGGATATGTGGGTACGACGCACCAGTAGACCCGGCAGATCGGAAACTGGTGGGCAATATCTGCGCTGATAGCCTGCAGCACCTCGGGATTGTAGATCGGCGATCCACTTTGCTGAATGAACAGACCGTCCGCTTTCAGGGCTTTATGGACGCGCTGGTGAAACGCTTCGGTGTACAGCACATTGCCCGGGCCGGATCCTTCGGGATCGGTGCTGTCCACCAAAACGAGATCGAAGAAGTTCTCGACGTCGGACAGGTATTCCATGCCATCGGCCGTGATGATTTGCAGTCTGGGGTCGGAGAATGCTGCGGTATGGCTGCCCAGAAACTGCTTGGCGGCGTCAATGACCATGGCGTCGATTTCCACCATCGTGACCTCCTTCACCGCCGGAGAGGCCAGCACCTCGCGTGCCAAGCCGCCGTCTCCTCCGCCAATGATGAGGACGCGTTCCGGATGAGGATGCACCGCAAGTGGAACCCACGCCAGCATTTCATGATAGACGTATTCGTCGCCCTGGGTCGTCTGCATGATGCCGTCCAAAACCAGAGAGGGACCAAACTGTTCTGTGTCGACCACTTCCACAGTTTGATAGGGGGATTGGCCTGAAAAGAGCAGGCGGCTAACCTTCCATTGCAGGAGATGATGCGGCGAGGCTTCCTCGGTAAACCACAGACCCATGAGATCGCTCCTTCGCTGTAGCATGCTGGACGAAAGCGCGTGCCTTCGCAGCGAGTTGCCAAATTCATCCAAGAGGAGATTGGGCAGGTTGGTTAGTAGTATATCATGGCCAAGCAGAGGAGGACACGAGGGTGGATATGGAGGAGCGCTTTCGGCGCGAGAATGCCTTTTGGCAGTGGATGGGCTTTAGCATAGACCAGTTGGCAGCAAGCGAGGGGCGGGCTGTCGTGATGGTGGACGTCCGCCCCGAGTTTTTTCAACATCAGGGTGTGGTGCATGGTGGGGTGCTGAGCGCACTCATTGATTCGGCCGGGGCTTGGGCCTTCGCCCTAACCCATCAGGAGAGCCTTCGAACAATAAATTTGGCGGTGCAATATCTAAGCCCAGTTCCACCCGACGCACTACGGTTGACAGCTGCGGGAACGGTGGTGCGGGCGGGAAAGCGAATTGTCATCGCGGATGTTATGGTGTCCCGCGGCGATGGCCTGGACGCAGCGCGCGGGCAAGTCATATACAGTCGCAGTCCAGGTCATGGGGACAGGTCGTCATGATTCCGCTACAATGGCGATATAGGAAATGAAGAGTCTCAATTCTTCAGTAAATATACAGGAGTTGGGCCACTAGTGGCGGTCGACAAGGAGAAGAAGAAGGGCCGGGGCCCTCGAGGGCGCCGCTGGTGGATGTGGCGCATCGGTGTGTTTGGGTTTGTTGCGCTGTTTCTGGCCTTCCTAGCGGTGCCCGGAGCTCTCTTGGCACGGCAGGTGTCTCACATGCGCCACACGGCCCGTCTTCTGGAGGCGGGGAACAAGCAGCACAGCTTTCCTGCCATCCGGTCCGGTGTGCGACAGTTGGATCAGGAGACCCAGAAAGCGCTGACGTGGATGCGCTGGATGGGCTACCTATCGTTTGTACCGGGGATCGGACGGCAATATCATGATGGCGAGCAGGCCTTTCGCGCCGTAGACCAAGGTCTCAGGGGCATGAATGTCTTAATGCCGGCTCTGAAACGGATTGCGCCGCTGCTAGGTTATCGGGGAGGGGCAGGTCCACAACACCTGGTCACGGGCAAGCAAAAGATTTCGGCTGTGGTGTCCGCGCTGCCTATTCTTGGACCAGATTTGCGCCGCGCCTATCCTGACTTTGTGCGGGCCAATCAGGCACTCGACTCCGTAAGGCCCAGTGACTTTCGCGGGTTTTTACAACCCTTGGCCTCCAAGGTGCTCACCGCCCAAACCGTGTTGAACACGGCGGTCAAAAACATGCCCCTGATTTACCAGTCAACCGCGGCTCTGCAAAACATTCTCGGGGACCCGACCCCCAAGCGGTACCTGCTCATTTTCCAAAACAGCGGCGAGCTTCGGGCTACAGGCGGATTCATGACAGCTTATGCCTACGTGACCGTGGACCGCGGAAAGCTGTCCCACGTCTCCGCCGAGAACATGTACCTGTTAGATGCCCGGGTGACCTATCATCCCCCCGCCTCCACGGTTATTGCCACCTACCTTCCAGTGACCTATTGGCACCTTCGCGATGCGAATACGTCGCCCAACGTGCCTACGACAGTCGCCTACATCAAGAAGTTCTATGCGTCCATCCCCAACGCACCGCACATCGACGGCATTATCTTCCTCGACACATGGTTTGCGGATGAGCTTATTGGGGATGTGGGCTCTGTCACGGTACCCACCAGCGCCGGTCCGGTCAAGCTCACCGCCCAAAACGCCAATCTGGAAATGGAGTACATGGCTGAAAGGCGAAATCTGCCCAACAGTGAGCGCAAGCAGTTTATCGGCCGTGCCATGAAGGCACTCTTTAAGGATGTTCTGCACGCGCATGGAACGGAGCTGGTGCGGATTTTGAAGACTGTGGACCAGGGCTTAAATCGCAAGTTCATTTTGTTGTCCTTCAACAATCCCCGGGCTGAGGCGATGGCTGAGCGTTATCACTGGGCTGGCACCATGGACAAGACGGTGCCGGGGGACTACTTGTCCGTGGTTGACGAGAATTTGCTGGGCCACAAAGACAATTTCGAGATGTTCTATCACATTGCGACTCATATTGTTCGCGTAGACGGCCGCTGGCAGGAGACGTCCAGCATTACCTATATCGATCCGGCCATCGATAACGGTTGGTTGTTCGTGCCTTACCACTCCTGGGTACGGTTTTACGTACCCTGGGGTTCGAGGCTCATTTCCATTACGGGAGTCGATGGCATTCCTCCTGAAACCTATGGAAACGCGACGGTGCACAAAACGGTGTTTGGCGGTCACGTGGATCTGCCCCCGCGGACCAGCACCGACCAACCCATCGCTACGCACACGGTGACCGTCACGTATTGGCTGCCCAAAGGGATCCATATGGGGTCGCTGACGGTACAGTTGCAACCGGGGGTTAACCATCAGACGTTTACCGTGCGGGACGGCGGGTTGGCGAAAACGATGACGTTTACTCGCGACTTGTTCATAAAACTTCCCGCGCAATAGCGCGCGGAAGCTACCTCGGGTCCGACAGAAAAAAACAGCGTCTGAGTGCAGCCAGACGCTGTTTTTTTGGTTGAGGGGAAACCGAGTCCCAACTCAGACAGGACGGCGACGGTCCGGGACAGCCCATCCTGTACAAATCCAATCTATTGAGACACGGTCCACCAGTTGGGATAGTACAAGTCTGTGACTTGGTTAAAGGTGCTGACGGTGCGGTGAACGTTCTTGGCGTGCTCGGGATACCCCGTGCCAACATAGCTTGACGGGGCCCACGGCAGCCAAATCACCGGCACCTCGTTAGCCATAAATTGCTCGTAGGCATCCATGGCGGAACGGGTTTGTGCCGGAGTGCCCACCTGGTTGGTGGTCGCGTTAATGAGCTGTACAGGGAACTAAAGTTGTTGACACTTGGGAAGTAAACTTGCTGACACTGCCCGTTTGGGACGTAAAGTTGTTGACACCCCCGGCCACATCGGACATAAAATCGGAACTAAAGTTGTTGACAGCCGCCCGGATTTGGGAAGTAAAGTTCCCGACACTACGCCCCAGCGTGGCTACACTTAAGCGCGTATGGCTCCATGGTGGTAGCGCGAACGCCCCCGATAGCGCCGTAAGACATCCCCTAATCGGATACGTCGAGAGCCCCATTCTCAGACGTTCGGCGGGTGTCCGTGCGCCTTAACCACTGCGCCAACGAGGAAGTGCAACAGGGCGTCGCGGACCGCGTCGGTCTGATTTCTGGGCTGTGCCATCAGGGTTGCAGAAATCAACTGGTTTCCGGCGATGTCCCAGCCTGCTCGGTCGATGGCACCCAGCATGTCCTCGCAATCGCGGTCGGCATACCAGTGCAACGCCCCGATGATCAACAAGAGGTTGACGAGACTGTGGTCACGGGGATACCCGGTAAACTCCGTGTCGATAAACTGGCACCAAGCCTCCCATGATTCCCCAGGGAATTCTGTCCGCAACACCGCATTGACGGCCTCGACCCCCGGGTGCTGGGGATCGACCCGCGTCATCCCCCGTATTAACGTCTCGGCGGTCACTGCGGGGGACGTGTTCTGCCCTAATGCAACGGCCCACGCCACGACTGCCGCCGTCCACACACCCCAGCCGCCATAAGTTATCCGGGCGTCCCGGGCCGCCGCTGCCGCCGCTTGTTCTGGCGCCGCGCAGTAGACCGCGCCCCAGATGGGCGCACGCCGCATGGCCCCGGATCCCTCGCGGTAGGGATGCCACCGGTCGCGCCAGGGCTCCTGGGCCCTGTACCACGCTAGAATTTGTTGCTCTGCTGGCGTTTCTTGCACCTGTGAAGGGTGCTGGGCCCAGAGTTCCACCACTTGCTCTGGATCGGGGAGACTCTTACCCAGCGTCAGATTAAGGCGCCAGTGAGCCATGTGATCGAGGCGTGCCGTCACGTCCGGAGTGCCCGGCAAGGCCCGCATAGCGCCGCTCCAAAGGCGCTCCAGCCACGGAGCCAAATCAACCACAAAGCGCTCATACAAGGGCACAATCAGTCTTGTCTGTTCCGGACCCGGATAACTAAACGGCTTCCGCCGAGGTAGCGTGTGAGGGTGTCGAAGCCATTCCTCGACGTGATGACGACGGGCAGCTGTGGCTGCGGGAACTAACGCGCGCCAATCGACTCCCTCCGCCCACAATTGGCATAGGGCGCAGTCGATCCAATGGTCCTCTGCCATGGCTATCCTCCTTAGACTCAACGGCCCTCGATACATAATGAATGATACCCGATACCGACGTCTGGAGCTTGATACACACTCGCCCCCGAATCTTCCTGATTGCTGCCGTGAACATTTTCGCCACGGTGGCAACCTCGCAAGCAGACCGGCTGTCTGACGAAATGCGCCCGCCCGTGAAGCATCTGGGTCAAAGACAAGGCCAGTTCGCCATTTTTGCCGACGTTCGTGTGGCGCAACATTCTGACTATCTTACCCGTTATCCTAACAAGAAAGAGAGGTTGGGGCGATGCGCTTGGGCCGGTTAGTGGCGATCGGTGGAGTGGGCGTATTGGCCATCGGTGTTGTCGGCGTCACCATCACCTCGGGCCGCGACCGAGCCGCCATCCAACCGGTTTTGCACCGGATGGTGGCGTTGGAAAATCCGTTAGTGCTGTCGCCACAGGTGCTTCCCTTGGGAAAAACCCCGTCACCGACGATGAAGCGTCAGTTGTGGAGTGCCGAATCCCATGTCCTCGGGAAGACCTTTGCACCAGGATCACCGCTCATCACCCGAGACCGTCACATCTATCGCGTGACCATGGCAGCCCTCAAAAACAATCGGACTACGTATGAACGCATCCATGTGCACTTGGAGTCTGTCGTGGCCGTGGGTCCGTGGGCCCGCGCCGCATGGCGGGCGACAGTCGCCTTTGCCGGCGGTACTCACCATGCGAGGCCGGTCGTCGACGGGGTAGCCGGTGTCGCCTATTTACAGCGTGTTCATGGACACTGGCGCGTGACGACCTACTCCGAGCACTACATCCCTGGAGAAGGACCCTAAATCGTGTCAGTGACGAGGCTTATCGACGGACGGCCGGTAACTCGCTAAACGCGCTATTGCCCCCGTATGTGCATGATTCGGACCGTCAAGGATCGAAGAAAAGGGGCCCACAGGTTTGATGCGAAACGATGCTTCCTGTTGGAGAATCAGGGACCGAAAATCCCACATTCACATGTCCATGCCGTCACTCCGATAGTCTGGAATCACGCACGATGCCTTCTCCCCTGACGGACCACCACAATGACGATCCGCGCCCTCCGGTTAAAGATTGGGCCATTCCGGAACCACCGAATCAAGAGTCAGGCAAGGCTGAAGTATGCTCCCGCCCTCCGATCCATCGGGTAGGTCAAACGATCGCTCCGCTAGTCCATTTGAACAAAATCTCGCGCCGTCATAATGTGCGGCGTCGTAATACCCGATTCCAGAAAATCCTTGTCTCCCGTAATGAGTATGTCCACATGCGCGGCAACCGCCGCGCGAAGAATGGGGCGATCCGAAGCATCCCGCACGAGAACTTCATCCGCTATGCGTCCGTCGGGTGTCTGAACCACCTCAACAACCGTCAAGACCAGCGCCAAAAAGCGTTCCAAGGCCGGAATTTTGTGCGGAAACTTACGATTATACACCCGCCGCAATTCGTCAATGGTTTGATCGGTAATGCACCCCTCATTCGGATGAGTGACCGCTTTCCGGTAGGCTTGATCGGGAACCCCCGAGGGGTTTAATGAAGCGGAGAGGAGAATGTTGGTGTCGATCAACACCTTCACGTCAATCGGTGTCCTTTCGCATCGCTTTCACGAGATCCATCACCGCGTCGTCGGAGCCCAAACCCACGCGCTCGGCCTCTCCGACCATGTCCTGCTGGAGCATCTTCATCGCATAGACGGCCGAATTCATCAGAATCACGCGATCATCCTCACAGATGAGCGTCACCCGGTCACCGGTCGACAACCGCAACTGGGACCGGATATCTTTCGGGAGCGTGATCTGTCCCTTGGCCATCACTTTGGCATTATCGATGAAGGGCACTGCCATGTCCTCACCACCTTTCTACAAACCAGCAACCGTTTCCCTACTTTCCCTACCCTTTATCTTACGCGATTTGCACAAAAAAATACATCCCGTTGAAGGCGCGGAAGTCTTAGAAGGCCCGCCGTTGACGGTCTACACCCCAAGTATGCAATTTAATCGGGTACAAACCGAATGTCCTTAATGCACACTCGCCCCCATTAGCACTTGATTCACTGGGCAAAGAAACTGGGGTGTTCGAGCCCGTTGCGTTACTGGTTCCACATGGGAAGCAAGAGACGGTAATAATAGTCATGACAGGGGCTGAAGTCGTAGCAATACTGGTCTGCCTCGCAAAGTCGATATTCGGACACCCCAACGCACCCCATATCTGGCCTTTCGTTCATCATACGGAAGTCTTCGGATCGGCTCAATCCGCAGTCGCGATTAGCGACTTGGCACCCCGCTTAAGGCGCATACTAATTTGCTGAAGTACTGAGCGAAAACCCAGGCCCTCTATCAGAAGCTTTGGTTTTTTCCCTTTATGGCAGATAATCGGCCAACATGGTTTGGGCTTGGGAAGCAAATTTGGGAACCGTCTTTTGCAATGAGTTGAGGATTCCGGGGACCGAATTCATGGGCCTGTGTCTGTTCGACGCCAGGTCCTTGAGGGCACGGAAAAATTCCTGCGGGGCAAGCTCCAACTGGTAGCGCAAAAAATCGTCCGGATGCTGAACGTCGGTGTCACAGAATCCCGCCGGCACACGGAAATCTTTCAGGTTGGCCGTAACCAAGACGTCTGCCCTGCAGGCAATAGCGGCAGCGAGCACATGGCGGTCTCGTGGTGCATTCGGCATCGCGGCAATCATATGGACATAGTGGCTGCGGTCGACCATGGCATCGGGGAAAGCGTCCTGCATGATGCCGAGCAAATAGCGCACGCCAGCTTCGGCTTTGGAGCCATCGACCTGGGATTTCTTCATATAGGTCTGTTGCAACTCATCCAAGACGTCGGGACTCCACCGGATCTGACAGATGCCGACTTCCGCAATGGTCAGAATGACATCGCGCAGGTTGGCCGGAAACAGCACGCACGTGTCCAAAAACGCCACAAATGCCATGTCTATGGCTCCCGTTCGTCGAATTCATCCGCCTCGTACAACCCTAAAGACTCCGACACACGCACCATCTCACGGATATTGGCTGTCCGGAGACTGTCCCTCGTGCTCTTGTAGTCCAAAAGATCGCCCAGCCGGATCCGACGATGCGATCCCACCAGGTGATGACGTATCTTTCCCTCTTCCAACAAGCGAATCAAATACGGACGGGACACCTGGAGCAAATCCGCCGCCTGTTGTGTCGTCAACTCCTGTTCATAATGCAAAATAGAGACGGAATTGCCCTTCGCCAGTTGCCGCGCGGCCTCCATTAACACGCGAACCAGCGTAGGGGGTAGTTTCACCTCGCTGTGCTGCTCATCCACAAGGACGTAGTTTGTGTCCGGGTTCGCAACCAAGTCGCCAGCCACTCGCTTAATGGTTTCCAAATCCCGCTCTTCTGGCCCGATGAGTATGTGATCGGCCACCGCGGCTCCCTCCTTTTTTGCTTGAGTCTACCCGATCTCCCAAACGCATTATACGCATCAACCGAAATGAACGCAACATGATATGAGGAATACTTTACGTCACGAATAATGTACTATCCGGCCCGTTAGTGCATTAAGCTTCCCTACCCTCCGGATGTCGCTGTACCTGTGGCACCGTAAGTACTGACAGTCATGTCAACAACTTCAGTTCCACTGGGCAGACTGTCAGTAACTT